>NZ_AP022826.1:0-331719 GCF_014466985.1 Nitrosophilus labii
TTCACATTGTGATTTATTTTTTCTAAAATTGATTTTAACTAAATATAGGAAAGTTTTAGATAAAATATTCACATAATTCACATTTTTTTCACAATGTGAAATTTTTTTTCAAGGGTAGATATGCTTGGAAATCAGATTTTAGATATGTTAAAAGATGAGATAACAAATATAGAGTATGAAAGATATATAAAACAATTAAAATATGATGAAAAGTCCTCAAAAAGCGATTTTGCAGTATATAAAGCTCCAAATCCTCTTATCGCAAACTGGGTAAAAACAAAATACTCCAAAAAAATAGCCCAACTTTACGAGATTAAAACAGGCGTAAAACCGGAAGTTGAAATAGTTGTTGGAAAATCTGATAAAAAACGAAAAATTATTTCAAAAAAAGAGACTCAAAAGAGTAGCACAAGTACAAAACTAAATCCTTCATACACATTTGAAAATTTTGTTGTGGGAAGTTCAAACCAGTTTGCATATACTGCCGCTTTAAGTGTAGCTGAAAAGCCGGGACAGCTCTACAATCCACTCTTTATTTACGGCGGTGTAGGTCTTGGAAAAACTCATCTTTTACAAGCTATAGGAAATTTTAATCTAGATAGAGGAAAATCTATCATATATACGACAACAGAACAATTTATGAACGATTTTACTTACCACCTTAGAATGGGAACAATGGAGAGATTTAGAGAAAAGTATAGACAGTGCGATCTGCTTTTGATAGATGATGTACAGTTTCTTAGCAGAAAAGAGCAGACCCAAGAGGAGTTTTTTCACACATTTAACGAACTTCATAACAAATTAAAACAGATAGTTTTAACAAGCGACAAACATCCAAAACTAATTGCCGGACTTGAAGATAGATTAAAAAGCAGGTTTGAATGGGGTCTCATAGCAGATATCCAGCCTCCTGAACTTGAAACAAAAATTGCTATTATAAAGAAAAAATGTGAACTTGATGGAATAAGCCTCGATAATGAAGTTGTAAACTACTTAGCCGCAAAAATGGATAACAATATTAGAGAAATCGAAGGTATCATCATCAAACTCAACGCATACGCCTCTTTGATGAATCAAAAAATAACACTAGATTTCGCCAAAAGCGTACTAAAAGAGCAGATCAAAGAGCAGCAAGAAAATATTACTATGGAAGATATCATTAGAGTTGTATCCCAAGAGTTAAACGTAAAACCAAGCGAAATAAAAAGCAAATCAAGAAGCCGCCAGATAGTAAACGCAAGAAGAATCGTTATGTATCTAGCCAGAAATCTAACACCAAACTCTATGCCAGCACTTGCGCAATATTTTGGAATGAAAGATCACACTTCAGTCAGTCATGCTATGAAAAAAATAAATGAAATTATGCAAAAAGATGAAAATTTTAAAGTTCAAATAGAGGAGCTTACTAACAAAATAAAGCATCAACAGTGAAAATTTGTGAAAAAAACGAATTTATCAAATATTTTCAGAAAGCCCGTTTTTTAGAAACTAACGAACCTTTTTCACAAATTCAGCAAAAACTACTACTATTTCTAAAATATTTAATAAATATATAGGCATTTTTTATATAAAATTGATAAAGCAAACCCAAAGGAGAAATTATGAAGATCTCTGTCCAAAAAAGTATACTAGAGCAGGTTTTGAGTCAACTACAACCTTTTTTAGAAAAAAAAGATACGAGTCAAATAACTTCGCACGTCTATATTGAAACAGATGGAACAAACATTACACTAAAAGCCACAGACTATGAAATAGGTCTCAAAACAAAAATTGAAGATGTAGATATTAAAGAAGAAGGAAAAGCAACGGCTAATGGAAAAAAACTCTTAGATATTGTAAGAATCCTAAAAGATGAAGAAATAGTTTTAGAACAAAAAGAAGACACACTCTTTATAAAACAGGGACATTCAAAATTCAAATTGCCTATATTTGATCCGCTAGAGTATCCAATCTTCCCACAAATAGACAATAAACCAAATATATCGATTAACAGCGTAGAATTTGTTACATCTCTAAAAAAAGTAACACCGGCAATTGATACTAATAACCCTAAATTTGAACTTAATGGAGCTTTGATAGATATAAAAGAGGAGTTCATAAATATAGTAGCTACAGATACTAGAAGACTAGCTCTTGTAAAAATTCAAAACTCACCTAAAACAACTTTAGCTTTAATAATTCCTAAAAAAGCTATATTAGAAATTCAAAAACTCTTTTTAGAAGATATAAATATATTTTATGACGAAACAAATCTTATAATAAAATCTGGAAACTACCTCTTTTTTACAAAACTTATAAACGGAAAATTTCCAGATTACGAAAGAATTGTCCCTAAAGATCTTAGATTTCAATTAAACTTACCAAAAGATAAAATGGTAGAAGCGATTAAACAGATAACTACCATATCCAACGAAATAAAACTTACATTTTTAAAAGATAGAATCATCTTTAAAAGTCTAAGTGAAGAAAACATTGAAGCACAAACAGAAATAGAGGTTGAAACTCCTTTTGAAGAAAAATTTGTAATGGCAATAAACAGTAGATATCTTTTGGATTTCTTAGCAAACATAGAAGGCAATGAGTTTCAAATGGGGCTAAATGAACCAGAACTTCCATTCTTACTTAAAAACGATAACTTCCTTACTATAATAATGCCTATCGTAATCTAATCGATAATTTAACAAAAAAAAGATATAATCTATAAATTTTATAAGAGGGCTTTCCCTCTATTTTCTCAAAGAGGTAAACAATGGAAAAAAATTACGGTGCCGAGAAGATAAAAGTTTTAAAAGGTCTAGAAGCGGTCAGAAAAAGACCGGGAATGTATATCGGTGATACAAATATAAACGGATTACATCACCTCATCTATGAAGTTGTCGATAACTCCATAGATGAGGCAATGGCTGGATATTGTAGCAAAATAGACATAACTCTTACAAAAAACGGAAGTGCAATTATTAGCGATAATGGTAGAGGAATTCCAGTAGATATCCACCCTACTGAAAAAATACCAGCAGCAACTGTTGTTTTAACAGTTCTTCACGCCGGCGGGAAATTTGAAAAAGAGGCTTATAAAGTCAGTGGTGGTCTTCACGGTGTGGGAGTATCAGTAGTTAATGCCCTTTCAAAAAAACTCATAATGACAATAAAACGTGACGGTAAAATTCACAGACAAGAGTTTGAAAAAGGAATCCCTATAACTGATCTGATAGTTATTGGCGAAACTAATAGAACGGGAACAACTATAGAATTTTGGCCAGATGAAGATATTTTCGAAACTGTTGAGTTTAGATACGATATTTTAGCTAAAAGATTTAGAGAACTAGCATACCTAAATCCCAATATCACAATAACTTTCAAAGATGAGAGAGAAGATAAAAAAGAGGTTTACCATTTTGAAGGCGGATTAAAACAGTTTGTTGAGGATTTGAACAGAAAAACTTCTATAACTAAACCTTTTTTTATAAATGAAAAGATAGAAGATATCGAAGTAGATATCGCTCTTTTGTATAATGATGGATACGATGAAAAGGTTTTAAGTTTTGTAAACAACATCAGAACTCCAGAAGGAGGAACACACGAGAGCGGATTTAGAGCCGGACTTACAAGAGCGATTTCTAACTATATAGCCCAAAATGCAGGCGCTAAAGAGAAGAGTGTAAAAATAACGGGTGACGACGTAAGAGAAGGGCTTGTATCAGTTATAAGTGTCAAGGTTCCAGAACCTCAGTTTGAGGGTCAAACTAAAGGAAAACTTGGTTCAAGTTATGTTAGACCACTTGTTCAAAAGCTTACATATGAAAAACTTGTAAAATATTTTGAAGAGAACCCTATAGAAGCTAAAACTATTATGAATAAAGCTTTAGCGGCTGCTAGAGGAAGAGAAGCGGCTAAAAAAGCTAGAGAGCTGGTTCGACGCAAAGATGCGATGAGTGTTGGGACGCTTCCTGGAAAGCTGGCTGATTGTCAAAGTAAAGATCCTGCTTTTAGTGAACTTTACCTAGTAGAGGGAGATAGTGCTGGAGGAAGTGCAAAACAAGGACGTGATAGAGTTTTTCAAGCAATATTGCCTTTAAAAGGAAAAATATTAAATGTAGAAAAAGCAAGACTGGATAAGATTTTAAAGTCTGATGAGATTAAAAATATGATAACCGCTCTTGGTTGTGGAATAGGTGAAGAGTTTGACGAGAATAAACTAAGATATCATAAAATCATTATAATGACCGATGCTGACGTTGATGGAAGCCATATTCAAACACTTCTTTTAACCTTTTTCTTTAGATTTTTAAAACCTATTGTAGAAAAAGGTTATCTTTACATAGCTCAACCTCCACTTTACAGATATAAAAAAGGTAAAAAAGAGGTCTATCTAAAAGATGATACGGAACTAAACCAATTTCTGATCGAAAACGGTATAGATTCTTTAGAAGTAGAAGGTATTGGGAAGTATGACCTTATAGACTTTTTTAATCTAGTTGCACACTATAGAATGATCTTAAAAGAGATAGAAAAGAGATACTCTTTGATAGAAGTGGTAAGATATCTTATAGAGCATAAAGATCTTTTGGCTTTGGAAAATGAAAAACTCTTTGAAAATATAAAGGAGTATCTCTCAACTTTAGATTTCAATATCTTATCTTCAGATATTGATAATGAAAAAATTCATTTATATGTTCAAACCGATGAGGGTTTGGAAGAGATTATTATAGATGATGAACTTTTTACCAATCCCTTTTATGTAGAAGCTGTATATATCCATGAAAAGATTGAAGAGAGAATTCCGGAGTCTTTAAAAGATAAAGACATTATAAAAGTTTTGGAAGATGTGGAAAAAAATGCCAAAAAAGGTGCATATATTCAACGATATAAAGGTCTGGGAGAGATGAACCCAGAACAACTCTGGGAGACAACAATGAACCCGGAAAATAGAAGACTTCTTAGAGTTACAGTAGAAAATGCAGAGACTGCAAGTGATGTGTTTAACCTATTTATGGGAGATGAGGTAGAACCAAGGAAAAAATATATCGAAGAACATGCTAAAGATGTAAAACATTTGGATGTTTGATGCTCTATTCTCAAGAGATTGAAAGGGATGCGAGATTTAAGCTTGCACTTAGGATAGGTATCCCTATCCTCGTTTTGGTTTCAGTTATAATATTTGTAATATTTAAAGACGGAAGATTTAATCTTTTTAACCTCTCTTTACTATTATTGACAATTTTTTCTTCGATATATTTTATTTTTTTTATGATTTATGAGGGACTTTCTCAAAAAATCACAGATCCAATTTCCAAAGCTTTTAATAGAGAGACTATACTAAAATATTTACAAAAAGATCTATCCACAAAAGATCCGTATAGCATAATCTTGATATCTATAGATAATTTAACCGATATAAACGAAAGATATGGTATAGAAAAGGGTGATAAGGTTTTAGAAAAATTTGCCGAAATAATTGACAACTATTTTAAAAAGAGATATGGCAAAGTTCCTATAGGACACTATAAAGGCGGAGAATTTCTAATAGGAGTACAAAATGTCCAAGAAAGTATAAAATTTTTTTTAGACGAATTTATAAAAAGATACGATAGAACAAAAATAGATGATATAGATATAAAGATTTTTGCAACCTTGACGGATAAAAACTATAGTAAAGATATAAAAAAAGTAGTAGAGTATCTATATCAGTTATATACGGATTATCAGTATATACCAAAATCAAAAAGAGTTTTAATAGCACAAAAGAAAAATATAGAAGCCAATAAATTTGAAAAATTTATAATAGATACAGTTGAAAATAAAAGTCTCTCTATAAGATTTCAACCATCTTTTAATCTGAAAACTTTGAGATTTGATCTTATTGAGATAATTGTAAAACTTATCGACAAAGATGGTTCTATCATACATCCTAGCCAATTTATCCCCGTTATTAATAGACTTGGATTTGAAAAGAGATTTGATCAGATTTTAATAGAGAAAGTATTAAAGACTATAGAAGAAGATAAATTGCCTAAAAATATATATTATAGTTTTAATTTATCCCCTTTTTCTATTAGAGATAAAAAATTTACTGAAGATATAAAAAAGATTTTCAGTAAATTTGATGTTCCAAAAAACTCTATAGTAATAGAACTTTTTGAAAATAGACTCTATAAAGATATAGATTATTACAAGCATGTTTTAGATATATATAAAAAGATGGGATTTAAAATATCTTTTGATAATTTTGGTTCACTAAATGCTTCATTTGAATATATAAAAGAGATAGAAGTTGATTTTATACACTTTGACAAATATTATACGAAAATGATAAAAGATAAGATATATCATAATCTTTTAAAAAGTTGGGTGAATTTTTTTGAAGAGATAGGTACTAAAACGGTTATTAAATTTATAGATGATAAGAATATGATAGAACTTTTTAAAAATATAGGTGTTGATTATATTCAAGGATATGCTGTTGCAAATCCTCTTTCATCAGAAGAACTAAAAAGATTTTTGGAGGATAAGTATGAAATACGGTGAAAAAGAGATTAAAGAGTTTGAACCTAAAAAAGATCTTGAAATTTGGCCTAATAAACATAAAAAAAATTACAAAATAAGCATAACATTACCCGAATTTACTTGTCTTTGTCCAAGAAGCGGCTATCCAGACTTTGCAACTATTTATCTAGAGTATATTCCTGATGAGTGGGTAGTGGAGTTAAAAGCAATAAAACTATATATCAACTCTTTTAGAGATAGATACATCTCTCATGAAGATAGCGCAAATGAGATTTTTGATACTCTTTTTGATAAGATAAAACCAAAATGGATGAAAATTACAGCTGATTTTAATCCAAGAGGAAACGTTCATACCGTTATAGAGATAGATAGTGATAAAATAGAAAAAATAAAATAGATTTTAATTTAAAATGATTATAATGTATTAAATATTTTTTGCTTTTTATTTTAAAGGTTTTGAATGATTAAAAATATAGTTGTTTTTATATTTTTAATTACGTTTATTTTTGCAGACAGTGATTTAAATATTGAAGAAGATTTTTTAAAAACTTTAAATGAAATTAGTGAGATAGCTACAAAAGAGAAACTAAATATAGACAAAACTCCTTCTACTGTTACGGTTATAAGAAGAGATGTTATTTTAAAAAGCGGGGCTAAAAATCTGTTTGAAATATTGGATTTGGTTCCCGGCATAGAAACTTCAATGAGTTCAAGCGGAAAAAAACAGATTATTGTTAGAGGAAATAAAAGCAAATATAGAGATAAAATAAAACTTCTAATTAACGGTATTGACGTGACAAATAATCTTTATAGCAATCAGTTTTATTATTACAATTTTCCCGCTTTTTTAATTAAAAGAATAGAAATAGCAAAAACTCCAGATTCTATACTTTACGGAAGTAACGCATTTATGGGTGTAATAAACGTAATTACGCTTGATGAAGATGAAAAATCAAGTTTTTTTATAGATACTTCCGATAAAAAGAGATATCAACTCTCTCTGTTTGAAAAAATTGATTTTGATGATAATCCGCTTTTGTTGGATATGCACTATTACTATTCAAAACCTAAAATTTTATCTGATAAGACTGTAAAAGTGGATCTTTATACGCATGATTTTTCAATTTTTAGAGATGAACAAGTTGCCGATACTTTAGAAAAAAATTTCGGAATTGGTTTATTATGTAAGAAAGAAAATTTAACATTGGATTATAGATTGCAATATTATGAAAAAGGCAGTTTTTTTGGAATTTCAAATATTCCTTCGTTAAAAGATGATAAAAAAGTCAAATTTACTCATCAATATCTGGTTTTTAAACATAAAAACATAAAAAACGATAATTTAAAAATTTATATTGAGGGAGGTATAAAAAATTATATATGGAAAGGCGAATATAGAACTATGCCTTATGATTTGAACCCTTCTTATGATCCTGAAAAAGATTTGATAGTTGGTGGAAAAATCGACGAGCTTGAATATTTTTTAAAATCTGATTTGAAATATTTAAATCAAAATCACAATGTAACTCTTGGATTTTTATTAAAGTATGCTAAACCTAGAGATTCATACTATATACAGTATGTAGAATATTTCGGCGATATAAAAAATCAATATAATTTAGGACCGTATGGAGAACATTTAAGAGGTGATTTAAATGTTTTAAAAGAGGGAATCGATAGAAAAATATTTGCTTTATATTTAGAAGATTTATATGAAATCAACAAAAAATTTTCTTTAATTAGCGGTATTAGATTTGATAAATTTAGTGATTTTGGTTCAAATTATTCATATAAACTTGGTTCGGTTTATAATTTAGACAAAAAAAACAGTTTTAAAATGATGTATAACCACTCTTTTAGAGCGCCTTCATGGGTAGAGTTGTATTCAAATGCATATTTTGAATTTAGAGGAAACGACTCTTTAAAACAAGAAAAAATTGATGTGATAGAGTTTGATTTTATTCACAGATTTTCAGAACGTGATATTTTAAAACTTAACATATACTATCAAAAAAACATAGACTCAATTCAAAGAGTTTATGATGAAACAAGAGGAAAACAGTATTATGACAATATAGGAAATATAGAAGGAAAAGGTGTTGAGTTTAGTTATAAGAAAGTTATTAATGAAAACTCAAATTTTTACGGAAGTTTTAGTTATAACCATATAAATACTCCATTAAATCTAGGTTTAAATGGAACAAGAGAATATTTAGTAAAAGGTTATTTAGATTATGAAATAACGGATAATTTAAACTCATTTACGCTGATAAAATATGGTAGTGAGATTGAAACACCAGATATTATAAAAAATATAGAATCATATACAACGGTAGATCAAATTTTTACATATAAAAAGAAAAATATTACTCTTCAATTGGGCGTAAAAAATGTATTTAATCAGAAAAAATATTACTGGATTGAACCAACTGACATTGTTGCAAACAGATATATGTTTGTTCCTTTAAATGCTCGTATTCCAGATGTAGGAAGAGAGCTTTTTGTCTCATTTTCAAAGAGTTGGTAATGAAAAAAATAGTTGTTTTTTTAATACCCATTTTGTTGTTAGCTAACAGTTTAGATAAAAAGATTGTGGAGCTTGAATCTAAAATATACCCAAAAATTATTTTTTTAGATTATAAAATAGAAAAAAAACTAGTCGATAATGAAGTACTAATTCATATAATATACGATACAAAATATCATAAAACCATAGCAGAGTTTTTTAAAGATATATTGGATAATAAAATAATATACAATAAAAAGTTTAATGTTAAACTTGTTAGTTATCAAGAGTCGCTTAAAGAAGTACCAACAGCCTATATAGTCGTCTTGAAAAAGGATAACGTAGAAAATATCGAACCTAAATTTCGCAAAAACGGAAGATTAATTTTTAGTTTTAAAGATGATAATATAAAATACTCTCTGGTATCTCTATTTTTTGGAGCTAAAGTACTTCCAATAGTAAATCTAAAATTGTTAAAAGAATATGGAATAGAACTAAAACCTATAATATTTAAAGTAGCAGAAATTTACAATGAGAATGATAAACTTTAATTCACTTATTATAAAAATATTAATAGTAATATTTTTAATAATCTCTATCTTTTTTCTATACAATCTTTTTAACCTGAAATTAGCAAAAGAGTCTTTGGAAAATATGGAAAATAGCAGAGTAGAATCTATTATAGAAAATGAGATTTCCATATTGAAAGACTCAATATATTTTGATTTTGAGGAGCCTATAAAAGATAGTTTAAATAGAATATTTCTTCACTTAAATAATTTAAAAGGAATATATTTAAAAAACTATATTACTAAAAAAGAGTATAAATTATTTAGAGATTCTAAAAACCCTTTTATCTCAAAAAATAGTAATCTAATATATAAAAAATTTAAAATTTATAATGATAAAGAAGAGATCGCAGAGATTGAAGTTGCTTATGAAAATCTTTATTCAAAAGAGTTTTTTATAAAATATAAAAATGCTCTATTTTTTACTTTAATTATCTTTTTAACTATTTTATTATTTTTATTTATATATTTATATAGAAAAATCAAGGCAATATATATTTTGGCCAATGATTTAAAAAATATAGACCCTAACAATCCAAAGATTCTTAAAACTATGGATAGATATTTTGAAATAGTTCTAATTGTAAACTCTATAAATAGCTTTTTGCTTAAGTTAAAAGATAGCAGTGAAATTTCAAAAAGACTATATAGAAAGCTTATTGAAAAACAGAATCACTTAGAAGATGCTCAAAGATTAGCTCATATAGGAAGTTGGGAATATATTCCAGAAAAAAATAGATTCTTTGTAAGTAAAGAGTTTTTTAGATTGATAGGATTTAAAAAAGATGAAAAAATCAATTGGCAGATTTTTTTAAAAAAAATCCCAAGCGATGACAGAAAGATTTTTGAAGATAAAATAAAAATAGCTTTACAGAACGGTTCAAAATTTGATTTTATTCATAAAATAATGAATAAATATGGAAAAATAAAATATTTAAAAACGGAGGCAAAAGTTAAAAAACATAAAAATAACCCTACTAAAATTCTTGGTATTAGTATGGATATAACAGAAGAGATGGAAGCTAAAAAGAAAGTCGAATTTTTAGCTTATCATGATACGCTTACTCTTTTACTAAATAGAACCGCTTTTTTGGAAAGAATGGATTTTTTTATAAAACTGTCTAAAAGAAAAAATCTAAAGTTTGCAATTTTGTATATAGACCTAGATAATTTTAAATATATAAACGATACTTTTGGACATACGGTAGGAGATGAGCTTTTAGTTATAGTATCAAAAATATTAAAAAATATTCTAAGAGAATCTGATGTTATAGCAAGAGTAGGAGGAGATGAATTTATTATACTTTTACCTTTTATCAATAATAAAGATGATATAGAAAAGATATCAAAAAAGATTATTAATAGTATTTCAAAAGAGTACAACATTAAAAACTACGTTTTTAATGTAACTTGTAGTATAGGAATATCTACATTTCCAGATGATAGTTTAGATGCCGAAGAGTTGATCAAATATGCAGATACTGTGATGTACGAATCCAAAAAAAATGGAAAAAACAGATATAACTTTTTTGATGTTTCTATTAAAAAAAGTATGGAAAACTATCATGAGATTACAAAAGATTTAAAAGAAGCACTGAAAAAAGATAATGAAATCAGACTCTATTTTCAACCAAAAATCTCATTAACATATAGAGAGATTGTTAGTGCAGAAGTGTTATCTAGATGGATGCATCCTATTAAAGGATTAATGTATCCAAATGAATATATCCATATTGCAGAAAATAGTAATTTAATTATTGAATATGACAATTACATAATCGAAAAAAGTTTTGCACAGATAAAAGAGTGGGAAAATTCTGAGTTTAGCCTTTTATCTTTATCTGTAAATATTTCGGCAAGACAGTTTAAAAGTAAAGAGTTTTTATCAAAAATAGAAGAACTGTTAAAAGTTTATAAAATAGATCCGAAAAAAATAGAGTTTGAAATAACTGAAACTTTAGCAATGGACAATATCGAAAACAGTATTGAGATACTTGAAAAAATCAAGAAATTGGGATTTAAAATATCAATAGATGATTTTGGTTCAGGATATTCATCTTTAAACTATTTAAAGAGATTGCCTTATGATACCATTAAAATAGATAGAGAATTTATAAAAGATTTACATATAGACAATGATGATATCATCATAACAAAATTGATTGTACAACTAGCAAAAACACTAAATAAAAAAGCAGTTGCAGAAGGTGTGGAAATAGATGAACATATAAAGATTTTAAAGTCTATAGGCTGCGATTTTGTACAAGGATACTATTTTGCTAAACCTATGGATAAAGAAGATTTTTTAGACTATGTAAAAAATTTTTAAAGACCCCTCCCCAGATACCCGCGGCACACAGTTCCAAGAGGTGCTCTGCTGCGTTCCCGCCCTGAAGCTTTGCCTCTTGAAACTGTTGCACGGGTCTGAAGAGGAGCAGTGAAAACTCAAAAAGCTCTCAATGCTCCTCTCCTGGCGGAGAGAGTGGGATTCGAACCCACGAAGGGCTGTTAACCCTTACACGCGTTCCAGGCGTGCGCCTTCAACCACTCGGCCATCTCCCCATATTAGTAGATAGTTGATGGTTAATAGTTAATTGATTTTAACTGTTTACTATAAACTATCGACTATCCACTAACAAAGTGGCGGGGAGGCAGGGATTCGAACCCTGGGTGGGCTCATCACCCACGCCGGTTTTCAAGACCGGTGCATTAAACCAGCTCTGCCACCTCCCCTTAAGGGAGAAAAAAGTAGCTTGGAGGCGGCACCCGGATTCGAACCGGGGATCAGGGCTTTGCAGGCCCGTGCCTTACCACTTGGCTATGCCGCCGCAATGCTTTGCATAAGTGCTCGAAACTCTAATGTGTGTTAACAATTTTTTCGACAAGCAGTTGTCGAAAAAATTCCATAAATTTTAAGTTAACCAAAATGACCGTGATTTTCTATGCAATCGCTACACTCTGCATATACGAAAATCACTTTAGAGTGTGTTAGTAAAAAAATTGACAAGCAGTTGTCAATTTTTTTCCATATGGTGCCCGAGGCCGGACTTGAACCGGCACGGAGAAAACCTCCGAGGGATTTTAAGTCCCTTGCGTCTACCAATTCCGCCACCCGGGCAAAAAGCGTTAAGAAAAACATCAACTGCTTGATGTTTTTTAGCTTTTTGGACATTTTTGTTATGCAAGTCCTATTTTGCTTGCAAAATAGTGACGAGCATTAAAAATGTCAGGGTACCTTGAAATAAATTCATTTACGGACGTAAATGAATTTATGGTTATTGTTTTGATGTGCAAACTTGCACCAAAACAGCGGGGTACCGATTGTAAATGAATTTATGGTTAATGGAGCGGGAGACGGGATTCGAACCCGCGACCCCAACCTTGGCAAGGTTGTGCTCTACCCCTGAGCTACTCCCGCGTGTGAATTTGGATTGCAATTATAACTAAAATATTTTAAATTGTAAATAGTTTGTATAAGTCCAATACATATGGCACTCATTATGATTTTCAAGAAGGTATTTTACCGGAGATTTAAAATTAAGTGAATAGTGTGGTATTTTGGTATTGTAATCGATGAGCCAATTAGCAAGATGTTTATTAAATTCTTCCAAATCTGTAAAGAGAAGGTCTTCATAGTAATCAACAAACTGTTCTTGAATAGTTCTATTAAATCGTTCATTATGGGCATTCATTTTAGGGCTTTTAGGATATGTCCAATAGTGAATAAAGTTTTTTTGTTGGAGTAAAGCATCAAACTCTTTTTTAAATTCACTACCATTATCTGAAAGAATAGCAAGAGAGTATTTTTGCTTGTTTTTTATAGAGGTAATGCCATCAATGAGAGCTTCAAGTGCGAAGGCTGTATGTTTTGCTCTTTTGGAGGGAATTGCTACAGCAAAGGCTACTCTACTTACTGGGTCAATCATTGTAAGGATATATCGTCTAATACCATTTGAGACTCTTTGAATTGTATCAACCGCCCATAATTGAAAGGGTTGTGTTTTTAAATTTTTTGGCTTTCTGTTTTTATTTGAAGTTCTCTTTTTAGGCTTTACTCTTCCTTTGGCATCTATCCTATAAGGAAAGTGTCTCATTTTGTCTGGAGCTTTTGCGATAATCCTGCCTATTGTTGACTCTGATGGAGTTTTAAGTCCTTTTGCTTCACAAAAGGGTTTAAGTAGATGATAGAGTTTTGCTTTACCAATATTTGGATACTCTTGTCTTAATTTTCGTATTTGTCTGACTATTTCCAAAGAGACTTTAGATTCTCTTACTCTTTTTGGTTTCCGTGATTTTGGATTAAGAGCCGTAATATCCTTATTTGCCTCTTTATATGCTTTTTTCCATCTAAAAAGAGTCCTTCTGCTAACTCCAAAGGCTTCGGTTGTAGCCTCTAATCCGTATTTCTCCCAAAACTCTAATATCTTTTTTCTTTTTTTCACCTCTTCGCTTATCATAAGCGAATTGTAGTATATCCTTTCTAATCTTTTATACCCTTTGACCCCTAGCAACGTGTATCTGATTTGCACTCCCTTCCCTCCTTATAGGAGTGCCATATCTTTTTGAATCTGTGCATAGTTTTTGGCTATAATTAGCCATAAATAAGGTTTATGTATAAAGGAGATTTATGAGAAGCGATGAGATAAAAAAAGGGTATCAAAGAGCACCACATAGAAGTCTACTTAGAGCAACAGGACTTAAAGATGAGGATTTTGATAAACCTTTTATAGGTGTTGCAAACTCTTTTATAGAGATCATTCCTGGTCATTTTTTTCTTAACAGATATT
This sequence comes from Nitrosophilus labii, assembly GCF_014466985.1. NCBI lineage: Bacteria > Pseudomonadati > Campylobacterota > Epsilonproteobacteria > Nautiliales > Nitratiruptoraceae > Nitrosophilus > Nitrosophilus labii. The sequence continues at coordinate 14,367 of NZ_AP022826.1, forward strand.
CTGAAATTATAAAAGATGAGATTAAAAAGTGTGGATGTGTACCTTTTGAGTTCAATACCATCGGCGTAGATGACGGTATTGCTATGGGGCATGACGGCATGCTTTACTCACTACCAAGTAGAGAAATAATCGCAAATTCTATTGAGACTGTAATGAACGCTCATAAACTTGATGCGCTTATCTGTATACCAAACTGCGATAAAATAACTCCTGGTATGATTATGGGGGCTTTGAGGGTAAACGTGCCTACTATTTTTGTAAGCGGCGGTCCTATGAAAGCGGGACAGCTCTCCGATGGTACACCTATTGATCTTGCTACTGCATTTGAGGCTGTTGGTAAGGTAGCTGAAGGTAAAATGAGTGAAGAGGAGCTTTATGAGATAGAGTGCGAAGCTTGTCCTAGCGGTGGAAGCTGTAGCGGGATGTTTACCGCCAACTCTATGAACACCTTGATGGAAGCTATGGGGATAGCACTAAAAGGAAACGGCACTATATTGGCGCTTACGCCTGAGAGAGAAGAGCTTTTAAGAAAAGCTGCAAGAAGAGTTTGTGAAATAGCAAAAGATGAGAAACTAACAGAGCAGTATAGGATAAGAAATATACTAAACGAAAAAGCTATTCATAACGCTTTTGTCGTAGATATGGCGATGGGTGGAAGTACAAATACGGTACTTCATATGATGGCTATAGCTAAAGAGGCAAGAGTAGATTTTGAACTAAGTAGATTAAATGAGATAAGCAAAAGCGTAGCTCATATCGCAAAAATTTCTCCATCCTTGCAAACGGTTCATATGGAAGATATCAATAGAGCCGGTGGCGTAAGTGCGGTTATGAAAGAGGCAAGCAAAAGAAGCGATACCGTACTTTATCTAGATAATCCAGTCATAGAAGGCGGCACCGTAGAAGATAGGATAAAAGATGCAAAAATTATTGATACATCGATAATCCATACGATCGAAAATCCTTACAGCGAAGTTGGAGGACTTGCTATTTTATATGGAAATTTGGCAAAAGAGGGAGCAGTCGTTAAGACTGCTGGAATCGATCCCAATATGAGAGAATTTACCGGAAAGGCTATCTGCTTCGATTCTCAACAAGAGGCAATTGATGGAATAATAGGTGGTAAGGTAAAACCGGGACACGTTGTAGTTATAAGATATGAGGGGCCAAAAGGGGGTCCCGGAATGCAAGAGATGTTGGCGCCTACTAGTTTAATTGCGGGTATGGGACTTGGAGATAAAGTTGCTCTCATAACCGACGGAAGATTTAGCGGCGCTACAAGAGGAGCAAGTATCGGCCACGTCTCTCCAGAAGCTGCCGAAGGCGGAGTTATAGGACTTTTACAAGATGGAGACGAGATATATATAAATGTAGATACATATACCCTAGAAGTGAAAATAGACGATAAAGAGATTGAAAGAAGAAGAGCAGCTTTCAAACCGAAAATCAAAGATATAAAAGGAAGATGGCTAAGACAATATAGGGCTTTGGTTACGAATGCTGCAAACGGCGCGGTACTTAAAGATGAGTGTTAAAGGTATCGTTACTTACAGAAGTGCGGGAAGCAGTAAAATAACGCTTCTTGACACTTTTGAAATTTTTAATGGAATTTTAAGAAAAAAGGTAAAAAAACTTAAACTCTATGCAGGAGATTTTGTAGAGGGAGAGGTTGTAGATAACAATTTTGTTATTGAAAAGATTCAACAAAGAAAAAACCTTCTAAATCGTCCTCCCGTAGCAAACGTAGATAATGTTTTAGTTGTAAATGCTATAAAAAATCCAGATTTTGATAATTTCTTGCTAGATAACTTTTTAGCTGTTTACGAGTTTAAAGGATTAGAGCCCGTAATCATCTTCAATAAAACGGATCTTTTAAAAGATGATGAAAAAGAGCTACTACAAAAGTGGATGAACGTCTATAAAGAGGCCGGATATGAGACTATAGCTATAAGTGCTATAGAAGATGAAGGGGTTGAGAATTTAAAAGATTTTATAAAAGGAGATATCTCTATCTTAGCTGGCCCAAGCGGCGTAGGAAAAAGTTCTATACTATCAAGACTTCTTAATATCCCTATAAAAATCGGCGAAGTTAGCGAAAAGCTAAAAAGAGGAAGACATACCACTACGGCGGTTACGCTTTATAGGTTTAATGAAAACTCGTTTATTGCCGATACTCCAGGATTTAGTAGGGTTGAAGCTACCTATTTTATGGATAAAAAAGAGGTTAGACTCTATTTTAGAGAGTTTTTGAGATACTCTTGCAAATTTCCAGATTGTACTCATACTAACGAACCTGATTGTGAAGTAAAAAAAAAGGCGGTTAAAAGAGGCGAAATATCTTGTGATAGATTTAAAAGCTATTTAAAAATAATGAATTATTATTGGGAAGAATTAGAAAAAATTTGTTAATTTATAACTAATTTTTTTTATGTCTAGACATAAGTTCTCCGATCAATTTTGTATCGTTTGAACTTTCAAAAGCCAATTTTAACGTCATTGTTAACGGTACGGCCAAAAAAGTGCCTATTATTCCAAATATCCAACCCCAAAACAAAAGGGAGAAGAAAATTATTGCTGGAGATAGATCCAAACCTTCTCCCATAATTTTAGGTTCTAATATATTTGAAATGGAAATATTTATAACAAGGTATAATAAACCTACATAAAAAGTTATCCATAAATCTTGAGTAACGAGGGCGATGGAAATACCGGGAATTGAGGCTATTATAGAGCCTATTACAGGAATAAAGTTGAACAAAAAAGCTAAAAATCCAAATAAAAAAGCAAAGTCTACTCCAAAAAAATAAAGCATCAATCCTATAAATAGGCCCGTAAGAAAACTTGTAAATGTTTTGATTAAAAAATATTTTTGAGTGTTGTTATAGAAATTTTTTAAATTGATTTTATTGTTAACTATTTTGGAAATTCTTCTACCGAAACTCTTTGACTCAAAAAGTAAAAAACTTACCCCTATAATTATTATAAGGATACTCGTAGCGATAGAACCTATTTTTTTAAAGGATTGATTGATAATAGTAAATATATCTATATTTTCTAAACTGATATTTAAGTTGTATTTATTAATAATTTGTTGGACTATAAGTTTATATTCGTTAAATTTTTCTTGATATTCGGGTAGATTAGATAAAAAACCTTTTATTGAATTATCTATTAATATATAAATAGTAGTAAAAATTAGTATAAGTATGGTTATTGTAATAAAATAAGCTATAAACGCTGGAAGCCCTTTTTTATCTATATAAGTGAAAATCGGTACTAATATAATTGTTAAAAAAGCCGAAAAAATAATATAAACTAATATAGGAGATATAAATTTTAAACCAAATATTATAATAAAAATTGCGGCGGCTTTATAAACATTCAATTTTGCTTCCTATTTATCGATATAAAAATGTTTTTTAAATATTAGTTTTTATTTTCAATAATCTTTTTTAAACTAATAATCTCTTGTTTTATATTTTCAATTTCAGATAACAATTTTAGATCTTTTTCGTGAATTTCATTAGTTATAATTTCAGTATCTTTTTTAGTTATTTCATTCATAGCGTCTACAACTATTGCTATTATTAAGTTTATCATAATAAAAGTGACTATAAATATAAAAGGTATGAAAAATATCCATGCATATGGATGTTGTTCCATTACAGGTCTTACTATACCCATAGACCAAGACTCTAATGTCATAATTTGAAAAAGAGTATACAGCGATCTTTCTAAACTTCCAAACCACTCCGGAAAAGTTTCTCCATAAAGTTGAGTAACCATTACTGATGAGACATAAAATATTATAAATAGTAATCCGGCAATTGATAGTATACTAGGTATTACACTAAATAGAGCACTTACGATTTTCCTCATTTTAGGAATAACCGTAATAATTCTTAATATTCTGAAAACTCTTAATACTCTTAAAATCTCAAATCCATTTCCGGAAGGAATTAGCGATATAAAAACAACAAAAAAATCAAAAAGACTCCATCCATCCTTAAAAAATTTTTTTTTGTAAACTATTATTCTTAGAGTTATTTCAATAGTAAAAACAGTTAATACGAAAAAATTAAAAATATAAAAAAGTTTTTCATATCTTAGATATATATTTTTATATGTTTCCAATCCTAAAGTAATACCGTTTATAATTATTAAGGCAATAATAAAATTTTGGAAATAAGAGCTTTCTACTATTCTTTTTATCACCATATCTTTAGCTCCTATAAAGAAATAGAATTTTTTGATAATATGGCAAATTAATAATATAACTCTTATAAAAGATATGAGTAGAGAGGAAAGTTAAACAAAATAAAATCTATTTAGGAATAACTTTCTCTCCGAAAGCCAAAATCTTAAAATATTTCGCCATCCACCAAATAAATAGTACAATCCACAAAGTTGCGCTTATATCGAAAAATGGGCTTATTTTGCCAAAATATGCGGTTATACTAAAGATTATCCTTCCTAGTAATACTACTTGCGTAAAATAGAAAATATATACGGTAACTTTATCGACGATGAGCATATTGCTAGAGTGTCCAAGAGTTACTCTTGTTCCAAAACCGATAAGGATAGTCGTTAAAAATCCCAAAACCAAAATGTGTAAAGAGAGTTTAAAGCTATAAAGTCCAAACCAAGTTTCAAAAAACTCTATTATACCGCCTAAAAAGAGACCAAGCGGCAACCAGAAAAGTGCGATATGCAGTATCCACAAAAGTGGTTCTCTGTTTGGAAAAGGAAATTTTATATTTTTTAGCTCTATAGTTAACAAAAGAGCGGCTATAAGATCTACCAAAAAAACCGCTTTTGGATAGATTCCGGTTAAAAAAGAGTGTAGCAAAAAGAGGGCGAAAATCTGGATATGAAGTTTTTCATTCTTTTTCCAGTTCATTACGTGAGAGAAAAACGGAACCATCCTGAAAGCTACTACAAAAGCTAAAAATATAAGATAAAGATATATTCCAAAATTGATAGCCGTTTCGTAAAATACGTTTGTTTTACAACTACAAGGGATAAAAGAGAGTAAAAAGAGTAGATTTGATATAGCCCCCACCCCCAAAGATACTATAAGCCAGTATTGGTCTTTTTTAGGTAGCCTACACTCTTTGTATATCTCGTAAAATATCTTTATGGTATATCCAAAGCTTATAGCCATCAAAAGAGCCGTAACATAAAAGGCGAAATTTAGCCAGATAGAGACTAAAAACGTCAAAGAGGCAAAAAAGTTAAATAAAAATACAACCAGATATTTTCTAGGATGGATCGGCATTGTTCCTGAAAATCTAGGAAAGGTGGTATATAAAAAACCGTAAAAAAAGTTTGTAAAAACTAAAAAGATCATTGAGTAGCTATGTAAAAATTTAGCCTCTATTTCAAACAAGCCTTTATATGAAGGTATGAATAGCAGCATAAAAAGTATTGCATTTATAAGACCTAAAACAAAAAAAGGCTGATGTGGTTGGGAAAAGAAGTAGTCTCTTTTTGATAATTGTTGAGGTCCTGTACTAAATTGCATAATATCTCCTTAAGAATTTGAAGAGATTATAACTAAATATTATTTCTATTAAATTGATTTTAGTTAAGCAGATACTCTTTTATCAGTTCATATAGTTCATCGGCGGCTTCTACAGCACTTTTTTGTATAAAAATATCAAAATAGGTATCTATAAATCTATCATTGCTTCCAAATATAGTTACATACTCTTCACGATTAGGATTTATCAAAACGGTTTTTTTAAACTCTTTTGATAGGTCAACTATATCTATAACTTTTCCGCTAGTTCCGATAGCTACAAAGAGATCACACTCTTTTGAAAGGGTGTATAGATAGCGGTAATTTGGTGCTACTTCTCCAAACATTACTACATTGTGGCGTACATCTTTTGAGTCGCATTTGGAGCACTTTTCGTCGCTCTTTTGTGATCTATAGCCTATATAAAATATATTTTGGCACTTTTGGCATCTTAAGTGAGTCAATGTTCCATGTAGATGGATGATTTTTTTACAGCCGGCATGTTCTAATAGATCGTCAACATTTTGTGTTAGATGGTAGATCTGATTTGGAAATTCGGATTCTAACTTTGCGAAAATTTTGTGCGCTCTATTTGGCTTGTAGTTTTTAAGCTCAACCCTTCTTTCGTCATAAAATCTTTTTACATAATCTCTATCCTCTTCCCAACCTTTTAGTGAACAGACCTTTTGGATATCGTAATTTTGCCAAAGTCCCTCTTCTCCTCTAAAAACCGGAATCCCACTTTCTTGGCTGATTCCGGCGCCACTTAAGATATAAACTTTTTTCACTTTAAGATCTCTTTTAACTCCTTCTCATCCGCGGCGTACTTTATATCTTTGATTTTTTTATTGTCTAAAAATATTACGAAGATCTTATCGGTATTTTTATTGTTGTGAAATTTTTTGCTTAAATTTTCATCATATATCAAAAGTATGGTATAGTCGCTTTTTTGAAGATCTGGAAGAGCGAAAGTGTTTCTGATAATTACCGGCATTTTACTTATATCTGCTATAAATTGAGCGTTTTTAGACTCTAGATACCCTTTTGGCTCTTTTTTTAAAAAGTCGATAACTTTATGTGCCGCATCTTTTGTAAATACCGCTATGATAACTTTAGTATCATCATCTAATGTATGGGTTTTGTCAAACTGGTCCGGAAGTTTTAGATCGATTTTAGCACCTGGCTCCATTTTACCTTCTACCTCTACATAAAATTTGCTAGGATCGTAAGTATCTTTTCCTTTTAAAACTATAAAAGCTACTATAGCTACAATAAATAGTACGATAAACCCTAAAATTATCTTTTTCATGTTTTACTCCAAATTTCTTTTAATAATAGCTAAAAATATATATTTCTAAGCTTTGTTATATGAACTAGCCTTTAACTTTATAACTTCGTAAAGTTGTCTCTACAATTTAAATAACTCAACTTTCACACATAAAGCCTAACTGTTTTTAGTATGAGTTCTTAAAAAATGAATAATTTGTTCTAAATCTTTATTTCTATTGACAATTTCAGCAGCTTGAAGTAAATTTTCCAATATTATTAAAAACAACTCCATTGAAATTGTTAAAGTTTCAAGTTGACATTCCAAATCTCTAAAAAGTTCACCAAGTGTTTTAGGTTCATTATTGATACGGTTAATATAGCTTGTGAGATTATAATCTAAAAAAGATAATGTTATTCTTGCAATTAAAGCTTCAAAAACTCTATTTTCCTCTTTACTGTCAACTGCAATGTTAAAATACACCACAGACGCAAGATGAAAATGTACCATCCATGAGATGAGGAAATATAAGAGAATATAATCGCTTCCAAAAATATTTGAGGCAATAGTGATTACATACATGGAGTTAGTGATGGTATATACACTTTACGGACAAGGATACAGCATAAGAGCTATTGCAAGGATGACGGGATTTGATAGAAGAACCGTATCCAAAAGACTCAAAGAGGATAAGCTTCTGTCAAGAAAACCGATAGTTTACAAATCGAAGCTCGATCCATACAAAGAGAGTATATAAAAAAGAGAATAGCTCAAGGATTGCCGGATAAAATTCCTTCAACGGTAATATACTGGGTGATTACAGCAAAAGGGTATGAGGGGAAGATAAGAATATTGCAGGCGTTTATGAGCGGGCTTTATAAAGAGCATATGAGCGTAAAAGAGGAAGAGGCAGTGAGATTAGAGACAGATCCGGGCGAGCAGGTGCAAGCCGACTGGACGGTGATACGAAGAGGAAAGAATTCCATTTATGCCTTTGCGATGATTTTGGGCTATAGCAGATATGCATTTATCTGCTTTATAGACAATATGCGCTTTGATAGTTTTATAGATTGTCATAAAAAGGCTTTCGCTTTCTTTGGGGGAGTGCCAAGAACTATTCTCTACGACAACCTCAAAAGCGTGGTGATAGAGCGTAACGCTTACGGGAATGCAAAGCACAGATTTAATGAGAGGTTTTTGGATTTTTCCAAAGAGTATGGATTTATTCCAAGGCTTTGTACACCTACAGGGCAAAACAAAAGGGAAGGTAGAGAGAGTTATAGGTTATATGAAAGGAAACTTCTATATTCCTTTGAAAGCAAGACTCAAAAACTCTTCGCTTGTTATAGATACAAAGCTTCTTAACAGCCAGATATTTCAGTGGCTTGAAATCGTTCATAATAGAGTGCACGCAACAACGAAGCAAAAACCAAAAGAGCTTTTCATAAAAGAGCAAAAAGCTCTGCTGCTGCTAATAATTTCAGCCAAGTCCAAAAGTTTGCATAACAAAAATGAATATGACAATTGTATAGACAAAAAGCTTTACTTGTCAAATAAAAAGCGTAAAAACAGCATAAACATATATAATACAGCTAAGAGTTCTTTAGAGGAGTATGATGCGCTTTTTGGAGTTTGCCATGCATAAAGAGATACACAGTATAAATGAACAGAAACAAGAGTATGCTGCGCTTTTTAAACTTCCTGCCATTAAAGAGAGCTTTTCATCCATAGCGCAAGAAGCAGCTAAAAAGAATCTTTCATACAGCCACTTTTTGCTTGAGCTTTTTAGAGATAAACATCAAAAGAAGATAGAGCGTTCAAAAGCAACAACACTGAAAATGGCAGGCTTTCCAAAAGTAAAGACCATAGAGATGTTTGATTTCTCATCTTCTGCGGTAGATAGAAACATTATTAATAAATTTTCTATTTTAAGATTTATAGAGAATGCCTAAAATATCCTGCTTATTGGACCAAGCGGTGTTAGGAAAACTCACCTGGCTATAGCTTTGGGATATTTGGCTACACAAGTAAGAATAAAAACAAAATTCATCACTGCAGCAGATCTGCTTTTACAACTTGAAATTGCGCAGCAGACCAACAGGTTGCAGCACTATTTCAAAAAGGTTATCAATACGGTAAAACTCTTGATTATCGATGAGTTTGGCTATATCAAACTCAATGAAAACCAGGCCAATCGATAGTGTACACTAAAGTTCGCAATTTCACTTGAAGACTCTTTTTTAGATTTTGAAATCTTCAAAAGAGTTGGATAGACTTCCCAGTGAGGAATAAAGCAAGTAGGAGGAAACCAATCTAAAAGAAATAATAGCAAAAAAATAGATGAAACAAAAATATTCAAAGAGATAATGACACAGTTTGTAGTTGATGAAGATCCACTTTTATCAATGATGAAATGGATGATGGAACAGTTGATGAAGATAGAGTCCGAGATGAAAGTTGGAGCTAAAAAAGGTGAGCATAATAGTGAGAGAAAAAGCTATTTCAGTGGTTATAGACCAAGAAGGTTCGATACGAGACTAGGGACAGTTTATCTTATGATTCCAAAGATAAGAAAAGGTGGCTACATTCCCTTTTTCATCACCGAAAAGAGAAGAAGTGAACAGGCTCTGATTTCGATGGTGAAAGAGGCATACGTCAATGGAATATCAACAAGAAAGATAGAACGTTTGGCAAAAGAGCTTGGAATCGAGAATATCAGTGCATCACAGGTATCACAAATCAACAAAGGGCTAGATGAACAAGTAGAAGAGTTTCGAAACAGACCACTGCAAAAAGAGTATCCCAACGCAAGGGTTGACGCTTTGTATGAGAAAGTGAGAGACTATGAAGGAAGAGTGGTATCTACCGCTATTATGATAGCCTATGGTGTGACATTGGAAGGAAAAAGAGAAGTATTGGCGATCGAGCCTTTTGTCAATGAAAGCGTAGAGAGCTGGAAGAGTTTTTTTGATAAACTCAAACAAAGAGGCATAGAAAAGATTGCCCTTCTTGTCAGTGATGCACATTTAGGGATTCAAAAGGCTTTCAAAGAGAGTTTTATTGGCGCATCATGGCAACGGTGTAAAGTCCATTTTATGCGTAATATCCTGGCTCATGTTCCACCTAAAGCAAAAGAGAAATTTGCAGCCAAACTTAAAACTATTTGGCTACAAGAGAGCAAAAAAGATGCATTCATGATAGCACAGATGATTATAGAGGAGTTTCGCAAAAAATTCCCTGAAGCAATTGAAGTGCTTCAAGAAGGACTAGAAGATTCACTGCAGTTTTATCACTTCCCGCAAATTGATAAAAGGAGGATAAGTTCGACAAATGTGTTAGAAAGAATCAACAAGGAGATTAGAAGACGCTCTAAAGTAGTATCTGTTTTTCCATCAAGAGAGTCCTATATTAGACTCATTACCACATACTTGATGGAGTACACTGAAGACTGGGAGATTGAGAGAAGTTATATTCATCCACAAAAGCTTCAAGAGGTGATGGAAATCTATGAGGTGCAGCTTAAAGCCGCTTGATATGCAATGAAATATAACTTGCTGGGAAGGAAAATTGCGAACAAAACTTGACAGTATCAAAATTATAATAATAGGCTTAGCAAAACACTATTAGCATGATAAGTAAATAAACTACTAAAATTATTTAATCACTATATAGCATCATATTTGCAGCTAAAAATGAAAAAACCTTTCCGTATTTAATCATCAAGAAATTAGAAATATAGATAACGAAGTAAAATAGTAGTTAATTTTATTAGATATAATTTATGGGACTAATAGAGGATTCCGTGGTGCGGGAGAGAGGACTTGAACCTCCACGCCTCGCGGCACCAGATCCTAAGTCTGGCGCGTCTGCCAGTTCCGCCACTCCCGCAAAACTTATTAGTTAAAAAGTGGTACGCCCGCCAGGATTCGAACCTGGGACCTACGGCTTAGAAGGCCGTTGCTCTATCCAGCTGAGCTACGAGCGCATATTTACTACCTCCGGTTGGTACGCCCGAGAGGAGTCGAACCTCTAACCTACGGATCCGAAGTCCGTTGCTCTATCCAATTGAGCTACGGGCGCATCTGATTTAGGCCTTCAGCTACGCCCCAGCAAAAGACCCATAGGCTAAAAATTATAAAATTTTTACTTTCAACTTTCAAAGGCTCAAACAATGGGGTGGATGACCGGATTCGAACCGGCGACCCCCAGAGCCACAATCTGGTGCTCTAACCAACTGAGCTACACCCACCATCGTGGAAATGGTCGGGGCGGAGGGATTTGAACCCCCGACCCCCTGGTCCCAAACCAGGTGCGCTAACCAGGCTGCGCTACGCCCCGAACTTAAATTGGAATGAAATTATATTTAAAAAAAATCTGTTTGTCAATAAGCTGTATAAGTCCAATACATATGGCATTCATTATGATTTTCAAGAAGATATTGTAGCGGATTTTTCAAACCAAGAGAATGATGGGGATTTTAGTGTTGTAGTCAATTAACCAATTGGCTGTTTTTTTAAAATTTTAATGAGTAAATACTATATTGATATAAGTGATATATTTAGGTAAGGTCTGAGAATTTTGATACTTTTACAATAAAACGGGCTCCTTTTTGTCCGTTTTGTGCCTCTATTTGTGCATCAAAATGCTCATGTAAATTCATCCTAACAAAATAGAGACCTATACTTTTTTATTAAGCTGAACTAGCCACAACTTAATCTGACAGAAGAGGAAAAAAAGAGTATACTTTCTCCTGGAAAAAGAAGGTAGAGAATGATGAATCTACAAACACAAGATAAGATTATCAAGAATAGATTGGGACTATTAAACTTAGCGAAAGAGTTAGGAAACCTGTCAAGAGCATGTAAAGTATTTGGATATAGCCGAGATAGTTTCTATCAATTCAAAAGACTTTATGAGGAATATGGAGAAGAGGGATTACGAGAGATAAGCAAGAATATGCCAAACTTGAAAAATAGGGTGGCAAAAGAGATAGAAGAAGCTGTAGTTGCTTATGCTATAGAGCAATCCGCCCATGGACAGATACGAGCGAGTAACGAATTGAAAAAAAGAGGAATTTTTACTCTGTAGGAGGAGTAAGAAACGTATGGTTCAGACACAATCTCCAGACAATGAAGCTAAGACTTAAAGCTTTAGAAGAAAAGAGTGCCAAAGAAGCTCTTGAGAAAGCAAAAGAGGAAAAAGTTGCACAAGGTGAGATAGAGACACTCTTTCCAGGTTATCTTGGAGCGCAGGATACCTACTATGTTGGCAATATCAAAGGAGTTGGAAGAGTCTATCAGCAAACGTTTATCGATACATACTCTAAAATAGTCTTTTGTAAACTCTATGATAGAAAAAATGCTTTAGTGGCTGCAGATTTGCTCAATGATAAAGTTTTACCTTTTTATGAAGAGCAAGGGGTAAAACTTCTTGGTATCCTTACCGATAGAGGAACAGAATTCAAAGGAAGTCGTGAACATCACGAATATGAACTCTATCTTGCTATAGAAGATATAGAACACTCCTATACAAAAGCAAGATCTCCGCAAGCAAATGGAATTTGTGAGAGATTTCACAGAACAGTGCAGGAATAGTTTATGCAGTAGCTTTTAGGAAAAAGATATACAAATCTATTGAGGAGGTACAACATGATTTAGAACAATGGCTTGAGTATTACAACAATCATAGAGCACATCAAGGTAAAAATTGTAAAGGTTTAATACCTATGGAGTGTTTTACAAAGCACAAACATATTACTCAAATAAAAATGATAGGTTATAATCCTATCAATCAAGAAAAAACTGTCACTTCTGACACTGATAATTAAACTGACAAATAATCAATGGGAGAAAGTATGAGTGTCAGATGATGTTGTAAACTTCTCAAAAATTTAATTAAGATAAATTTTATCCTATTTAAGCTATATTTATTAATAGTAAATTGTTGCAAAGATAATATGTCGTAAACGGTTTTATCTATCGACAACAAAAAGGAGATGCTTTGAGCAACGAAGAAAAAAAGATACAAGAGGTTGTATCGAGAGAATATGAACTGGGATTTAGCGTAGATATAGAAGAAGAAACGGCGCCTCCTGGACTAAATGAAGATATTATTAGATTTTTATCTAAAAAAAAGGGCGAACCGGACTGGATGACCAATATGAGAATCCAGGCTTTTCACATCTGGCAAAAGATGGAAGAGCCTAGATGGGCTCATTTAAAATATGATGTTATCGATTATCAATCTATATCCTATTATGCGGCGCCTAAGAAGAAGCCAAAAAGTTTAGATGAGGTAGATCCTGAGATTTTAAGAGCCTACGAGAAACTGGGTATCCCTTTGGAGGAGCAAAAAGCTCTTGCCGGAGTAGCTGTTGATGCTGTTTTTGATTCGGTAAGCATAGGAACTACTTTTAAAGAGAAACTAAAAGAGATGGGAATAATCTTTTGTTCTATATCTGAGGCGATTAAAGAGTATCCTGAACTTATACAAAAATATATGTTTAGTGTAGTTCCTATGAGTGACAACTTTTTTGCGGCGCTAAATTCGGCTGTTTTTACAGACGGAACATTTGTTTATGTTCCTAAAGGTGTTAGATGTCCGCTAGAGCTTTCCACATATTTTAGGATAAACGCGCAAAATACGGGACAGTTTGAGAGAACTTTAATAATAGCTGATGAGGGAAGCTACGTATCTTACAACGAAGGGTGTTCTGCACCAATGAGAGATGAAAATCAGCTTCACGCTGCCGTTGTAGAACTTATAGCTTTAAAAGATGCCGAGATAAAATATTCCACAATCCAAAATTGGTATCCAGGAGACGAAGAGGGACGAGGAGGTATATACAACTTTGTAACCAAAAGAGGAGTTTGTGCAGGTGAGAACTCCAAAATATCCTGGACTCAGGTAGAGACAGGCTCAGCCATAACCTGGAAATATCCAAGCTGCGTCTTAAAAGGAGATAACTCCGTAGGAGAGTTTTACAGTGTGGCGATAACCACTAAAGCTCAGCAAGCAGATACGGGAACTAAGATGATACATATAGGAAAAAATACCACTTCTACCATCATTTCAAAAGGTATTTCGGCATTGAGGGGCCAAAACAGTTACAGAGGTTTGGTCAAGATTCAAGCAAGTGCGCAAGGTGCTAGAAACTATAGTGAATGTGACTCTTTGTTAATAGGAGATAAGTGCGGAGCACACACTTTTCCTTATCTTGAGTCCAAAAATGCTTCTGCACAGATAGAACATGAAGCTACCACGTCGAAAATAAGCGATGAACAGCTCTTTTATCTAAGACAAAGAGGAATTAGTGAAGAGGATGCTGTAAGTATGATAGTTCACGGATTTTGTAAAGAGGTATTGGCAAATCTTCCAATGGAGTTTGCTGCTGAAGCAAAAGATCTGTTAAATTTAACTTTAGAAGGAAGTGTAGGATGATGTTAGAGATAAAAGATTTAAGAGCAAAAATCGGAGAAAAAGAGATCATAAAAGGACTTGATCTAAATCTTGAAAAAGGAAAAGTACATGCCATTATGGGACCTAATGGGGCTGGAAAATCGACACTTTCAAAAACGATTGTAGGGCACTATGAAGTTGAGGTAACTGGCGGAGATATTTTATATAAGGGTGAAAGTATAGTAGATATGGAACCTGAAGAGAGGGCTTTGAAAGGGATATTTATGAGTTTTCAAAACCCGGTAGAGGTTCCTGGTGTTACTAATGCCTATTTTCTTAGAACAGCCGTTAACGCAAAAAGAGAGTATGAGGGCAAAGAACCTCTAAATCCTGCAGATTTTTTGAGAATGGCTAGAGAGTATGCCAAACTTTTGGGTATGAAACCAGAGATGTTAAACAGAAGTTTAAATATGGGATTTAGTGGTGGTGAGAAAAAGAGAAACGAGATTCTTCAAATGCTTATGCTTGATCCTGATTTGATAATTTTGGATGAGATAGACTCTGGACTTGATATAGACGCACTTAAAGCTGTAAGTGAAGGGATAAACAAGATAAAGTCTCATAAAAAGACATTTTTGATAATAACCCACTACTCAAGAATTTTGGAGTATGTGAAGCCTGATTATATCCATATCCTAAAAGATGGAAAAGTTGTAAAAACTGGCGGATACGAACTTGTTAAGAAGCTTGAAGTTGAAGGTTATAAGGCTATAGAGGAAGAGCAATGAGAGAGTTGGTTTTATCCAAAATGGATCTAAATTCCATTTTGAGTCTTTCAACGAAAGATAAAACGAAAGCTACTGCGGCGGTGGCGTTAAGCCATCTAGGGCTTCCTTCAAAAAAGACGGAACATTACAGATATTTTGATATAACCCAGCTTTTGTCAAAAAATCTCAATCTATATCAGCCGGTAGCTCAAAAAGCAGCTCAAGATGAAAAGTTGATTATAGAAGATGGAGCAATAGCTAGTTTTCCATTGGATTTGAAAATTGATATAAAAGATGAGATAGATGTAGATAAAGAGCATTTTGACCAGATCTATTATATAAACCATATTATAACGCCAAATGTTATAACTATAGAGATTGATAAAGATATGGAATTGGAAGTTGTCCACAAATTTTCCAAAGATAGTGTTATTCTTCCTTATAGATTGGAAATTATTGTTAGAAACGGTGCAAAAGTTACTCTTTATGAAGATTTTGAAGATGAAAATATAAAAGAGTCCCTTATATTTTATGGATGGGACATATCTTTGGAAAAAGATTCATATTTTGAGCTGGTAAGAGTTCAAGATGAGTTGGAAAAAAGCTATTCGATGGTGGCTTCCCATTTTGTAAAAGCTGATGAGTCTTCAGAGTTTAGTATAAAAAGTTTCGATATAGGTGAAGGGAAGATCTGCCATAACTTGAAAGTAGATCTTTTAAAAGATGCAAAATGCAATGCAAAACATCTGGTTTATACCGATAAAGAAGCTGTTAGAGCAAATGTTATAAAGATAAATCATAAAGGTAAAAATGCTAAAACCCAGCAAAACGCAAGACATGTTTTAAAAGATAAAAGTAGAGCGATTTTCGATGCACTTATAAAAGTTGAACATAGTGGAATTGGTGCTAGTGCGCATCAAAACAACAAATCGATACTTTTAAACGATAAGGCTTACATGATCTCAAAGCCTCAGTTGGAAATTTATATAGACGAGTTAGAGGCCAGTCACGGCTCTACTACAGGACAAATTGATCCTGAAGAGATTTTTTACTTAAGAACAAGAGGAATAAGTGAAGAAGATGCAAAAAAGATGATAGTTTTAGGGTTTATGAGAGAGATTATTGAAGAAGTAAAAGATGAAGAGAAAAAAGATGATATTATGAAAAGATTTGAGGAGATTTATAATAGAGATTTTATTGAGTAGTTGAGTAAGGATAGTTTGTTATTGGTATATTGTGAATTGGGTAAAGCAGAGAAGCAAAGAAGCAGTAAAGCAGTGAAGATTTGAAAAAATTGAAACTCATTAGTCTCCTCTTCACAGCTTTCCTGCTTCACAGCTTCACACCTAAACTAACACCAACACTAACACTAAACACTAATTATAAAAAGGAACAAAAATGAAAAGTATGGATGAGGTTTTAGCTGAAATTAAAGAAGATTTCGAGCTTTTAGGTGATTCTGATGCGATAGTTGAGTATATTATCGAATTAGGCAAACAAAATGATATGAGACTAAAACCTGAAGAAAAAAATGATAAAACATTAATTAAAGGGTGTTCTTCACCGGCTTGGATGATTGAAGAGTGTAAGGATGGAAAGGTATATTTTAGAGTAGAAGGTAGTTCATCAATGGCAAAAGGAATGATTCCTCTTTTGCTGAAGATTTTTAATGATAGAACACCAGATGAGATTTTAAACTTTGACCCTAAAAAACTTTGTGAACTAGGGTTTGATAAGATTTTAAGCCCAACAAGATTGCAGAGTATGGAGGCTTTTTTAAATAGAATCTATGCTTTTGCTAAAAAGTGTAAAGAAGATATTGGACATTAGATGTAGTAATTTTGTAATTGGTGTATTAGTATATTGGCATATTAGGAGTTTGGAATTAAATAATTAAATATAGTATAGCTAAATGCTATTTAATTTTTTAAATCTTTTTAATTTCTAAACATATTTTACACTTAATTATTTTAATTAAACTAAAGGAGTAGTTTTGGATTTAGAAAAGATTAAAGAGCAGATTATTGAGGAGTTAAAGAATATCTACGATCCTGAAATACCAGTAAATATCTATGACTTGGGACTCATTTACGATATAGATTGTAAAGAGGGGGAACAAGGGGCAAAATGCAAGATAGATATGACTTTGACAAGCGCTTTTTGCCCTGCTGCAGAATCCATAGTAGAGCTTGTTAAAAACATAAAAAATAAAGTTGAAGAAATAGAAGAGCTTGAGGTAAATCTAGTTTTTGATCCGCCTTGGGATAAATCTAAAATGAGTGATGAAGCAAAGCTTCATCTAGGAATGCTCTAAAGCGGGAAAGCTTTAAGAGTTCAGAGCCTCTACCGCTTCAAGCATTTTCAGTCCCGCTTCATTTACGCTGTTTTTTCCTAGATACTTAGCCTCTCTTGCAGCTATATAGGCTTTATCGAAAACCTCTTTGCTAAGTCCGCTTCTTTTTATGGCTTCATTTATATTTTTAGGAAGTATTCTTACTTTTTTCTCTTTTACATACATACTACCTGTTTGGGCAATCGCTTTTACAACTCTGTAAATTGTAGGATTAACAGGTGCACCAAATCCTTCAGGAACACCACTCATCGCTTCATCCATAAGTTTTCCATATTTGGTTTCTATAATATGTTCGTCAGGAAGTATCTCTATAAAACCTTTTGCTTCTAATTTATCTAAACTCTCAAGAATTCTTGTTTTTTCTTTTTCATTTTTATTTTCAAGTAGTTCATCACAAGCAATTCCAGAATCTGGAATCATTTTAAATATCTCCATCTCATATTTTGTCATGAATGGAAGTTTAGGTTTAGTTGCTAGTTCTTCGTATAAAAGTCCTGATTTGCTAGGCTCATATGTACCAAGAATTCTCTCACGTCTTGCCTCTTCTACCCACTCTTTGTTAGGAGAGCTGAAAATTTTGTTTGAAATTGTGAGAGTCTTAACACTCCATGAGTGTATACTTCTTTCATCAGCTTGATCTTCGATAACTTTTTTTCCATCTTCAGTAACGATATATACCGCTCTCCCGGCTTTATCTACTCCTTCTCTAATAAGTCCGAAAGCCTCTAAAGAGTATAGGTACTCTCTTACATCAAAATTTTCTTCAAACCATTTCACCATATCTTTTGCTTCGCCATATTTTTTAGCGATCTCTTGTTTTTTCTTTGGCATTTCATCTAATCTTCTGCCATATTTTTCAACTATTTTTTTATATTCGGCGATTTTTCTATCTACAAGTTCTTTTTTTATCTCTTCAAAAGTTGGAAGTTCTTCAGGATTGTTAGCAGTTTTTTCATCCCAGATTTTTTGTATTGCTTTTAATGTTTCAACCTCTTCTTTTTCTATAGCAAAAGATTTGAATGGTTTATCTTCTAAATCTTTGTATATTCTATAAACCTCTAAAGCTTTTTCTCCGGCCATCGTTAATCTGTCTGTGTCTTCAATGTATCCTAAACTTTCAAGATTTGCCAATGCTTCAAGTTCTAACTCTTCGCCATCAGCTACTTTTGCAATATCCTCTAAAATAGAGATATCTAAAATACTTCCTTCATTTGCCCATCCGCCTAAAGTCAGTGTCTCTTTTACAGCTTGTCCTAAACCTGTGAAGGTAAAGTATTCACCAATAGGCATTGAGTATGCTATAAGTCTCATAGCTTCAAGTAGATCTTTGCTATTTCCAACTATTGGCAGATAGTGTGCATCTGTCGGACCCATAGGCGATTTTCTGATATAATCGGCAAGTTTAGTGTCTATAACAAGCTCAGGTTTTATTATTTTATATGCTTCATAAAGATCTTTTGCCTCTTTGGTTAAGTTGCCGTTTTCATCAGTAAAACCTCTTTTTAGAAGTTCATCTTGAGATATTTTTGTTGTTTTGTCTCTATTTTTTACAGAAGCATCTATCATAGCTATAACTTCACTGCTGATCCATTTGAAATTTTCTTTCCAATCATCTATATTTTGGATTTTATCTTTAACTCTGTCTAAAACCTCGGCAACTATTTTTCCACCGTATGTCAGTTCTATTTTTGATGGTATAGGAAATCTAACAATACCTGCAAAATTTAGCTCCATAATAGCTTCGCTGTTGAGTTTATCCACATTAATAGTTTTATTATCGCTTCTATATAGTGCGATCAAAATTTTTGCGGCCTCTTTTTTGATAACCATTTTTCTCCTCCAATTTTGCTTTAGATAAGCACATCTTCTATATACTTATCTAAAGCAAAATTGCGCAAGCCTTAGGCTTACGCTTCTTTGTGGCAGAACCACCAGTCAAAACATTCATACTCTTTTGTTCTTTTGGCTGCACTCTCACAATCTGTAGCAGGTGGAATAATGACTCTATCTTTGATAAGCTCGTTTTCTGGCCAGTTTGCAGGGGTTGCAACACCTTGGGCATCGCTTTTTTGCAAAGCTTTAACAGCTCTTATAATTTCTGGGATATTTCTTCCTATCTCTTGAGGATAGTATAGGATAGTTCTTACAACTCCTTCAGGATCTATGATAAATACGGCTCTTACAGTATTTGTTCCTTTTCCTGGATGAACCATACCTATTTTTGATGCAAGAGTGTCTGTTGCCGCAATTATTGGAAACTCTATCTCTACCTCTAGTTTTTCTTTAATCCATTCTATCCATTTTATATGTGAAAATACTTGATCTATTGAAAGACCGATTAGTTGTGTGTTGATCTCATCAAACTCTTTTTTATGTTTTTGAAAAGATACGAACTCAGTTGTACAAACAGGTGTAAAATCTGCAGGATGGCTGAAAAGTACAGTCCATTTTCCTTTTAAATCATCAGGCAAAACCATTTTTCCGTGTGTTGCTTGTACTTCTAAAGTAGGAAACTTATCTCCTAAAAGCGGCATTGACATCTTCTCCTCCTCTTTTTTCATTTTTTTTGTAACTATATCTACAATCTCTCCCACTATTTCTTCAAGCTCCTTTTTCTCTTCTTTAGCTTTTTTTGTCAGCTCTTCATACTGCTCTTCTATCAAAGAGGCAATCTTTTTAGCCACGTCCTTTTGGCTATCGACAATATCTTCTATTCTCTTTTTGAGCTCCTCTTTCCATCCCATATTTGCCTCCTTTAATGTTTGGTTGTATCTGTTTTGCTAATAAAATTTTAGTTTAACGTTTATAACTTGTCAGCAACTTTAGTAGCAAAAGAGAGATAGTGGATGAAGGGATTAATTATCCTCTTCATCCATTTTTTTTGCGTAACTGCTAAGGCTAAGAAGTACTAAACCATCGAAGAAAAGACTGATACCTACGAAAAATCCTACTATCCAAAGTGAACTGAACGGCCATCCAGCCAATATAATAATAGCCAATATAACAGATAGCACTCCATTTAGTAAAGATAACCACCACCATTTTTGCGGTTTAAGCTCAAATGCCAAAGCGAAAGAGCTAAATCCGTCAAAAAAGAAAAATATTGCTAAAATCATACCAAGTGCAGCAACTCCAGGAAGAGGATTAAGAGCTATTAAAATCCCTGTTAGACCGAAAACAAAGGCTTTCAGCCAACCAAGCCAATCTTGTTTGTTAATTTTATATGTATGATAGCCTGCCATTAAAGCACTAAGTATCAGCATCCAAGCTACAAAATATGCAGTAGCTATGGATAAAAACGCTGGGAAAAACATTCCCGCTAGACCGATGATTAAAAATATCACGCCGACAATTTTGGAGTTTTTGCTAAACTGTCTTAACAGCTCTTTTTGACTGGGATAACCTACCATTTTTTTCCTTTTTATTTTGAGATTGATTTTATAGCTTTTTCTTTAAACTCTTTAAGTTTTTCTATAAGATCTTCAAAAAGCTTTTCAGCTTCGTTTTTATCTTTAACCTCTTTTTCTATCTTTTCAATCGCCTCTTCTAAAGTTTTATATGTCGTATCAGATTCGCTTGTATATCCTAAAGCTTCTGCTTTTTTCAGACTATATTTAGCTTCTTTAAGATACTCTAGAGCCTTTTTCTTATCTTTTTTGGCTATTTTTTTAGCTTCTTCCACTAAAAACTGCGCTTTTAACAAAGGTATAGGAGTTATGATATCGACCTCTACAAATGTTAAAAGTGCTTGGTTTAAAACATTATTGGCTTCATCTACTCTATTTTCGTGTAAAAATTTAGCTGCAAGTTTTAAGGCTGCCGGATATGAAGCTAATGGTAGATTTATAGTTTTAAGTACTATCTCGCTTCTTAGTCTATTTAAAACTCTTCTAGCCTCTTGTATTTTGTTCTCTTTCAAGAGAGCTTTTACAGTTATTAAGGCTATTTCTATATCTTTTACACTTCCTGGAAATTCTACAACCTCCACAGAGCTATCTATAGGAATAAGCACTGGCGCGTTTGGAGCTGCCAAAACAACTTCAAGTTTACCTATGGCATTTTCTAGTTCTTTTATCGCTTCATCTCTCTTCCCTTTTTCTAATGCTTTTAGGGCTTCTTGTGTTAAAGATACGGCCTCTACAGCCTCTTTTATGATCTTAACTTCATTTTGCTGTTTTTTAGCTTCTAGTTTTGCTTTACTAACAGCCTGATTTGATGCAGCTTTTGAAGCTTCACTTGCCAATACGTTAGGCGAAAGCAGCATAATAGAAGCGACTGCAGATAAGATTAGTTTTTTCATATCAACCTCCATAACTTTTTTGGTTGATATAAGTTTAGTATATCTTTTTATATCTTACAGCAACTTTAGTTGCATTTTAAAAATAAATATATACTTAATTGATTTTTGTTTTTACGATAGAAACTAAATTTAACCCGGATTTTGCAATAGAATTTGTTTCTCTACGCCTTTGCTTGAGATTTAGAGGCTTTTTAAAAATTTTGAGCTCTTTCTACTCTGGAGTAAATCAAAAAATTTTTGATTGCCAAAAACCTGGTGTTTAGTACTAATGTGATAAAGTCTATTGCAAAATCTGGGTTTAATATAAAATGTAATTGAAGCGATACTTTAAGATTAAGATTTTGAAGGACAGTGCTTTATGTAATAAGTGGAGGAAAAGATGGTCGGAGTGGCCGGATTTGAACCGGCGACCTCTACCACCCCAAGGTAGTGCGCTAACCAGGCTGCGCTACACCCCGAAAAGCGGCTTATTAAAGAGCCGCTTTTGCTTTTTCCACTATTTTAGCAAAGTTTTCAGGTTCATTCATCGCCAAATCTGCCAAGATTTTTCTATCAAGTTCGATGCCAGCTTTTTTTAGACCGTGAATAAATCTTGAATAGCTTATATCGTTTAGCCTGCAAGCTGCATTTATTCTTGTAATCCAAAGCTTTCTAAAATCTCTTTTTTTCTGTCTTCTATCTCTGTAAGCGTAAACTAAAGATCTCTCTAACTGCTCTTTAGCTTTTCTAAAATGTTTTCTTCTGCCGCTGTAGAAACCTTTTGCAAGTTTTAGTATCTTTTTGTGTCTTCTTCTTCTTACTATACCAGTTTTTACTCTCATTTTTTCTCCCTTTACCTTTTTTATTTTTTAGGTGCCTCAAATGAGGACTTGGCCCTTTTGGGCGGAGTTATGCTATTAGTATGTAGCTATTAACTCTGTAATTCTTGGTTGATCAACGTTGCTTACGTAGTGTGGTGCTTTTAGCCCTCTTTTAGTCTTAGGTGACTTTTTAGTCAATATATGACTTCTAAAAGCGCTTCCTCTTTTGATTTTGTTTTTCGTTTTTTTAAATCTCTTGGCAGCGCCGCGATGTGTTTTCATCTTTGGCATTGTTTTCTCCTTTGCAGAATTTAAGGTACGTATTATATCGAAAGTTTATAAATAGGAGATTAAAATAAAGAGGTAATTGGTAATTTGGAATTGGGAGTTTGTGTTTTTTAAATAAACTAATTCCTAATTCCCAATTCCAAATTATAAAAGTTATTTTTTCTTATCCTCTTTCTTCGGAATTACCATCATATTGACGTATCTTCCCTCAATATGGGGCTTTTTCTCTACGGTTCCTATATCTTCTATCATAGGTATAATCTTTTCTAACACCTCTACCCCAGCTTCGGGGTGAGCCATCTCTCTACCTTTTAGGAAAACTCTAAATTTTACATGTTTTCCTTTTTCCAAGAACTCTCTTGCATGTTTTACTTTGTAGTCGATATCGTTTTGAGCTATCTTAACTGAAAGCTTTATCTCTTTTACTTCTATCTTAGCCTGTTTTTTCTTGGCCTCTTTTTTCTTTTTTTCCTGCTGATACTTAAATTTGCCAAAATCCATAATTTTACATACAGGCGGATTGGCATTAGGTGCTATTAAAACGAGATCAAGACCTTTTTCTTCTGCTATATCCAACGCCTCGTCTCTCGAAATGATACCATACTGAGTTCCGTCCTCACCTATACACCTAACCTTCTCGGCTCTTATATCTTCATTTAAGAGCACTTCAACGTTTTTCTTACTCAAAAGCGTACCTCACTTAATTTCTCCTTAATTTTATCTAAAAACTCTTTTTCAGATATATTATACTGTATTCTTTCTCTTCTGTCCCTTATAGATACACTTTGTTCTTCAACTTCTTTATCACCTATAACTACTATCATAGGAACTTTCTGTTTTTCGGCCGTTCTAATTCTTTTGTTTAAGCTTTCATTTTTATCGAAAACTTCGCTGTCCACTTCCATATTAAGCAGTTTTTCGCTTAATTCGTATGCGTAGTTTTTGTGAGAATCTGCAATTGGGATAAAAATAACCTGAGTTGGAGCTATAAAAAAAGGAAATTCTCCAGCGTAGTGTTCTGTCATAATCCCAATAAATCTTTCAAAAGAGCCAAGAATAGCTCTGTGAATCATAACAGGACGTGTTTCTTCATTTTTGTCATTGATAAAGGTTAGTTCAAATCTTTCAGGCAGATTAAAATCTACTTGTATCGTTCCGCACTGCCATTTTCTTCCTATAGCATCTGTTATTTTTATATCTATTTTTGGACCATAAAATGCTCCACCGCCCTCATCTATACCATATTTATGGCCGTTTTCATCCAAAGCCTCTTTTAATGCAATAGTGGCTTTTTCCCAGATCTCGTCACTTCCTATAGATTTTTCAGGTTTTGTTGAGATTTCCATTTCATATTTAAAGTCAAAACTCTTCATAATCTCATCAACAAAACTTAAAACCTCTAATACATTCTCTTTTATCTGATCAGGTGTACAGAAAATATGCGCATCGTCTTGAGTAAACTCTCTAACTCTGAGTAGTCCGTGAAGTACGCCACTTTTTTCGTGTCTATGAACTACTCCATATTCAAAAAGTTTCAATGGAAGCTCTTTATAGCTTCTCTTTTTAGATTTATAAACCATAATATGTCCAAGACAGTTCATAGGTTTTACTCCGTACTCTTGTCCTTCTATCTCGGTAAAATACATATTTTCGCCATAATTTGCATAATGGCCACTCTTTTTCCATAGATCACTTCTTAAAAGCTCAGGTCCTCTAACAGGTTGATATCCTCTTTTTCTATGCGCTTTAAAAAGAAGCGATTCTAGTTTGCTTCTAAGTCTTGCACCTTTTGGAAGCCAGATAGGAAGACCTGCTCCGACCTCTTCGTTAAAGATAAAAAGCTCAAGTTCGCTTCCTAATTTTCTATGGTCTCTCTTTTTGGCCTCTTCGATCATTGTGATGTAATCTTTAAGGGACTTTTTATCTGCAAAAGCGATACCGTAGATTCTAGTTAGCATCTCTTTTGATTCGTCGCCTCCAAGATAGGCTCCGGCAACGCGGGTTAGTTTGAAATGTTTTAGATATTTGGTATTTGGAACATGAGGTCCTCGACAAAGATCCTCAAAATCTCCCTGCTTATATATAGATACAGTATCACTAGGGATATTTTTCAAAACTTCTTGTTTTAAATCGTCATCTTTGAATTTTTCTATCGCCTCATTTTTTGGAAGCTCGTATCTTTCAATATCTAGTTTTCTTTTTGCGATTTCGGCCATCTTTTTTTCAATTTTGGGGAGATCCTCTTCGCTTATCTTCTCCCCTACTCTAAAATCGTAATAAAACCCTTCATCTACTACGGGACCTACAAAAAATTTTGCATCTGGATATAGCTCTTTAATGGCTTGAGCCATAAGATGTGCTGTGGAGTGTCTGATAACTTCAAGAGCTTCTTGTGTGTTTTCAGGATAGATTTTTTTTGCAGATTCAATATCTATATTTTTTGCCTTTGCAGTTTGTAAATCAACTATCTCATTATCTTGTTTCATTGCAATTGGTTCCAATAAAGTCCTTTTAAAAATGGAATTGGGAATTAGGAATTGGGAACTTGTTAATTAAAATCTTATTGTCAATTCCCAATTCCTAATTCCTAATTCCTAATTCCGAAATCCTCATTAACTGCTTCTTGCTATGTTTTGCATAAACGCTCGAAGCTTTAAGGTGTGTTAGCAATTTTTTCGACAACTGCTTGTCGAAAAAATTCCATATGGTGGTCGCGAGAGGATTCGAACCTCTGACCACTACGATGTCAACGTAGTGCTCTACCCCTGAGCTACGCGACCATTTGTTGGAGGCTGGCAGTAACGGATTTTATCAAAAAAAATATTATTTTTTCTTAAAACTAATAAATAATAACCATAAAATCGAGATATCTATTATCACATCTGCAAAATTAAAAACAGCAAAATCAAACCCACAGTGCCAGTAAACATAATCCACCACCCCGCCGTAAACAAACCTATCGTAAAGATTTCCTAAAGCCGCTCCAAAAAGTATCCCAAGAGGAAAAGGGTATTTTAAGATATATCTTTTGACGTTTATATAAGCAAACGCTATAACTATAAGAGAGGTTAAAATCCATTTTAGATAGGGGCCTAAAAAGGAGAAAAGCGAAAACGCTACTCCCTTGTTTAGAGTATAGCCGAAAGTTAAACATCTGTTTTCTATATATAAACCATCTACAAAAAGATCTTTTAAACTCTTGTCTATTAAAAAAATTCCGATTGTAGCAAGAAAAAAGATTAAATAGCCTCGTATCATCTATCAAGCTCTTTTTTTAAAAACTCTAGTAGTTTTTCCATCTCCTTATCTAAAACTTTTTGTTCTTTTCCTTCCAGCAAAACTCTTAGTTTATTTTCTGTTCCAGAATATCGTATAAGTGTTCTGATACCTTTTTTCTCTATATTTTGAATTTTTTCTTGAAAGCCTGCTATATTTTCAAGCGGAATTTTACTTTTTACGTTTATATTTTTCAAAATTTGCGGATATAGCTCAAATGGATTTAAAACTTCACTTGCTTTTTTACCGCTTTTTAGCATGAAAGCTAATATTTGAAGTGCGCTAACTAAACCGTCTCCGGTTTTTCCGTAATCTGTAAGAATAATGTGTCCACTATTTTCTCCTCCAAAATTTAAGTTATGTTTTTTTATCTCATCCAAAACATACTTGTCTCCAACTGATGAGCGGTAAAGTTTTATACCGTGAGATTCTAAAAAATCCTCTAAAGCTTTATTGCTCATAACTGTTGCTACAATAGCGCTATTTTTAAGTTGCTCCTGATCTTTTAAATATATAGCTAATGCACCAAGGATTTTGTCTCCGTCTATGATCTCTCCTCTTTCGTCAACAACGACAAGTCTATCCGCGTCTCCATCAAGCGCAAAGCCTATGTCCGCTCTATACTTTCTTACAACGTTTGCCAAATCTTCAGGATGGATTGCTCCGCATTTATAGTTTATATTAAAACCATTGGGCTCATCGTTTATAACAATAGTCTCTGCTCCAAGTTCGTTAAATATAGTCGGAGCTACTTTATATGCGGCGCCGTTTGCCGTATCTACGACTATTCTCATCCCATTTAAAGTAAGCTCTTTAGGAAAGGAGTTTTTTATATGTACAATATATCTTCCTATGACGTCGTCTATTCTTTTCGAAGAGCCGATCTCTTTTTTGGTTTTTTGGTTTTCTTCTATAATCTCTTTATTCGCAAATATCTCCTCTATTGCTCTTTCGTCACTCTCTTGAAGTTTATTTCCAAGATGGTCAAAAAATTTTATACCGTTATCATAGTATGGATTGTGGCTAGCACTTATCATAATACCCGCATCACATCTCATATCTTCTGTCAGAAAGGCAACGGCGGGTGTGGGCATCGGGCCTATTTGTATAACGTTATACCCAACGGCGGTTAAACCACTAACAATAGCGTTTTCTATCATATAACCGCTTCTTCTTGTATCTTTTCCTACTAAAATTTTATTTGTTACCGAGTTTTTTCTAAAATATACCCCGGCACTCATTGCAAGCTTCATAACAAGTTCAGCTGTTAAAAAATTACCTGCTTCTCCTCTTACTCCGTCCGTTCCAAAAAGTTTCATATAAACATCCTTGGTTTTTTGTACAATATCAAGGTATGTTATTTTACTATAAAATGACAAAAATATAATAGAGATAAAATATGGAAAATGTTTAATGGAGATTAGCTTAAAAAAGATTTAAATTAAGCTAAAATTAAACTATATTTGAGTAACATTCTAACCTAAAATAAATGAAAAGGATTAAAAAATATGGCACATCATAAATCCGCTTTAAAAAGAATTCGCCAAACAGCTAAAAGAACTCAAAGAAATAGATTTTACAGAACAAGAATTAAAAATATTACAAAAGCTGTAAGAGAAGCCGTAGCTGCAGGTGACAAAGAGAAGGCGTTAGAAGCTTTGAAAATAGCTAATAGAGAATTTCATAAATATGTAAGTAAAGGCGTTTTAAAGAAAAATACCGCTGCAAGAAAAGTTTCAAGACTTCATAAACTCGTAAATTCTATGACAGAAGCTGCATAAGCTTCTGCTCACTATTAAAATAAAACCTAAAACTAAAATAAAAATATGCTAAAAGAGAAACTCCAGCCCTTTATAAAAAGATACGAAGAGATTAACACTCTTTTAAGTTCTCCGGATATTACTAACGATATAAAAAAGATGACAGAGCTCTCAAAAGAGCAGTCTGAACTTGAGCCTATTGTAGAAAAAGCAAAAGAGTACTTTAAAGTTACTGAATCTATAGAAGAGAATAAAACACTTTTGGAAGATGAAGAGTTAGGCGAACTTGCTAAAGAGGAACTAAAAGAGTTAGAACCTCTAAAAGAGAAACTGGAAGAAGAGATTAAAATACTACTCATCCCTAAAGATCCAAATGACGATAAAGATATCTATCTTGAGATACGTGCAGGAACCGGAGGAGAAGAGGCGGCACTTTTTGCTGCGGATATTTTCAAAGCATATGCAAGATATGCCGACTCTAAGGGATGGAAAGTAGAGATTGTAAGTTCTAGTGAGAGTGATACCGGCGGATATAAAGAGTTAATAGCCAAAATCAAAGGGCAGGGGGTTTATAGCAGATTAAAATATGAAGCCGGAACTCATAGAGTTCAAAGAGTTCCTGCTACTGAATCTCAAGGGAGAATACATACTTCGGCCGTTACTGTAGCTATAATGCCGGAAGTTGACGATGTTGATGTTGAGATAAATCCGAACGATTTGAAGATAGATGTTTACCGCTCTAGCGGATGTGGTGGACAGTCGGTAAATACAACCGATAGTGCCGTTAGAATCACTCACATACCAACCGGGATAGTTGTGGCTATGCAGGATGAAAAGAGTCAGCACAAAAACAAAGAGAAGGCTCTAAAGATACTTAAAGCCAGAATCTATGAACAGAAGATGAGAGAGCAGCAAGAGGCTCTTAGTAGCGAAAGAAAAGCTCAAGTTGGAAGCGGGGATAGAAGCGAAAGGATTAGAACTTATAACTATCCGCAAAATCGTATAACGGATCACAGAATCGGGCTTACTCTTTATAAACTTGAAGAGATTATGCAAAACGGAGATTTAGATCAGATAATAGAGCCTTTGATCGCTCACTATCAAGCTTTAAAGATAGAAGAGGCCGGTTTATAATCTTTTCTTTTCATATAACCGCTGTTAACTTTTATCTTGATTCCCCATGAATATATTTTGGTAATAACCATTTTGACCAGATATGCCAATCTTCCTTTTAAAAATATCTTATTTGCGATGTGTCCTACGGCGTAATCTTTTCCCAATGCGATAAACATACCGTAAATTTTGCCCTCAAAACTTTTTGTAGTCTCTTCGTTGATAACCTTGGCTACATATTCTGCGCTTTGTTCGGCGATTTGGGCGGTAGGGGGTAAGATATTGCCCTCTTTATCTTTTATCTGGGCGCAATCGCCTATGGCGAAAATGTTTTTGTCTATTTGAAGACGATTATTTACTATTAGCTGATTTTTAGAGTTTTTGGGAAAATTTAGGTTTTTCACAAAATCGCTCGCTTCTATACCACCGGTAAAGATGAAGCTGTCGTAATCTACTCTTTTGTCTTTGAGTATTATCTGATTTTCCGTAACTTCCAATATGGGAGCGTTAAGTAGGATATTTATACCTAGCTTTTTTAATCTATCGTACGTCTCTTTGATAATATACTCGTCGTTTCCCGGAAGAATAGTCTCTGAAGCCTCAATCAAAGTAACGTTCATTAAAGTTTTTTGGCCTACTTCCCTGCCGCACTCTTTTGATATGCTTTTAAAGTCGGCTGCAAGTTCTACTCCGCTAAGTCCGGCTCCGCCGATGACTATATCTAACTTTTTCGAAGAGGTAACTTCGTCAAATAGATTTTGTAAAAATCTTTGCTTAAATTTGAAGGCATTGTGGAGATCTTTTATGGATATGGAGTATTTTTCTAGATTTTTTATGCTTTTTGGAAAAGAGTCTTTCGCACCTGCAGCGATTATAAGATAATCATATCTATATAACCCGTTTTTGCATATCAAAAGACTCTTTTTATTATCTACGTCGATAGCTTCATCGTTGATAAATTTAACGTTTTTGAAAGATTCGCAAAAACTTTTAAGATCAAAAGTAATATCGCAGACGTTTAATCTTCCAGAAAGAAACTTATAAGTTTCCGTTTGAAGATAATGAAATCTATTTTTATCTATCAAAAGAATCTCGTAAGTGTTGGTAGAGGAGAGTTTTTCTACGGCTCTTAACCCTCCGTAACCTCCTCCAACGACGATTATTTTTTTCATAACTTATAGATTAGATTATAGATCGTGAAGATGTAATCTGTTTCTTTTTATTATAGATGATACCAAAAAGTTATATTTTTTGCCTATTTCGGAGTATCTTTGCATAGTCATAGCGGCTTTTAGACCTGTAAAAGGAACGTTTTTAATTTTCGCTTGATATCTTGCGGTTCTGAATTCTTTGTATGCTGCATGTCTGTTTAGATTTAACATATAAGAGGCGATTGAGTCTGAGATTGAGTTAAATATTCTAATTTTGTGTTTTTTTCCCTCTTCTCTATTTTGAGGAATCAAGCCTCTTTTACCAAACGTCCACTCTCCAAACAGGTTGTTGGCTTCTCTTGCAAACCTGCTTTTTCCCCATCCACTCTCCAATGCCGCTTGAGCTAAAACCAAAGATTCAGGAATCGTATCTATCTTTTTCATATACTCTTTTTTATCGTAGATATTTTTTATTCTATATTTTTTAGCTAAAGAAACCAGTTTTTTTAGTCTCTTTTTATCTAAAATAGGCCTTTTGAAGTAGTCGTTGAAAAAGTTTTCAACAAACTCTCTCTCTTTTACGATTTTTTGATTCTCTTTTTTTACGAGCGGTCTTAAAATCTCAAAAAATTTCTCTTTTTGTACCGAAATATTTTTGATCTTATAATACCAATTCGGGATACTCTTAAACTCGTTTGCATAAATGGACGCGGTTATAAATAGTCCGGTTATACCCAAAACTAACTTTTTCAATAAACCTCCTCTATAAAAGTCTCAAAGACTTTTTTTACAGCGCCTTTTAAAAAGAGTGAATTATCTTTGAAGCTTAGTGTAAGTTCTTCTTTGCTCTTTGGAATAACTTTTGTTTCGCTTGAAACCATATTTTCCAGGAAGGCTCTGTAAAAAGCTGCGGCCATACCAGTTCCGCAGGCTAGCGTCTCATCTTCTACGCCTCGTTCGTATGTTCTTATATATATTATACCATCTTTAACTTGTGCCAAATTTACGTTTGCGTTGTAAATTTTTCTTAGTTCTCTTGTTTTATCTATGTTGAACTCCTCTAAATCATCGCTAAAAGAGATAAGATGGGGCACTCCCGTATCTATGAGCCACCATATTTTTCCAAATTTGTTAATATCTTTTTCTTTGATGATAGGATCGGTTAATTTGCTCTCTACCACTCTTCCTTCAACGGTAGCACTAATAACGCCTGCTCCCGTTAAAAAACGCATCTTTTCCTGGGCTAATCCGTAATCGTATGCATATAAGGCCGCGGCTCTGCTTCCATTTCCACACATACTAGCTTCACTACCGTCAGAGTTGTAAAACTGCCATTTAAAGTCAAACTCGTTAGATGGAAGTAAAACTATCAACCCGTCCGCGCCTACTCCTCTAAATCTATCGCAAAGTTTAACGGCAAGGTTGCTTCTATCTTTTTCTACAAAGGTATGAAAAAGAATAAAATCGTTCCCACTAGCGCTATATTTGGCTAAATTCATTTTTTACCTTTTCTACGAATACTTCTATCTCTTTTTGTAGATGTTTGAGATCTTTTGAGTTGTCTATAACATAGGTTGCCAGCTCTTTTTTCTTTTCTATATCCATCTGAGCGTTTAATCTCTTTTTTGCTTCACCTTCGCTAAGTTCTTCTCTTTCTAAAACTCTTTTTAGCTGAATCTCTTTTGGAGCGTAAACTACTACGACTTTTTTGATTGGATAGTTTTTTGTTTCGAAAAATAGAGGAATATCGACTATATAAGGTACTTTATACTTTTCAAGCTTTAGAGACTCTGTTTCGATTTTCTGTTTTATAAGAGGATGTAGAAGCTCTTCTAAACTCTTTTTTGCTTTTGGCTCGTTAAATATAAGTTTTCCTAGGGCCTTTCTATCGACTTTGCCGTTTTTTATATACTCTTTACCGAAAATTTCGGCAATTTTTTCCTTTTGTTCTTCCAAAACCTGATGCGCTATTTTATCGGCGTCTATTATGGAAAAACCGTAAAGTTTTAAAATATTACAAACGGTACTTTTGCCAGAGGCAATACCGCCTGTTAGGGCAATCGCATGCTCGAAAGGGTTTAGTTTGTTTTTCATATTTCGCCTTGAAAAAGTTTGGCGTTATTTTAACAAAAGTTTGACTGCGCTTTAAACGCAGTCAAACTTTTACCACTTATAAAGTTCGCCCAACTCTTTTTTTACGTAGTTTGGCAAGATAAAAGAGGCTTTATGGATATCAGAGTTGTAATATCTAAGACCATCGATAAGATCTGCTCTTTGCAAAATAAAATCTGCAGTAGGATGATAAAATTTGCTTCCTAAAATAAAGTTCCAGTTACAGCCCGGATACATATACATCTCAAATCTATATGGCATAACTATCTTAAAAAACTCACCGATTACTCCCATTATCTCTTTATGCAAAGGCATATCTATCCACCAACTCTCTCCTTGAGCCACGACGAGTCCATCATCTTTTAAGATTCTATTTATGTGTGCGTAGAAGGTTTTATTAAAAAGTCCTTCGGCTGGACCTTCTGGATCGGTAGAATCGACTAAAACGATATCGTAGCTTTTATCTTTCGCTTCTCTTACAAACTCTATCCCGTCACCTATGATAAGATTTAGTCTATCGTTATCCCAGTCTCCGATGTTTGGGAAAAACTCTTTTGAAGCCTTTACTACCTCTTCATCAATCTCAACCATATCTACTTCTATACCTGGATGTCTTAAGACCTCTTTTGCAACTCCTCCGTCTCCTCCTCCAACAATTAAAACTTTTTTAGGCTCTTTATGTGTACAGATTGCTACATGAGCCATCATTTCATGATATATAAACTCATCTTTTTCGCAAAGCATACCGTGTCCATCTATGACCAAAATCTTTCCGAACTCTTTTGAGTCGTAAACCTCTATCTTTTGATATTTGCTTACTGTTTCAAAAAGTTTCTTCTCTACTTTTATACCCTGTTTAAAAAAGTTGTTATGAATCTCTTCAAACCACATATCTTCTCCCATATAGTTTATTTTAGATAATTTTTGTCTGATTTTATCACAAGATTATTAAATAAACAAAAAGTTAAGCCCTTAGATGATATAATTTAGGTTAAGAAAGAGGGATGGTATAGTTATTTTGAGTTGCAAGCAGATGTAAAATCAAGTTCAACTTTTTAGTTAGAATCAGAAAAACTTTAAGATTCCTCATTCTTAATCTATTTTCTCATTGAAGAAAAAATTTTTTTGTTTTTATATTTTTGATAAAAGGAGGAGTGATGTGTGGAGATAAAGCACAAAGAATATTAATGGCTATAATGCTGGGCATCTCTATGGGGTTGTTGGCAAACCCTGAGACTGTGAAAATCGGATTTGCGTTACAGACATTTATAATAGTTATGATTATAATATTTGCCTTTACAAACTTTTGTCCTAGCCTTTGGTTTTTTAATAAAGTTTTTGGAAAGTGCGATTGGGATAAGAAAAAAGAAGATAATGAGAGTTGATAGTTGAAAGTTAAGGAAAATTGATGAAGATAAGTTATAAAGATAGCGGCGTCGATATTGACGCAGGAAGCAGATTGGTTGAAGAGATAAAGCCTTTTGTAAAAGAGACTTTTAACGAAAACGTAATAGGCGGACTTGGAGGTTTTGCCGGAGCGTTTGCTCTACCTGCAGGATATAAAAATCCGGTATTACTTGGGGCAACGGACGGTGTAGGAACAAAACTAAAGCTTGCTATCGAGTCTAAAATCTACGATACGGTAGGTATTGATCTTGTTGCTATGTGCGTAAACGATCTTATCTGCTCTTTTGCAGAGCCTATTTTCTTTTTGGATTATTACGCAACAGGAAAGCTTGAAGTAGATGCGGCAAAAGAGGTGATCAAAGGGATAGCAAAAGGATGCAAAGAGAGTGAGTGTGCTCTAATAGGCGGTGAGACTGCCGAGATGCCGGGAATGTATCAAAAGGATGATTTTGATCTGGCAGGATTTGCCGTAGGGATAGCAGAAAAAGAGGAACTTCAAAAAAATAGGGGAGTAAGAGCGGGTGATGTTTTGATAGCTCTTAAATCGAGCGGTATTCACTCAAACGGTTTTTCTTTGGTTAGAAAACTCTTTTTTGAAGAGTTAAAGTGGAGCTATTCGCATGATTTTAACGGAAAACCTTTGATAGAAGTACTTTTAGAACCAACAAAAATATATGTCAAAACTTTTAAAAAAGTAAAAGATAAAGTAAAAGCGTTAGCGCATATAACTGGCGGCGGTATAGTAGAAAACTTGCCAAGAGTCCTTCCAAATAACGTTAAAGCCGTTATTAGAAAGAGCCAAATAGAGCCTTTGGAGATTTTTGAGTTTATCTCAAAATATGTAGATGAAGAGGAGATGTTTAGAACCTTCAATATGGGTGTCGGTATGATACTGGTGGTTTCGCCTGAAAAGGTAGATGATGTTTTAAAAGAGACGGGCGGGTATATTTTAGGTGAATTGATAGAGGATGAAAAAGGCGTTGATATCATAGAATGATATATTTTATCTCAAAACTTTTTACATATCTGATACTACCTCCTGGAATATTTATAGCGGTGCTCTTTGCCGCCTCTTTTTTTGCAAAAAAATTTAAAAAAACGCTTTTTGTTTTAGCTTCTATTTTTTGGTTTTTATCTACCGATTTTACGCCTAATCTACTTTTAAGGCCTCTTGAGGATAAAAGTTTTCCAAAAGCTTCCAATCCAGTTGCAGTTGTTGTTTTGGGAGGAGGGGAGGTAAAAGGAGCAAAAAATCTTCCTTTAAGTAGTGATGGAACAAAGAGAGTGCTTTGGGGCTTGATACTTTCAAATCGTAACAATCTCCCGCTAATCTATAGCGGAATAGAGAGTGATAGAGCAAAAAGAGCTATCGAAGAGATAAACGAGGGATTTGGGCTTGGATATCGTTATTCAAAAGATTTTACGCCGAAAACCTACTATGTAGAAGCTTTGAGTAAAGATACCTATCAAAATGCAAAATATATATATAATCTCTTCAAAAAGAGAGGCAAAAGATTCTCTATCTATCTCGTAACCTCCGCATACCATATGCCGCGGGCGTATATGCTTTTTAGATATTTTGGTTTTGAAGTCACCGTTTCTAAAACAGATTATAAGAGCTCAAAGACGCAGATAGATTTTTGGTCTTTTTTCCCTAAGATGAAAAATTTTAAAAACTCCTATTTGGCACTTCATGAGTATTTCGGGATTTTAAGCCTTTTAATACGGCTATAAGCTTAAAAGTTCAATTACCTCGTCATCGCTCAACTGATGAAAATCTTGATAAAACTGTCCTACCGCCATAAAATCGGGTGGAGTTTGAAGTAAAACTACCTCATCGGCAACATTTTTCAGTTTTGTGACAACTTCTGGAGGCGCTACTGGAGAAGCTATGATGACTCTATCTGCTCCCATATTTTTTATCGATTTTGCCGCTATAAACATGCTTGCTCCAGTAGCTATACCGTCATCTACCAAAATAACATTTTTACCTTTTAAATCTGTTTTCTCTTTTTTATAGAGTCTTCTTTTTGCTCTCATCTCCTCTTTTTTCTTTTGTGCAAGCTCATCTATATATTGATCCGCAACATTTAGCATAAGTTTAGCTTTTTTGTCTGTGAAGATATCTCCATCTTCGCTAATAGCTCCTATTGCCGCTTCCGGGTTGTAGGGGCTAGGAATCTTTTTAACAAAATATATATTCATAGGGATCTGATACTTTTTGGAAATAACAAAAGCCAATGGAACTCCTCCTCGTGGAAGAGCCACAACTACGCTTTTTTCGTCTATGTAATCTTTTAGTTTTTCGGCAAGAAGTTGGGCTGCCTCAAATCTGTCTCTAAAAACCATTTTGCCTCCTTAAAGCAAGCTTAGATATAATATAGTTAAATTAATCTTCTATGTCAAGGAGGGCTATGATTGCGTTGATCCAAAGAGTTAAACGAAGTAGTGTGAAAGTTGATGGAAAATTGATAAGTGAAATAGGGCAGGGGTTGAACATACTTCTTGGAGTTTTTAAAGATGATAGTGAGAAAGATATAGAAAAGCTTGTGAAAAAGGTTGTAAATCTAAGAATCTTTGCCGATGAAGAGGGTAAAATGAATTTGAGTTTAAAGGATATTGGTGCAGAAGTTTTAGTGGTTTCTCAGTTTACTTTAGCAGGAAGCGTAAAAAAAGGAAGAAGACCTAGTTTTGATTCTGCTATGGCTCCAGATGATGCTGAAAAATTTTATGAGAAATTTTGTGATGAGATGGAAAAAGAGGTGAAGGTAAAAAAAGGAATTTTTGGCGCTATGATGGAGGTTGAAATAGTTAATGACGGACCTGTAACTTTTATAGTCGATTCGAAAATTTTATAGATTTGATGAATAGATTTTTGGAGTAAGGAGGTAAGTATATTGGTGTATTGGGAAAAAGATAGAAAAAACCAATACACAAATATACCAATATACTAGTTTCCTATGTCCAAAACAACCTATTTAATATCAAAATTATGTAAATTAAAGGATTAATTTGAAAGTAAACTATCTTTTTACCGATAGATACGGAGGAGTTAGCAAAGGCTTTTATGAGAGCTTCAATCTTGCTTTGCATGTTGGAGACAATAAAAATAATGTTTTGAAAAACAGAGAGATTCTAAGAAGAAGAGTAGGGGAAAAAGAGCTAATATTTATGGAGCAGATTCACTCCGATAAAATAGAGATAGTAGAGCATGATAAAAAAAGATATATATGCGATGCCCTTATAACCGATAGAGAGGATATAGCTTTATGCGTAATGGTGGCTGATTGTATCCCTATTTTGATGTTTGATGAGAAAAAAGGTGTCATTGCCGCCATTCATAGCGGTAGAAAAGGTACTTTTTTAGATATAGCTAAAAAATGTGCTGATAAAATGGTTCAAACTTTCGGTTGTAGTGCCCAAAATATTAAAGCTATTTTTGGACCTTCGATCAAAAGTTGCTGTTATGAGATTGGCTATGAGATTGTTGATATCGTTTTGAAAAAATATGGAGAGAAATATTTAAAAGATAGAAGATATCTTGATATAGCTTCTATAAATAGAGATTCGTTGATTAGATTAGGATTGAGGGAAGAAAATATAGCGATAAGCGCTATTTGTACATGCTGCAGTGAAAGATATTTTTCATATAGAAGAGAAAAACAAACCGGTAGGTTTGTAGGAGTTATATGGAGGGAGGAGAGATGAAGATAGAGGAGTTTTTTGAGATTGTTCCAAAATTACCGGGTGTTAGGGTGTATCAGTTTAGCGACAATTATGAAAGTGCTAAAAGATTGGCCGATTTTGCGAAGATAAGAGGATTTGAACTTCAAATAGTCACATTTGAAGAGGAGCTTTTTGAAAAACTGAAAAGCTTAGAGGATGAAGATATAAAGGTAAGATATATAACTGAAAATAGAGATAAATATAATCTTCGTTCAATTATGTACGATACTGTCTTTGTAAATCTTGATATTGACTCTTTAAACGATATTGAAGAATTCTTGAAGAAAATTTACAGAATTATGAAAAATGCGGCAAATATTGTTTTGCCTGTAGATGTTGAAAAAAGAGACGAGATTAAAACTCTTTTGGAGAGATGCAACTATGTAGCCGTTAACGATACTTCGCTGGAGGAGAAAAGAGTGGTTTTTATAGGTAAAAAACTTCATGGGTGGAGTAAGGTGTAGTTAAGCAGCCATTAGTTAAACTTTATAAATATTTATAATAGGAATTAGTATTGGAAGCTAAAGTATATTCAAGTTCGAAGGCTTCTTTGCTTTTGTCTTTTGAAGATATAAAAAACCAAATACAAAAGGACTTTTCAAAATTTGATTTTTTACTTTTTAGTATCCATCCCTATTTTCCAATCGATGATGTGAATTATTTAATAAATAAGATTTTTAAAACTAACAATTATGCAGCTTTCCATACTATTAACGCTTTTAAAAATGACGATATTATAGAAAAAGCCGTTGGGTTGGTTGTTTTTAAATTTAATAAAAACGCCAAAATTAAAAAATTTTATATAGAAGATATAACTAATTATAAAAATGATGATACTCTTGATAAGACTGCCGATTATTTGAATAAAAATAGAAAAGATTTTCACATAATATTAGCCGGGCTTGCTGAAGAACTGTTTGGTTTCTTTATAGAAGATTTATCGCAAAAAATTGATTATTCTCCTGTAAATAATATTATCGGTGGTGTCTCCTCCGGAATAAAAACAGATAATAAGATGATTACCTATCAATTTATTGATAATAAAGTTATAAAAAAAGGCTTTTTGATTTTATCTTTTGAAAATGTCGAAGCTCAAATTGATGTCTCTTTAGGATTTACTCCATACGGAATTACATATAAAATAACAAGAGCTGAAGGGACAAAACTATTTAGTGTAGATGAAGATAAAAATTTTGCAAAAATAGCCAAAAACTTTTTAAAAGGTATAAAAAAACCGGATATAAAATATCTTTGGTATTTACCTATCAATATTCTTGATGAAAAAGATGGATATG
This sequence comes from Nitrosophilus labii, assembly GCF_014466985.1. NCBI lineage: Bacteria > Pseudomonadati > Campylobacterota > Epsilonproteobacteria > Nautiliales > Nitratiruptoraceae > Nitrosophilus > Nitrosophilus labii. The sequence goes on from NZ_AP022826.1 coordinate 52,901, forward strand.
TGGCTACTTTAAGAACTATAGAAGAAGTCCACGAAGATTACGTAAAGTTTTTTGCCCCTATAAAAACAGGCCAACATTTTAAAATATCTTTTGCGACAGCAGATGAGATTTTAAAAGATGATATGAAATGTGCTCTTAGACTTAGCAAAAAGATGAAAAGAGCCGATATTGCTTTTAATTTTTCTTGTGTAGCTAGACAGTATGTTCTTGAAGATAGGCAAAAAGAAGAGATCGAAATATATGAAGATATTTTAAATACTTACTTATTTGGTTTTTTTACATTTGGAGAAGTTGGTCCAGATAGGATGTTTAAAAAATTAAAAATGTACAATGAAACATCACTAGTTTTAGTCATGAGAGAGTTATGAGAGAAGATATTAAGATAAAACTTTTACAGAACCTACTTGAAGAGATTACTAAAAAGTATGATGAGTTTATAGCAATGCAGCAAGATAAAATTGAAGAAACTTTTGAAAAAGCGATAAAAGATCCGTTAACTGGTCTTTATAATAGGTCATATTTTTTTGAATATTCAAGAAAATCTTTTAAAAAAGCTAAAAGAAAAGGCGAAAATATAGTATTGATTTTTTTAGATTTGGATAATTTTAAATATGTTAATGATAATTATGGACATAAAAGGGGAGATGAAGTATTAAAAGAGGTGGCAAATATTTTGAAAAATATATTTAGAGAATATGATGTTATAGTCAGATATGGTGGAGATGAATTTATTATTTTTGCTGAATTTAGTAGTAAAGATTTTGGCAATATTGATAATTTGTTGAAATTTTTTAAAGAGAGAGTTGAAGAGAAGTTCAAAAAATATACACTATCAGTATCTTACGGTATTGCTGTATTTCCTTTCGATGCAGATAATATTAAAGATTTGATAAATATTGCTGATAAAAGAATGTATGAACAAAAGAAGCAAAAGAAAATGAGAAATTATGTTAATAAACTACGTAGAAACAGTTTTTTATAAATATCGGATATTTGCCAATTTGCAATCCTTATTATGAAAAAATCAAGGATGATATTTGAAGAATTAGTCAGCAATTTTTTTTATTTTTTCTATCCATTCATTTAGAGTTTTTTCAAAACCTATATCTTTTGATTTATAGAATTTAAGCGGTTTTGTTAAATACTTTTGTTTCACGTATCCTCCGAAATCGTGAGGGTATAGATATCCTTTAGGGGATGGAGATTTTAGATGTGAAGGAATTTCAAGAATCTCTCCATTTATTACAGCTTTGGTAGCTTTTTTTATTGCTTCATAGGCTGCATTTGATTTAGGACTTGAAGCAAGATATATAACACATTGAGACAAGATTATCTTTGCTTCAGGATACCCTATGTTTTTAACGGCAGTTAAAGTACTTACAGCTAGAGTGAGTGCATTTGGGTTCGCATTTCCTATATCTTCACTAGCAAGTATTACAAGTCTTCTGGCTATAAATTCAGGAGGTCCTCCTTCGGTTACCAAACGGGCAAGATAATAGATGGCCGCATCAATATCGCTTCCTCTGATGCTTTTTATAAGAGCGCTTATCAAAGAGCAGTGTTCCTCTTTGAATGAAGTACCTTTTATAGCAGAAACAGGTCTTAAAGATTTAAGAGTATCAAGGTCTATATCTTTTGTTATATTTAGAGCAGTTTCTAAAAGATTAAGCATACTTCTTGCGTCATTTGCACTTGATCTTATAAGATACTCTTTAGCATCATCACTTATATGAAACTCAACCTCTTTTTCGACTTTTTTTAAAATCTTTTCCATCTCTTTTTTTGTGAGAGGCATAAACTCAAAAATGAAACTTCTTGATCTTATCGCATTTGTTAAAGCAAAATAAGGATTTTCGGTACTGGCTCCCATAATAAGGGCTTCATTATTTTCCATAACGGGAAGCAAAACTTCTTGTTGAGTTTTTGAGAGTCTATGAACCTCATCTATGAAAATGAGAGGCTTTAACAGCGAGTTTCTATATCTTAAAACAATTTTTCGTATCTCTTCTATTTTTAGGTTAGTTGCATCTAGAGAATAAAAGGGTGAGTCCAAAAGATTTGAGATAATTTTTGCTAGTGAAGTTTTTCCTGTGCCTGGTGGTCCCCAAAAGAAGGAGTGGGGGATATTTTTTGAATGGATCAGCTTATAAAAAGGCGCGTTTTTTGATAGAAGATGCTCTTGTCCCACAAAATCTTCTAATCTTTTAGGCCGTAAAATATTTGCTAGATTATTCATTTATCACTTTTATATATATCATCCTTTCTCTCGGACCGTCAAATTCGCAATAAAATACCCCTTGCCACTCTCCGAGCTGAAGTTTTGCATCTTCTACTGGAATCATTACTGAACTGCCGACAATTCCGGATTTTATATGGGCATCTGCGTTGCTACCATGTGCATAAGAGGCATTTGAAGGAACTAGCTTGTGAAGTTGTCCCAAATAGTCTCTTTGAAGACTGGGGTCTACATTTTCAAACAAAATAATACCTGAAGTGGTATGGGGTGTGAAGACGTTACATATTCCGGTTTTTATCCCGGACTTAATAACTGCTTCTTTTACTATTTCGGTTATATCTATCATCTCCGATTTATGATTTGTTTGTATGTTTATAACTTCCATGTTCTACCTCTCTAAGATTTTTTCTTTTTACTCTTTTCCCACTCTTTCAAAAACTCTCTTAAGTCTTCATACTCTTTTTTTGTTAGAAATCTAGTTTTTCCAACAGGCAAAGCGTTTAGAGCCACTCCGCCAAACTCTAGCCTTTTTAGATCTACTACTTCTCTATTAAAATGTGCAAAAAATCTTCTTATCTCTCTATTTTTTCCTTCAGTAAGAGCGATTTTGAGTTTAGAGTATTTAGGGTCATTTTTAATAATCTGATAGGCGTAAAAGGGAGCAAAAATCATCGACTTTATCTCAGTTTTTTCATGAGCCCCTTTTGTTGCATCTTCAAGTTCTATTCCCTCTTGCATAGCTTTTTCTATCTGCGGGGTTATGGAGCCTTTGATTTTAACTTTATAAATTCTCTCAAGATCACTTTCCATAAGAGCCTGGGCAACTTTTGGCGAATCTGTAAGCAGCAATAGCCCTTCAGTTGCGAAGTCAAGTCTACCAACCGAGATAAAGTGTCTAAACTTTGCAGGCAAGGAGTCATAAATAGTTTTTCTTCCTCTATCATCCTTTTTTGTTACAAGCTCTCCTTTAGGTTTATGATAAACTATAACAGTAAGGTCTTTTTTCTCTTTGACGAGCTTTCCTTTCAGATAAACTTTATCCCCTTTTTGGACTTCATAAAAGGGCTCTTTCACCACTTTTTTATTTACTTTTACAAACCCTTCTTGTATAAGCTTGTCTGCTTCTCGTCTAGAGTATGTTGTGTTGTGTGATATATATTTGTTAAGTCTCATTATCTCTTTCTTGGTTAAGTTATTAAGTAGTTAAATTGTCGAGTCGAAAAAATCACTATTTAAATACTCAACTTTTTTTATTTTATTCCTGCTTCTACTAGATCGTGTATATGTAACACACCTACTATTTTATCATTTTTATCTGTTATAACCAATATCTGAATTTTATAATCTTCAATCATCTTAAGTGCATCACTGGCTAATATATTCATATCTTTGCAAGTTTTGGGTTTTTTACTGGCAAAGTCTATGGCTTTTTTGTCAAGGGAAAAATCCTCTTTCATCAAAGCTCGTCTAAGATCTCCGTCACTAAGTACAGCTTTGAGCTTTCCTTCTTTGTCAGTTATAAGAACATTTCCAAGTTTTCCTTGGCTCATAACAACAATAGCCTCTTTAAGAGGAGTATTTTCTTCTATTATTGGAAGATTTTCTTTTCTCATGAGATCTTTTATTTTTATAAAAAGCCTTTTTCCCAAAGAGCCACCGGGATGAAAAGATGCAAAATCCTCTTTTTTAAAATCTCTTTTTTTCATCAAACATACAGCTAAAGCGTCTCCCAAAGCCATAGTTAAAGTTGTAGAAGCAGTAGGTGCGGCTTGTAAAGGACAAGCCTCTTTTTCAACTGCTATGGAGATGAAAATGTCGCTGTATCTTCCTAAAGTTGACTCCTTTTTTTCACTCATTCCTATTAGTGGGATATCGAATCTTTTGATATGGGGCAGTATTTTTATAAGTTCTTCACTCTCGCCGGAATAACTAATAGCCAAAACGCCGTCATCTTTTCCTATCATTCCAAGGTCTCCATGAAGAGCTTCTGTAGGGTGGATAAAAAAGCTTGGTGTTCCCGTGCTTGCAAAAGTTGCCGCTATCTTTGCACCAACAAGACCACTTTTTCCTACACCAGTTATTATCAGTTTCCCTTTTAGACTGTAAATAGTCTCTATCGCTTTGTTTATATTTTCACCTATTCTGTTTTTGGAGTCTATTAACGCTTTTGCTTCAATATCCAGCACATCTTTTGCTATTTTTATAAAATCCATAGCTAACCTTTAGTTAGTGATCAATAATGAGTGATCACAGAGCAATACACACTCTGCATACTACACTCGCATTTATTTTTTACATTATAAATATGGTTGGAACAATTGTTGGATACTTTTTAAGTTTTCTAAAAATATGTTTTCTTATAGCCTGTCTTAGTTCATTTTCTATTCTTTTAGGGGCGTTTATTATTTCGCTTTTTAGGTTAGATAGATAATTTTCTATAATGCCTTCTATCTCTTGGGCAAATATTTTGTCATATTTGTCTGCAACAAGACCGAAACTTGAAACTTTCGGTTTGTTTATAAGTTTTTTATCTGTTGCCGAGATCTGGGCTACAACCATAACAATACCCTCAGTAGCCATTCTTTGTCTGTCTATAACTACATCGCTCTCAATCTCTTCGTTTAGTTGGTTATCTATGTAAGATTTTCCCGTTCTAACCGTTTTAACTTTTTTGAGATATTTAGGCGTAATTTCTATCTGTTCTCCATCGCTCATCAAATATATGTTTTTTTCAGGAATACCACACTTTATAGCTGTCTCTTTATGTTTCATTAGATGGTTATATTCTCCGTGAACCGGAAGGAAAAATTTTGGTTTGGTCAATCTAAGCATCAACTTTTGCTCCTCTTGAGCGGCATGTCCTGAGACATGTATCTCGCTAAAGTCTTGATAAGCAACTGTTGCTCCGCACTTTTGAAGCATATTTATAACACTTGATACGCTTCTTTCATTACCTGGGATTGCTTTTGCGGATATAATAATAGTGTCGCTAGGTTTTATCTTTACATGTCTATGCTCATTAGTGGCCATTCTGTATAACGCACTCATTGTTTCACCTTGACTTCCTGTTGTGACTATCAATATTTCGTTATCGCTATATTTGTTAAGTTCATGTGCCTCTATAAATATTGATTGAGGAAGTTTAACGTATCCAAGTTGCATAGCGGTTTCTAAGTTTCTCTCCATAGAGCGGCCTATAACGCAAACTTTTCTATTATATTTGAGAGCATGTTCTATAGCTTGATGTACTCTGTGTATATTGGAAGAGAAAGTACTCATTATAACTCTTCCTTTGGCTTTTGAGAAGAGAAGATCAAAAGTTGGGCCCACACTAGCTTCCGATTTAGTGATACCGGGATTATGCGAGTTTGTAGAGTCGCTTAGAAGTGCCAAAACCCCTTTTTCTCCATAATAAGCTATTCTTTGAAGATCTGCTGGATACCCGTCTATTGGGGTATGATCTATTTTAAAATCTCCTGTATGAAAGATTGTACCCGCATCACATGTTATAGCTAAAGCTGAAGCATCTATGATAGAGTGGGTTATATGAATCCACTCCACTTCGAAATCACCGATTTTTATAGCTCTTCTCTTCTCTACAAATCTAAAATAGCTTTTATAGCTTCTCATATTATGTTCGTCAAATTTGTTAGCTATCATTCCAAGAGGAAGGGGAGTGCCGTATATAGGAAACTGCATCTCTTTGAAAAGGTAGGGTACAGCTCCAATATGGTCTTCGTGTGCGTGTGTAATGACAATACCGTCTATTTTATCTTTTATCTGTCTAAGATACGTAAAATCTGGGACTAAAATATCTACTCCATGCATATCTTCAGTGGGAAAACTCATACCTACATCTATTATTATGGCACTTTTGTCTGTCTCTATGACAGTTATATTTCCACCTATCTCTCCTAATCCTCCCAAAGGAGTAATTTTTACTTTTCCTTTTGATTGGAGATTGATTCTTGTGTCTGGGTTGAGTCTTAGTTTTTGAATCTTTTCGTTAGCCTCTATAGCTTTTTTAATATCTCTATACCATCCTACATGTTTTTTGCTTTTTTGCTGAGAGTTTTTACTCTTTTGTTGTAGGTTTTGATTGTGGTTCAGGTTTTTCTCCATCTACCTTCCTTTTTTCTAATATTTCGTATAGCCGGTGATAGATGGATGTGGTAGCTTGATGAGGTCTGATATTTGGAAGAAGGTTTAGTTGAGCAAATATTTTTTCAAGCTCTTTTTTATCATATTTTTTGCTTAAATTTTTTAATAGAGTTTTCCTAGTGGCCAAAAAAGCCACTTTCAAAAAATCCTCGAACCCTCTTTCATCCAAATATGTGCTTTTTTTAATAAGAAGCACTGAGGAAGTAACTTTTGGAGGTGGTTCGAATGAACTAGGTTTAACATCGAAAAGTTTTTTTACTTTTCCGGTACTGTTTGCTAAAACAGCTAAGGATGAAAACTCTTTATCACCGTTTTTAGCGGCAAATTTTTGTGCCACCTCCTTTTGCAACATAACCAAAATATTTTTGCAGTTCTTGTCTCTCAGTGCTTTTAAAATAATATTGGTCGCTACATAGTAGGGCAGATTTGCCACTAGATCATACGGTTTGTCAACTAAACTATTCTCCCAAAATCTAAGAACATCCCCACAGTTTAATAGGAGTTTTTTCTCTTCTATCTCTTTTTTAAACTTTTTTTGGAGGATGTTGCAAAGATCTTTATCAATCTCAAAAGCTATCACATCCTTCTTGTGAAGTAGCCTTTTTGTTAAATCACCTAATCCAGGCCCTATCTCGACAACAATATTGTCGTTATGGGGCATCGATTGGATGATTTTTTCCAAAACAGAACTATCTTTTAAGAAGTTTTGTCCAAACCACTTTTTTGCTTTTACCTCACTCAAATCAAGCCTTCATCATACTAAAAATTTACTTATATTTAGATTACGGTTGTCACTATATTATCATTTTTTAAAAATTTGTCAATAGAGTTAAATTATCCATTACATTCTACTAGATCTTTTACCGGACAGATTTCGCATTTAGGTCCTATTGGTTTACAGATAATTTGCCCAAATGAGACCAAAACTCTGTTTAGACCAATCTTTTCTTCATCATTTAATAATTTTTCAACTATTTTATCAGTCTCCTCAGCTCTTTTGGTATGTATAAATCCCCAAAGATTTAATATTCTATGTACATGTGTATCTACCGCAATATATGGTTTTTTGTAGGCGTTTTCCAACACTATTTTAGCGGTTTTAGGTCCTATACCTTTTATAGATGTTAATTCCTCCAAACTATCCGGGACTATACCATCATACTTTTGTAGCAATATTTTAGTAATATTCAAGATATTTTTTGCTTTTTGGTTGTAAAAACCGACTGGATAAATAACTTTTGCTATATCTTCTTTTGACAAAAAGATCATCTTCTTAGGTGTATCCGCAAGTTTGAAAAGTCTGTGTGCCGCTTCAACTGTAACTTCATCTTTTGTTCTAAAGCTTAGAAGTGTTGATATCAAAATAGTGTAGGGAGTTCTTTTATAACCATAGTGCCGTGATAATCTAATAGCAGGTGCATCCCAATTCTTACACTCTTTTTTTAAAATATTTACAACTTGTAAAAATCTCTTTTTATCCATAAAAGTTATAATATCAAAAAATAGTATAATTACAAAAAATTTATAGAGGATATAATGAGAGATTTTTTTGCAAAAAGAGTTATACCTTGTTTGGATGTTAAAGATGGTAGAGTAGTCAAAGGTGTTAATTTTGTAGGTTTAAGAGATGCGGGAGATCCTGTAGAGGTAGCAAAAAGGTACAACCAAGAGGGTGCAGACGAGATAACTTTTTTAGATATAACCGCAACTCATGAAAATAGAGATACAATAGTTCATATTGTAGAAGAGGTTGCGAAAGAGGTTTTTATACCTTTAACTGTTGGAGGCGGTATAAGAGAGTTAAATGATATATATAAACTTTTAAATGTTGGTTGTGACAAAGTGAGTATAAACTCTGCAGCTATAAGAAGACCTGAGTTTGTAGATGAGGGTGCAAAAAGGTTTGGCAGCCAGTGTATAGTAGTAGCTATAGATGCGAAAAAAGTAGGGGAGAGCTGGAATGTTTTTATAAACGGTGGTCGCATCGACACAGGTATAGACGCAATCCAGTGGGCTAAAGAGGTTTATAATAGAGGAGCCGGAGAGATACTTCTAACTTCTATGGATAAAGATGGTACAAAAAGTGGATACGATTTAGAGCTTACTTCTAAAATAAGCGATGCTGTGGAAATACCTGTCATTGCCAGTGGTGGTGCCGGTACTATGGAGCATATAAAAGATGCTTTTACGTTAGGTAAAGCAGATGCGGCATTGGCTGCTAGTATTTTTCATTATAAGGAAGTTGATATAATGGAATTAAAACGATATTTGATAAAAAACGGTATCCCGATTCGATCATGATAGTATGTGCTGGTAGTTTCGAAAGTTTTCATTTTGCATATCCAATAGGAATTGGTCTTATTGAAAGTTCAATAAATTTGACTAGGCTTGCTCTTTTTGATAAACCTGATTTTATTATTTTTATAGGTACTGCTGGAAGTTACGGTGAGTACAAAATTTTTGATATTGTGCAAAGTAGAGGTGCTAGTCAGATTGAGTTAAGCTTTTTTGACAATAAAAGTTATACTCCTATAGATAATGTGATAGTCAGTGAAGGATTAAATGTTTCACATGAAACATTGGTAAACTCTTCAAACTATATTACTACTGATAGCACCTATTCTAAACATTTTTTAAAAAACGGAATCGGTTTGGAAAATATGGAATTCTTTTCAGTTCTAAAAGTCGCTCAGGAATTTGAGATACCTGCAGGAGGAATATTTATAGTAACAAATTATTGTGATAAAGACGCACATAAATGTTTTAAAGAAAATCATAAAAAATCTATGAGAATGTTAGAAGAGTATATTAAAGATAACTTTAAAGGCTTATAATGAAGATAACATATAAAAATCACTCTTTTAAAATTTTAGAATTTTATTATAAACCGTATGGATCTGATTTACATAAAGCAATCAAAAAAAATGTTGCTGAGAAAGAAGGAGATGTAAAAGTTATAAATATTTTGGATGTAAAAATTACTCCAGCTTTGGACAATGAAGATTATGAGAAGATAACTGCAGGTAGCGATGGTGACTATCATATTATGGAATATATGATAGTTGTTTTTTATAAGATAATGGAGTATTAGAAATGAAAAAAAACATCTTAGATTTTACTAAAGATGAGCTAGAAGAAGAAATCTCTCCTAAATTCAGAGCCAAACAGATATATCAATGGATCTATCAAAAATATGTTGATAATTTTGATAATATGAGTAATCTTCCCAAAGAGCTTAGAATTAAATTAAAAGAAAATTATGAGATTTATATACCTAAAATCCTCAAGGTAGAGAAGAGTATAGACGGTAGTAAAAAATATCTTTTCGAACTTAAAGATGGACATACAGTAGAGTCAGTTTTACTTCCAATGAAAAAAGAGGAGAGAGATGAGAATGGAGATATAATACGACATACGAGATTTACTGTTTGTGTCTCTTCGCAAATAGGATGTAAAGTAGGTTGTGCTTTTTGTCTAACTGCAAAGGGCGGGTTTATACGAAATTTGACAGCAGGTGAAATAGTGTCACAAGTTTTAGCTATTAAGAAGGACAACGATATTGCTTCAAATAGAAGAGTTAATATTGTTTATATGGGAATGGGAGAGCCTTTGGACAACTTGGACAATGTGGCTAAGGCAGTAAAAATATTTTCGGATGAAAACGGACTCTCTATTAGTCCTAGACGTCAAACTATTTCTACAAGCGGTTTGGCGCCAAAGATCAAAAAACTTGGAGAAAAAAAACTAGGTGTTTTACTTGCTATCTCCCTACATGCAGTAGATGATAAGCTTAGAGAAGAGCTAATGCCTATAAATAAAGCTTACAACATAGAGTCTATTATTCAAGCCGTAAAGGAGTTTCCTATAGATCTGCGAAAAAGAGTAATGTTTGAGTATCTTATCATAAAAAATGTGAATGATGATCTAAAATCAGCTAAAAAATTGGTTAAACTATTAAATGGAATTAAAGCAAAAGTAAATCTAATACTTTTCAACCCTTATCCGGGCTCACAGTTTGATAGACCCGATATTGAGACTGTTAATAGATTTCAAAAATATCTTTTGGAAAAAGGAGTGCTTTGTACTGTTAGAGAGTCGAAAGGATTAGATATTAGTGCAGCTTGTGGACAGCTAAAAGAGATAGAGGTGAAAAGTGGAAATACCGTTTAAAAATTATGAACTGATAATGGTTATGCTTTTAATAATTGCAGTTATCTTTATGGTTGTTGCTTTTGTTAAAATTTCAATAGAGTCAGATGAGGATAAAGAATGACGATACTTGATAATATTATGTTGATTATAGTATCCGTAACGTTTATTATTGGTTTAGGCGGATTTATATATGTTACTTTTTTTAAGAAGGAATAGCTCTATCTATGTCTATTTATGATCTTATTTATCTCTTTTTCAAAATCGATTTTTGAATATATTTTATATACGGTTTCCATGAAATCAAACTCTAGCCATTTTGCGTGAAGCATTAATCGTTTGTGTCCAGTTGTCTCGATTCTTTCGCGTTCATCCATCAATCTATCTAGATATCTTATGGCAATTTCAGTGGAAACACCATATATTGGATCGCCAACAATAGGGTGTTTCACGTGAAACAGATGAGCTCTTATCTGATGCTGTCTTCCAGTTAAAGGTATCGCTTCTACCAAAGTAGCATTGATAGAGGGGTAATATCTAATGGGTTTGATTATGGTTTGGGCTGGCTTTCCTTTTGGGTCAATTAAAACTTTAAGCCTTATTTTAGAGAAGTCTCTATTTTTCTTAATGGGAGCATCTATAAAAAGGTTGTTAGAAATTTTTCCTTTTGTCAATGCTAGATAACCCTTTTTCACTCTTTTGTCTTCAAAACTTTGTTTTAAGTATTTTTCAGCCTTTTTGTTAGCGCTTACTAAAAGAAGGCCGCTTGTTTCCATATCTATTCTGTGGATTACATTAGCATCTTTACCGAAACATTTTCTAGCCTCATCTAGTATAGAGTAGGAGGTTTTTCTATTTCTTGGATGGACTATAACTCCGCTTGGTTTGTCGAAGATTGCAAAATCCTTGGTTTTAAAAATCGGTTTTAATCCTTTTGTACTGGGCTCGAAAATCAAAATATCAAGTTCACCTTTAACAGTCGCTTTTTTATCAGTTATAGGCAGACCGTTTTGATAGATCTTTTTAGTATCGATCATCTTTTGTGCTTGACCTTGAGTAATGCCTAGATTTTTCATCAAATACAGGAAAAGTTTTATCTCTTTTTCAACAAAAAATCTTTTAAAAACAAACGCCAAATCTTCTCCTTAATATTATAAAAAATTATATTTAGATAATATAAAAATCGTCCTATTGTTTAAGCCTCTTTTTGATAATATATCACAATAATATTATTCTTGACAAGATAAGTTCTATGATAAAGGGAAAAGATGGTAGAGAGATATGCACGCAAAGAGATGGCTGAAAAATGGACTATGCAGGCTAAATATCAAGCATGGCTTGATGTGGAGATAGCAGCAGTTAAAGCTTGGCATAAACTGGGACTGGTTCCAAAAGAGGATATGGAAAAGATTGTTAAAAATGCTAAATTCGATATAAAAAGAATAGAAGAGATCGAAAAAGAGACAAAACATGATGTTATTGCCTTTTTAACAAGTGTGGCGGAATCTTTGGGAGAAGAGTCTAGATGGGTTCATTACGGCATGACAAGTTCTGATACTATCGATACCGCTGTGGCGCTGCAGATGAGAGAGAGTTTGAAACTTATCATCGAAGATGTAAAAATGGTTATGGAAACTATCAAAAAAAGAGCTTATGAACACAAAATGACTTTGATGGTAGGTAGAAGCCATGGAATACATGGCGAGCCTATAACATTTGGTCTGGTTTTGGCTATATGGTATGATGAGTTCAAGAGACATCTTAAAAACCTTGAAGAGACTTTAGAAGTAATAAACGTAGGTAAGGCTAGTGGGGCTATGGGAAATTTTGCTCATGCTCCTATTGAGCTTGAAGAGTATGTATGTGAAGAGCTCGGGTTAAAACCTGTTCCTGCTTCAAACCAAGTAGTTCAAAGAGACAGATATGCAAGACTTTTTACGACTATGGCTCTTGTTGCTTCTACTATAGAGAAGATAGCTGTAAATATCAGACATTTTCAAAGAACGGAAGTTTATGAAGCCGAAGAGTATTTTAGCAAGGGGCAAAAAGGAAGTTCGGCAATGCCTCATAAAAGAAACCCGGTTCTTAGCGAAAACTTAACAGGTCTTGCAAGACAGATTAGAAGTATGGCTATTCCTGCTTTAGAGAATGTAGTTTTATGGCATGAAAGAGATATCAGCCACTCTAGTGTAGAGAGATTTATACTGCCTGATGGATTTATAACTTTGGATTTTGCTCTTCACAGACTAAATAATGTATTGGCTAATCTTGTAGTCTATCCAAAAAATATGATGAAAAATCTAAATCTAACCGGAGGGCTGGTTTTTAGCCAAAGGGTACTTTTGGAGCTTCCTAAAAAAGGTGTGAGTAGAGAAGACGCTTATAAGATAGTTCAAAGAAATGCTATGAAAGTTTGGGAAGAGATCCAAGAAGGGCATCCTCCTTTGAATGAAAAGGGAGAAAGTCTGTTTTTACAATATCTTTTAGAAGATAAAGAGTTAAGAGAGAAGATGAGTGATGATGAGATAAGAGAGTGTTTTGACTATAGTTACTATACAAAAAATGTGGATAAGATTTTTGATAGGGTCTTTAAATAGGGGGAAAAATGTTAACAGTAATCAAAAGAAATGGCAGAATTGAGCCTCTTGATATATCTAAGATCCAAAAATATACCTCTGCAGCCGTAGCCGGTTTAGAGGGTGTAAGTCAAAGCGAATTGGAGGTTGACGCCAAGATTCAGTTTAGAGACAGAATCACTACAGAAGAGATACAACAGACTCTGATAAGAACAGCTGTAGATAAGATAGATGTTGACAGACCCAACTGGACATTTGTAGCAGCTCGTCTCTTTTTGTATGATCTTTATCATAAAGTGAGTGGATTTACAGGATATATCCATTTAAAAGAATATTTTGAAAAGGGTGAAAAAGAGGGAAGAATTGTTCCGGGATTAAAAGATAAATATGATCTTGATGATTTAAACGGCTATATAAAACCTGAAAGGGATCTTCAGTTTACATATCTAGGTATTAAGACTTTGTATGATAGATATCTTTTGAAAGATAGAAACAACAATCCTATAGAGCTTCCGCAGCATATGTTTATGGCGGTGGCAATGTTTTTGGCACAAAATGAGTTAGATTCTCAAACTTGGGCAAAAAAGTTTTATGATATTTTGTCAAAATTTGAAGTAATGGCGGCGACACCGACTTTGTCAAACGCTAGAACTCCTAGACACCAGCTTAGCAGCTGTTATATAGGAAGCACTCCCGATAATATAGAGGGTATTTTCGATAGTTACAAAGAGATGGCTCTTCTTAGTAAATATGGAGGTGGAATAGGCTGGGATTGGACAAAAGTTAGAGGTATGGGAAGCTATATAGACGGACACAAAAATGCAGCCGGAGGAATAGTCCCGTTTTTGAAAATTACAAACGATATAGCAATTGCTGTTGATCAGTTAGGAACTAGAAAAGGGGCAATAGCTGTATATATAGAACCTTGGCACATAGATGTTTTGGATTTTTTAGACCTCAAAAAAAACAGTGGCGAAGAGAGAAGAAGAGCGCATGACCTTTTCCCAGCTCTTTGGATAAACGATCTGTTTATGAAGAGGGTGGAAGAGGACGGAATATGGACGCTTTTTGACCCTTATGAGACGCAAGATCTTGCGGAACTTTGGGGAGAGGAGTTTGAAAGAAAATATCTTGAATACGAAAAAAGAGAGGATATAATAAAGGAGAAGATTAAAGCAAAAGAACTTTGGAAAAAGATACTTTTAAGCTATTTTGAAACAGGAAGCCCATTTCTTTGCTTTAAAGATAACGCCAACAGATGCAATCCAAACTCACATATCGGAATCATAAGAAGTAGCAATCTTTGTACGGAGATATTTCAAAACACAGATCCTAATTACTATAAAATAAGAGTTAAGTTTGAAGATGGGAGTGTTAATCTATATGATGAAAATGAGGAAGTTGAAGTTGACGGGGGTATAGTCAAAAAAGCAAAAAAGATAACTGCACTAGACAGCATAGATGGCAAAAAAGTTTTCATAGTAGAAAAAGAGAAGATAGATGGGGCTACTGCCGTATGTAATCTTGCTAGTGTTAATCTTAGCAAAGTAAATACAAAAGAGGATATTGAAAGGGTAGTACCTATCGCTATAAGAATGTTAGATAATGTAATAGATCTAAATTTTTATCCACTTGAGAAAGTAAAACGCACAAATCTAAGAACAAGAGCTATAGGACTTGGCGTTATGGGGGAAGCCCAGATGTTAGCCGAGCATAAAATAGAGTGGGGGAGTGATGAACATTTTCATAAGATTGACGAGATAATGGAGGCGATCAGCTACAATGCCATAAAAGCCTCTTCAAATCTTGCTTTGGAGAAAGGAAAATATCCAGAATTTGAAGGCTCGAGCTGGAGCAAAGGTATTATGCCTATAGACAAGGCTAATAAAGAAGCAAAAAAACTTACACCAAATCGTGGCGGACTCTTTGGGTATAATTATGATTGGAACGCTTTGAGGGAAAAAGTTAAAAGAGATGGGATGAGAAACGGCTATCTTATGGCTATAGCTCCTACAAGCTCTATTTCTATTTTAACAGGTACTACACAAACGATAGAGCCGGTCTATAAAAGAAAATGGTTTGAAGAAAATCTCTCTGGTCTTATTCCTGTAGTAGTACCAAACCTATCTCCTGAGACATGGGCATACTATACTCCGGCTTACGATCTTGACCAAAAAATTTTAATAAAAGCCGCAGCTGTTAGACAAAAGTGGATAGATCAAGGCCAAAGTACAAATATCTTTATAAGATTGGATAAAGCCAGCGGCAGATATCTACACGAAATCTATACACTTGCATGGAAACTAGGACTCAAATCTACATATTATCTAAGAAGCCAGTCACCTGAAGTTGCAAGCGATGTGGCAGATAGAAGTATGGAGTGTATGGGGTGTCAGTAATAGAGTGTTAAGACCAATAAACAACCTGACTATCAGTGTTTTGTAAATTGTATTTGATCTTTTAATGCGATTTGATGGTCTAGGAAGATGATTTTGGAAGATAAATAGTTTTTAGAGGTGCCCTTAATCTATTTTTTCCTAGACTCAATCTATAAAATTGGCCAAAAAAGATTTTTGGCCGGCTATTCGGGATACTCTATAGGTTCAAGATCTGCTTCCTCCTCAGGTGTGTAGAGTCTAGAGATGGCAATGAAGCGTATTCCCAAGGGGATTTCCAATGAAAAGCTTGAACCTCTTCCTTCAGTAACGTCTATAGTGGTGTGAGTATGTTTGGAATACTCAAAAAGGTCTTCTGACATATAAAAATCGCAACCATGGATATCGCCAATTTTTATATCTCTAGCACCAACACGAAATTCATCTTTTGGAAAGCACATTGGAGCCGAACCGTCACAGCAACCACCACTCATATGGAAAACCAGCTCGCCATGTTCCTGACGAAGCTGGTCGATAACTTTTTTTGCTGCTTCTGTGGCTTCTACTCTTTTGTAAGCCATTAGAAGAATCCTAATGGTTTTTTGTCATAGGATGTGAGAATGTTTTTGGTGTGACGGTAGAGATTGAGCATCATCATATGGGTTTCTCGTCCAATACCCGATTTTTTATATCCTCCAAAGGATGCATGTGCTGGATATAGATGGTAACAATTGACCCATACGCGACCAACCTGGATACCTCGTGC
The DNA here is from genome assembly GCF_014466985.1 of Nitrosophilus labii. Classification (NCBI taxonomy): domain Bacteria; kingdom Pseudomonadati; phylum Campylobacterota; class Epsilonproteobacteria; order Nautiliales; family Nitratiruptoraceae; genus Nitrosophilus; species Nitrosophilus labii. The sequence continues at coordinate 69,164 of NZ_AP022826.1, forward strand.
CATTTTATGTACTTGATGCATATCTCTTGACCAAACACCGGAACCTAAACCATAGATGGTATCGTTAGCGATTTCAAGAGCTTCTTCTTCATCTTTGAAAGTAGTAACACTTAGTACAGGTCCAAAAATCTCTTCCTGGAAGATTCTCATCTTGTTGTGACCTTTAAAGACGGTTGGTTTTATATAGTAGCCATCAGGATGTACTGGATTATCAAATTTCTCTCCACCGATTAGAAGTTCAGCTCCTTCTTGTTTGCCGATGTCGATATAGTTCATAATCTTTTCAAACTGATCTTTAGAAGCCTGTGCTCCCATCATTGTTGATGGATCAAGTGGGTCGCCCATCTTGATTGCCTCAATTCTTTTTAGTGCCTTTTCCATAAATTTGTCGTAGATGCTCTCTTGAATAAGAGCTCTTGAAGGACATGTGCATACCTCGCCTTGGTTGAATGCAAAAAGTACCAATCCTTCTATAGCTTTATCCAAAAACTCGTCATCTTCAGCCATTACGCTCTCAAAAAAGATATTTGGTGATTTACCTCCAAGTTCCAAAGTTACAGGTATGATATTTTCGGAAGCGTATTGCATAATGAGTCTTCCAGTAGTTGTCTCTCCAGTAAAACCAATCTTTTTTATATCAGGATGTGTTGCAAGAGGTTTTCCTGCTTCTGGTCCAAAACCGTTGACTATGTTTATAACGCCAGCCGGAACTATATCTTGGATAAGTTCCATCATTACTATTACTGAAACAGGAGTTTGTTCAGCTGGTTTAAGTACTACACAGTTACCAGCTGCCAGTGCTGGAGCAAGTTTCCACGCGGCCATAAGCAAAGGAAAATTCCAAGGAATGATTTGACCTACTACTCCATATGGTTCATGGATTTCCATAGAAACCGTATTTGTATCTAAATCGGTAATGCTTCCTGCTTCTGCCCGAATAACAGAAGCGAAATATCGAAAGTGATCAATTGCTAACGGCAAATCGGCATTAAGGGTCTCTCTGATAGGTTTACCGTTGTCCCAGGTTTCAACTACTGCCAACATTTCCAGGTTCTCTTCCATTGTATCGGCTATTTTATTTAAAATAGCATTTCTTTCAGCTACAGAGACATATTTCCAGTGATTTTCAAATGCTTCCCAGGCAGCTTTGACAGCCATATCGATATCTTTTCTGTTAGACTTAGCTACTTTGGCTATTGGTTTGTTATCTACGGGAGAGATATCGTCAAAATATACGCCATCAATGGGCGGAACCCATTTACCACCAATGTAGTTATCATACTTTTCCTTAAATTGAGGACGTGCATAGGCCATGATTACTCCTTAATTTGACTTTATGAAGTATAGGTAGCATACCATATTTTAATAGACTTAATATTGATAAATATCAAATTATGTAAAATGGTAATAAACTTATTTAAGATGAGTAGCAATATAGTGTTAATTATTCCTATATTTCTATATTTATTGTCAAAATATAGTGAATATGAAAAAATCTATAAATTGTTTGTAAGATTAAATTACTATTTAATTAATAAAACTAGGAGAAAAGAAATTGGGGTTATTTGGTTTAATGTATTAGACTTATGAAAGTTAAGTTTATCAATTTATAAATAGAAATCTGATATAATACGGCTCAATCTTATTAATAGCTCCTCAATAGCAAGGTTGTGTCACTATAATGTAATTTTCTGCTTTAAAGGCTTAAAATGAATGAGGACAAAACAAAAGAGAGATTGGAAGATCTTGTTGAGCAGATAGATTTACAATCTTTACAAATTCCTACGATAATACAAAATATATCATCGGTAAAACAGGTTAAGAATCTTTACAAAAAAAATATTGAGCTTGTTGAAATGCTTCTTTTGAAAAAAGAAGTAAATGATAAATTATTTAATGATTTAGAAGAGATAGGAAAAGTTTTAAAAAGCAATTATCATATATCATTAACAGATTTAGGTTTAATTATTGAAGCTTTTAAGAAAGCCTTAGTAACGGCAATACAAAACAGGATTATAAATCTTGATGAAGTAGAGGTAATAGCAAGGATTGAAAGGGCAGAAAAGGCTATAGTAAAAGGATTTTTTTATGCTTTGATGATTGAGACAATAGAACATATTCACCAATTAAACTTTTTATATAGCGATATTTTTGAAGTTCACTACGATTGGCTTCTTGAAGTAAAAAAATATTTTTTAAATAAAAAAGAATCAATATATCTTGTTGATATGTCTGCCTGTGGTTTTACCAAATGGCTTACTAGTTTAGAAGCTGAAATTTTGATGTTTGCTGCGGAAAAAGAGAGGTATTTGTTTAATAGTCAAATAATTATAGCCCACAAAAATTTACATTTAGAAGCAAATTATATAGTTGATTTTTTAATAAAAGAAGATTATTTTAGAGCCGTTGAAAGCTTGAAAAACTTTTTTAACAACTATTTGCTATTAGAAAAACTAATATCTGATCTGTTGGTTCTTTATGAGAAAAACAGTTACAATATTTTTATAGAGTTTATGCTAGAAAGAAGTTATTGGGAGAAAAATCTTGTATGCTATTTTGTTATAAATCTGCATATACCAAAGCTTGTAACGTTATTGAAAAATAATCTAATTGAGAAAATTTCAGTAGAGATGAAAAAATATTTAAAAAAAGAGGGGCTAGATTTTTATATATTTATTCAAGACGAGCTGCATCTACTGATTAGAAAACCAAAAAACTTAACATATGAGTATCTTGATAAAATGATAAAAAATTGTATAGATAAAATTTTAGATAAATATGCTTTATTGGCCTTAAAAGAAGAGATAATGATATATTCCATAAGGCTGGATGATTTAAAAAATAGGGAAATAAACTATTTTAAAGAGATTTTGATAGCACTAAAAAAGAGAAAAAGTAGTGAAAACTTTATAATTGTTGGTGATAATCTGTTAGAAAATTTAAATAAAGAGGTAGATGAAAACTTGAAAAAATTATCTATTATAAAAAACACTATTAAAAATTTTAAAATAGAACTTTTTGCTCAAAAAATAGTAAATAACAAAAATAAAGTTTTTTGTCTAGAGATTCTCTCTAAGCTCCCTATAAATGGCACTTATTTAAGCGCTGTAGATTTTATTGACATAATATCAGAACATAATCTTACATTGGAATTTGATCTATTATTAACTAGAAAAATAAGAGAATATTTTTTTATTTTGTCCAAATTTACCGATAAGGTTAGTATAAACATATATTCATCATCTGTTAGTGAGGCAATTTTTATTAATGAATTGATTGAGAGTTATAATCAGGCCAAAGAACTTGGAATTGAGTTGATAGTCGAGATTACAGAGTATACAATAGTTGAAGATTTAGAGATATTAGCAAAATTAAATAGGGAAAATGGGATAAGGTTTGCTGTTGACGATTTTGGAAGTGGATTTTCAAACATTAAAACCCTTATCGAGCTGGCATCTAAAAAGTTATTGAGTTTTGTTAAAATTGATGGTAGCCTAATAGCCGATATTGAAATATGCAGCAAAAAAAGAAATGTTTTGAAACAACTTATTAAATTTATTGATATAATGGGATTAAACCCTATAGTGGCAGAATTTGTAGATAGTAAGGAAAAGGTAGAAATACTTAAGAGCATGAGTGATAAAATAGTATATCAAGGATTCTATTTTTCTATACCAAAAAAAATTGAAGAGTTGGGAAAGTTATGAGATGTAAAAAAAAGTTAACAGATTTTGAATATTATGTTATGTTTGAAAAAGGAACGGAACCTCCATTTGCTGGAGAACTTTTAAATGAAAAAAGAGAAGGTATATTTGTTTGTAAATGCTGTGAAACATCACTTTTTTCATCTAGTGCCAAATTTGACAGTGGTACAGGATGGCCAAGTTTTTTTGAGCCGATATCAAAAAACTCAATAAAAGAGGAGTTAGATACCTCACATGGAATGATAAGAACAGAGGTCAAATGTGCAAAATGTGACGCGCATCTTGGACATGTTTTTACTGATGGTCCATCTCCAACAAATCTTAGATACTGCATAAATTCTGTTTGCTTAGAGTTTAGAGCTATTAAAAATTAATTATCATTATAAAAGTTATAAGTATATATAATTTCTCTAAAATTTGGAGGAGCATATGAAAAAGATAGAATTTATGGATAAATATCCTGTGTATCTGTTAGAGCTTAATAAAAACAAAACTAAGTTTAAAAACATGGAGGAGATTTTAGGATATATAAAAGGATGTATAGAAAACCACAAAGTAGCAGCTTATATAGGAGTATTTGATCATTTGTCTCATACAAAAAGTTTAGAAGAAGCCATATATGATAAAAATATAATTGAGGCTAAAAATATAATTTTCTGTTTCGGCAAGCAACTGCCGAAGCCGGAAGTTTTGAGTGTTAGGCCAAGAAGTATAGGCATTTGCGAATATGAAGATAGATTTGTAATATCTTTTATAGAGGCTCCAAATCCTGAAGGAAACGCTTCTATGATTGAGTGGGTAGAAGGTATAAAAAATAGATAATTTAGTTATTGGTCATTAAGTTATTGGTATATTGGTGAAAATGGTTGAGTAGTTAAAATAGCTCAACTACTCAACCATTTACCTAATATTAATGAATGACTATATGTTACTTTTTTTTATAAATTCATCTACATTTTCATAAATCTCTACATTTTTAACAAAATTTTTATCAATAAAGGAGCATTTTGTCATCTCTTTATACATTTTTCCTATCAAACATATTCTGATATCCGGTTTAAAACCGCTATATTTTAATGCCAAAATCATAAAAACTTCGTTCATAGTTCCAATGCTTCCAGATTGAGCTACGAAGAGTCTGCTATCTTCTATCAGCTTTTCCAATCTTTCGTACAATGTTTTACATATAATCTTTTTTGTAAGATAAGGGTTTTTGGGTCTTAGTTGGTCAAATTTCTCTATAGTAACTCCTATACATTCTCCTCCTGCTTTATGTACACCTATACTTACTGCCTCCATGAGTCCTTGATATCCACCACATTTGACTATATATCCCGCCTTGGACAAAAATAGTCCAAGTTTTATACCTTCTTTGTACTCTTTAGAGTTTTTATCTGCTTTAGATGCACCAAATGTAGTAACAAATTTCAATTTGTTTCCTTTACCTCATTTTAAGTAGAAAATTTTATAATGTTTAACTTAAAAATCTGTAAAAAAGAGAGTTATAAAGCAAGAGATTTTTTTGTTTTCTAATTCTCTTTTTAAAGCCTACTGGAGGGTAAAAATGGTGTACAGCAGAAAAAAGATCTATAATCCAAACTCTAACGAGAGCGTAAATGAAAGAAAGATTTTCGGTGGAGATCCTACGGGAATATTTGAACTTAACAAAATAAAGTATCAGTGGGCATATAATCTTTGGGAGATGATGCTAGCAAACACCTGGTTTCCCAAAGAGGTTGATATGACAGGTGATGCAAGAGATTATAAGCTTTTAACAGATGCGGAAAAACTGGCTTATGACAAAGTTTTAGCACAGCTTATATTTATGGACTCTTTACAGACTAATAACCTAATAGACAATATAAACCCTTATATTACAGCTCCAGAGATAAATCTAATATTGGTTAGGCAAGCTTTTGAGGAGGCTCTTCATAGTCAAAGCTATGCCGTGATGGTTGACAGTATAAGCCAAAATACCGATGAGATTTATGAGCTTTGGAGAGAAGATTTAAAATTAAAACAAAAAAATGACTATATAGCTGAAGTATATGAAGAACTGGCACAAAATCCAAGCGATGAAAATATCGTTAAAGCAATGTTTGCAAATCAGATATTAGAAGGAATCTACTTTTATAGCGGCTTTACTTATATGTATACTTTAGCTAGAAGCGGTAAAATGCTGGGTTCTGCTCAGATGATAAGATTTATTCAGCGTGATGAAGTAACACATCTTTTAATTTTTCAAAATATGATTAACACTGTAAAAAAAGAGAGACCAGAACTCTTTACAAAAAAACTTATTGATGATGTATATAAGATGTTTGAAGGAGCAGTTGAACTTGAGAGCAGCTGGGGTAAATATATAACTCAGGGACAGATATTGGGATTAACCGACGAACTTATCGAGCAGTATATAAAATATTTGGCTGATGATAGGTTACAGCGTGTAGGGCTTGATCCTATGTATAACGTAGAGCATCCAATAAAATGGGTAGACGATTTTTCAAAATTTAATGAGCAAAAAACCAATTTTTTTGAAGGAAATGTAACTAACTATAGTAAAGGGAGCTTAAGCTTTGATGACTTCTAAAAAATATTTGTGTGCCCTGCAGTTTAAAACCGAAGAAAATTTTGAAAAAAATCTATCTACGCTTAAAAAACTTTTTTCAAAAACACCAAAAGAGTGTATAGCCGTTGCGCCAGAAGTTTGTCTTACGGGCTTTGCCTATGATAGATTTGAAGAGGCGGCCGATTTTGGAAAAAGGGCGCTTGAAGAGTTGCTGGAAATTTCTGAAAATAAAATATTAGTTTTTACAATGATTGAAAAGATAAATGAAAAATTTTACAATGTGGCGAAAGTTCTTTATAGAGGCAAAGTGGTTTATGAACAGCCAAAAGTAAAACTTTTCAAGTTTGGCGGTGAAACGGACTACTTTAGTTCCGGAAGTATGGATGATATAGAGATTTTTGAGATAGATGGGCTAAAAATAGGCCTTCTTATCTGTTTTGAGCTTAGATTTTTAGAAATCTGGCAAAAACTGAAGGGCGCAGATATTATTTTAGTTCCTGCGATGTGGGGAAAACTTAGAAAAAGACATTTTGAGCAGTTTACAGAGACTCTTGCTTTGATGAATCAATGCTTTTTGGTAGCAAGTGACAGTGCTAATGATGATATGGCAAAAAGTAGTGCCATAATAGACCCTTTTGGAGTACCATATAGAGACGACAGAAAGGCTCTGTTGTGCAAAGAGTGCGATTTTGGAGATATCAAGAAGATGAGAAGATATATGGATATAGGTTTATGAATCAGTTTTTAAAAAGAGTCGAGCTTCAAAAGTGTCAAAAATTGGCAGACGAGATAGATAGAGTTTTCCCTTTGGATTCCAATATAAAAAAAGCTATTGCATCTACTCCTAGAGAGATATTTGTACCAGTAGGATTTAAACATCACGCCTATAAACTAGACGCTCTTCCTATTTCTAAAAATCAGTGGATTAGCTCTCCTTTGACTGTTGCAAAAATGACGCAATTTTTAGAGCCAAAAGGTGCGGACAGTGTTTTAGAGATAGGTTGTGGTAGCGGTTATCAGGCTGCAATACTAAGTAAACTTTTTAGGAGAGTTTTTAGCGTAGAAAGGATAGAAAAACTTGTCTGGGAAGCTAAAAAGAGGTTCAAAGAACTTAATATTTTAAATATCAATGTTAGATACTCTGACGGTATGCTTGGGTGGAGGGAGTTTGCACCATATGACAGAATTTTGTTTTCTGCCTCTTTGAAAAATATTCCACAAAATATCTTGGAGCAGCTAAATAACGGTGGAATATTAGTAGCACCTATAGAAAAAGATGGGAAACAGATAATAACAAGATTTATCAAAAATAGTTTTACGATAGAAAAAGAGGAACTTGATGAATGTCTCTTTGTTCCTACAAAAAGAGGTACTGTTTAATAATAAAGGAGGGAAAATGAAATCGATTGATATGAGCAGTGATGAGTTTTTACAAGAGATGGAAAAAACAAAAAAGTTTACCGACAAAGTTTGCAAACAGTTTGGATGGGTTTATAATCCTAACTCTGAAGTAAACGAGGGGGTTACTATGGGGTTGACAAGAAACAAGATGCTTTACGGGAAAAGATATTGTCCATGTTTTATGGTAATTGAAGAGAATGGAAAGTTTAAAAGTGCAGATGATAGGATTTGTCCTTGCAAGCCTGCAATAGAGAAAGAGATACCAGAAGAGGGAAAATGTCACTGCGGCATATTTTGTACACCAGAATATGCACAGACACATGAACATTGACCTTTTTAAAGGTACCGTAAAACGGCAATTGTTGCAAATGTTGCATAAGAGTGCTACAATTTGATTACAAAATTTTTAAACTTTAAAAAGGCTTTAAAAATGAAGATAAATGATTTTGACAAACTAGGATTAACTGGTGTCAAAAACGTATATTATAATCTAGACTTTGAGGAGCTTTTTAAACATGAGCTCAAACAAAAAGAGGGGATTGAGACAACATTAGGTGCGGTGGCAGTAGATACCGGCATTTTTACCGGACGTAGTCCAAAAGACAAATATTTCGTAAAACAGCCGCCAAGTGAAAAATATATTGCCTGGGGCGAAATAAATCAGCCTATCTCCAAAGAGATCTTCGACGAACTTTTCGAAAAAACCAAACAATATCTATCAAACAAAGACCTCTACATTATGGATGCCTTTGCTGGCGCTAGCGATAAAAGCAAAAAAAGAATTAGAGTTGTTACGGAGATAGCTTGGCAGGCTCATTTTGTTAAAAATATGTTTATAAGACCTACCCAAGAAGAGCTTAAAGACTTTTCTCCAGATTTTACGATGTATGTAGCCGCCGATCTTAAAAATGAAAGATGGAAAGAGCATGGCTTGAATTCTGATGTTTTCATAGTTTTCAATATTGAAGAAAATGTGGCAATTATAGGCGGGACATGGTATGGCGGCGAGATAAAAAAAGGTATATTTTCTATGATGAACTACTGGCTACCGTTAGAAAATAAACTTTCTATGCACTGTTCCGCAAATATAGGTGAGAAAAATGACGTAGCTCTGTTTTTCGGTCTTAGCGGTACCGGAAAAACAACTTTGAGTGCCGATCCTAACAGACGCCTTATAGGCGATGATGAACACGGATGGGATGAAGAGGGGGTTTTTAACTTTGAAGGAGGTTGTTACGCTAAAGTTATCGGCCTTGATGCTGAAAAAGAGCCTGATATTTATGCGGCTATAAAAAGAGATGCGCTTTTGGAAAACGTGGTTGTTGACGAAAAAGGAAACGTAGATTTTGATGACTCTTCTAAAACCGAAAATACAAGAGTTAGCTATCCGATATACCATATTTGTAAACATAAAGAAGATCTAAAAGGTCCTCATCCTAAAAATATAATATTTTTAAGTGCCGATGCATTTGGTGTTTTACCACCGGTTAGTAAGTTGACAAAAGAGCAGGCTATGTATTATTTCTTAAGCGGATATACCGCAAAAGTCGCTGGAACCGAAAGAGGAATCACTGAGCCTGTAGCAACTTTTAGCGCATGTTTTGGCGAAGCTTTCTTGCCCCTTCATCCTACGGTATATGCTAAACTTTTGGGAGAGAAGATAGAAAAATATGATGTTAATGTATATCTTGTTAATACAGGGTGGACAGGTGGTCCTTATGGGATTGGAAAAAGGATGAGTCTTCCAGCTACAAGAGCCTGTATAAATGCTATTTTGGATGGTTCTATTAACGATGCAGAGTTTGATACTCTTCCTATCTTTAATCTTGCTATGCCTAAATCGATTAAAGGTATAGTTCCTATGATTTTAAATCCAAGAAATACTTGGGAAGATAAAGAAGCTTACGATAAACAGTTAAGACATCTAGCCGAACTTTTTATCAAAAATTTTAAAAGATATGAAAATACTGGAAACTTTGATTACTCAAAGGCAGGTCCTCAACTTTAAACTAAAACGGCGCTCATGTAGCGCCGTTTTGACCCTCTTTTAAAAATAGAGAATATATTCCAAAAATCTTCTCTTTTCCTGTCAAGATATAATTTAACTCATAATAATTATTGGCAATATACTCTAAATCTTCTATACTTTCATTGTCTGATGCTATTAGCAGTTCATCATCAGGTTCAATCTTGAGATCTTCATCAGGTAAGAGGTAGATTTTATTTTTTCTTTTTAACAACAAAAAGACTACTTTTGTAGATTTAGTATAGTCTTCTCTTGAGCTTTTTAGATGATATAGTCTTATATCCATACCATTTTTGAGTTCTTCATAAAGAGCGTAGGCGTTGTCTCTAGTTAGTTTCATTTCGGTTAAGATAGGGTTTTCTCCTATCGTTTTTTTAACTATATCTACTACTTTTTTACCCCATTCATCATCTTGAAGACGAATAAGTTTTATAAATCTGTTAGCAAGTGGTTTAGCAATAAAATTAAATGTAATATCTGCTAAAATTTGTTCAAGAATATAGACTTTATCGATTCTTGCTGCTTTAAAAATACTTACGTCATCAAGGCTGTTTTCTCTAGCTATAGTGTATATGTTAGGATTTAACTTTTTAGCGGTTGATAGAATAGTCAAATTTATAAGATCATCTTTTGTAGCGGCAATTATGGCATTTGCTTCTTTGATACCAGCTTTAAGTAAAGTTTCTATATCTTCGGCATCTCCATAAATAGAACTCTGTTTCTCTTGCTGATATCGTTCTGAAACTATATCTATAAATACAGTCTCTATTCCAGCTTTTTTTAGCCAATATTCTAATGCATGTCCCATCCTGCCGTATCCGCATATAATATATTTGCCGTGAGGCAGTACTTCCCTTTTTCTAATCTTTAAAATATGACCAAAAACCCACATTTCCAAAATCCATATATGGGGTTTGGTTAAGGCGATATATATTCTTTTAGAGATTATTTTAAATGGATTTTCTATATGTTTAATACCTATATTTTGTAAGTGTTCGGTATGCTCTTTTGTTGTAGATTTTACTATTACATTGATTCTTTTATTTAAAAGTTTACTTAAAAGAGCAACTTTGGCGTTTTTTGCGTCATCTTCAAAAAGCGCAATAACCGCACGGCAATTTTTTTTATGAATACCGGAAATTTTAAGAATATTTGGATCTGTAGCCTCTGCAGCTATTGCTGGAACTTCAGGATTGAAACTTTCTAGTTCTAGTTCGTTTACCTTCTCTTCGTTTTTATCTATTACTACTACTCTTATTCCCTCTTCGTTTAGTCGATGAATAATATTTTTTGTAACGTTGTTATAACCGAGAATGATAATAAACTCCTCAGTTAGAGCTTCTACTTTATTTTTATATTTTGTTATAGCTATTTCACGAGCAAGTTTTTTGTCTTGTATAAGGGCTATAATAGTACCTATTCCGTAGAACCAGCCAACTACGGTTAGATAGATACTTGCGCTTACCCACATTCTTTGCGGATAGGTAAATTCGTAGGGTGTTTCTCCAAAGCCTATGGTAGTCGCCATATAGCTTACAAAATAGAAGGCATCGAAAAAGTTCATGTGGTAAGGATTTCCGTTTGTGTCTTTTCCTTCTATGAGCATAAGTCCTAAAATGGAGATAGAAAAAGTTATGATAATTACTAAAAAAGGTATCCGCATTCTACGGATAATGATCCACGCTGAATTGGACTGCATATTACCTCTTAGATTTTAGAGTATCGCCGATGAAAAGAAGTACTGAAACTATATTTGCTAAAAGAGCTCCTCCCGAGAGGGATATTATAGCGGTGGTAGCCTCAACGTTAAGACCTCCAAAGGAGTGTTCTGCTATAGCCCAGACGCTAGCACTTGCTATTAGTTGAATATCAGCTACTAAACTTGTTGCTAGTAGGACTGAACCAAGTTGAGTTTTGTCGCCAAATTTTAAAATCGTGGCGATTAGATTGACTATGATAGCTGCAAAAAGCTCATAGGCGCTATGTTGTTCAATAATCGTTGGATCTCCGTAAAAAAAACCAAAATTTAATGTCATTGCCAAAATAAAAAAGAATCCAGAAAGAACTTTTTGAATATTCATCAATTTCCTTTTAAGGTTTTATCAATCTGTATAGTTTAAGACGTGAATGCTTATTCTTTAATTAAAAGAGATAGATTAGCCTTTGTATTCTAGAACGTTTTTTTGGTTGATTAACGAAAGAAGCATCTCTTCTTGCTCTTTAGTGAAATTGCCGCTACTTAGGGCATCTATGAGTTTTTCCGCCATTTTGGCCTTTATCTCTTTCTCTTTTATCTCCTTTTGGAGTCTCATTTTTTCTCTCTCAATGGATATTTTATTTTCTTGATATTTTTTAAAGAGGATATATATAAGTATGAGCACACCAAAACCCAAAATCGCAAAGAGAATTACAGCTGTTTTGGTAATGGAGTTGGCTTCAGATTTTGCTTGAAGTTCAAGTTTAGTCTTTTCAAGTTCTCTTTGGCTCTTTATCTTCTCCATCTGTACTTTGGCTTGAGACTCTATTTTTTTAGTTTCGATAGCCTTTTTCATCTCAATCATGGCTATCTCTTTTTTTGTTTTAGCCTCTATTTTACTATTTTTTTCCGATATTATTTCGGCGCTTAAAATCTCATTTGCATATCTCTGTTTTTTGTTGTCTAAAACTATTGGTTTTTGGTTTGTGTTTTCACATCCTGAAATAAAAAAGGCCATAATAATAAAAAGTAGATATTTCATGACCGCTCCTAATTATTTGCCAATTGCTAATGCGTATAATACCATATCCTCGCTATGTAAAAAATTTTTGACATCATCATCATAGTATGCTCCAATTCCACTGCATCCTATCTGAAGATATTCGCTTGAAAGATAACATCTCTGTCCTATGATCCCGGCTTTTTGGTAGAGAGACTGATAATTGTTTCCATTTGATGTGAGAAAAAATGTAACTGCACTATCACCACCTAGAGCTTGCTCAAGACACAAATATCTAGCTATTTGGCTAAAGTCTCCCTCTTTAAGTAACTCTTTGTTTTTATAAAGACCTTGCTTCATACCTAAAACTTTGTTGACTATATAATAGATTTCAACTTTTTCATCGCAATCAGAGGGTATTGGTTCGGTTATAGTTTGGTATATATACTCAAACTCTTCAGATTTAATAGGTAACTTAGAAAATTTTCTAATGCTTCTTCTATTTAAAATAGTCTCATAAAATCTCTCTTTGTGGAAGTTGAATTTAGGAAATCTATACTCTTTTTTGCAACCTGTTAACATTAAACTCTCAAGATAACTTTTTTGGATGACTTCATTTGTCTCAAAAGTTTCTGTAGGATCAACGAAGGGTAAATTTAGATCAAAAAAATTAGTCTCCTTTTTTTGAGGTATTCCAACTTTAGCGCCGGATAGAAAAAACTCTATATCTTTAAATCCAAACTTTTCATTCAAAACTTTTTTATCAAAATCGTATAAGATAAAAAAAGCGTGTTCATAAAGATGGCAACTTGCTTCCAAAGCCCCAAGAGCATGCCCCGTATCTAAAAGAGTGTACCTAAATGCTCTTGAAGAGTATTTCCAGCTTGAGCGAAAATATATAGATGAAAAGAGAAACAAAAAACCTTTTATCATTCTTTTGTCTTTAAGATGAAACTCTACTCCCTCTTCATCTTTTATCTCATATAAAAGTCTTACTCCGTTTTCGGCAGGCGACAAATGGTAGATCCCATTTTTAAATCCTTTTACATCCCTTGCTTGAAAATAGATTTCTACAGGGTAGAGAGCTCCGGCGCTTGGAACAGTTCTTAAGTAGTATTCAACTCCGGGATAGACTTTTTTTGCTGTTATGCCACCTATAAGATATATAAATCTATCTATTTTTTTATCTAGATCTAGTCTTTTAAGAGGAAAAGAGTTTGGATAAATTTTAAAAGTTTTAGGCATTTTGGACCATTCAAGTTGGCGTGCACCACTTCTTACAGATAGATATGTATGCTTTGTAGCTTCATGATAGGAGTTTGGCATAGTTTGATTCCAAAACTGTTTTTATTTTTTTAAAATTTCCAATATTTTCAGATGAACACTTGTTAATATAAACTATATATTTTTGATAATTTCCCCAAACTTTCCTTGCCTGTGCCTCTTTACCTCTTTTTATTAATTCAAAAGATACTGAAGCATTTATAAATGCTTTTAACAGAAGAATATCTGGATTTTTGTCTTTTCTGTTTGGAAACCATACCTCTTCTAAAACTTCATGAGCATCATAATATTTTTCTTTCTCTATAAGTTTTATGAAAAGTTCACATCTTTTATCCATTTGTAGCCTTTTTTTGGTTCATTTTAGGCTAATTTGATGCAATTTTGTATTATTTTCTTATTTAAAAGAGAGGATTTAACTCTATTTTATCTGTAGTTTTTCCAAAAGTCCTTCAATATTTTTAAGAGTTAGTTTTTTTCTTTCTACTTGCAAAATTCCATCTTTTTTCAATTGCTGAATATGTCTGTTGACAACATGCCTAACGGTGCCTATAAGACTTGCTATCTCTTCATGAGGGAGATCATGAATCAGTTTTAGCTTACCACTGTTTTTTAAATCTAGATTTCTTAAGAAGAGTTTTATAAGCCTGGTTGATGTATCAAACAGAGATAATTCAATAGCCAGGTTTTCCAGATTTCTCAGATTTTTTGCGATATATGGCATAAATATTTTGTTAAATTCAGGATTTGAATATATTAGATTTCTGATTGTATCTATCTCAATTTCGAAAACTTTGCAATTGTCTAGTGCATAAGTTAATACTTCATGCGGTTTGTTGTCCAAAAGGGGTATGATGTCAAACATATCTCCTGATGAAAGTATATGTATAGTTTGCTCTTTTGCATTTTCAGGATTTATTTGGGAGACTTTTAGCCTTCCTTCTAAAATGATATAAAAATATTTTAGTGTATCTTCCGAATTTAAAGGGCAAGAGCCTTTTATAAACTCCTTTACTCTTCCGTTTTGTTTGAACGTAGTAAAGAGATTTTCCTGTAACTTTGAAAAAACCGGTAAATTCTCTATATTCATCAAAAATCCAATCCGAAACTTCCAAAATTTGCAATATTGGGATTTTGATATCCAAATTTTGTAGCCCAGCTTTGAAGCATCATTATATCTGTTTTAGGGTCTATTCCTTGTGGGCATACTTCTGTACAGTTGCCGCAAAGAGTACAGTCCCAGATACCATTTTGTAAAATAGCTTCGATTTTCTCTTTTTTCTTTGTTTCTCTTTTATCAACTACATATCTATAGTTTCTTGTAAGTGCAAAGGGGCCTAAAAAGTCTGGATTTGTCTCAAAAACGGGGCAGGAACTATAACAAGAAGAGCAAAGGATACAGTCGCTTTGCTTCTTTGTCATTTTTTCATCTTCTTCATCCATAGAAACAATGTTTTGTTCTAAAAGATATGATTTGGCCTTTTTTAGAGTCTCTAGTGGTTTTTTCATATCAACTATTAAATCTCTTACAACTTCAGAAGCTTTCAATGCTTCTATCTTATCGCCATCTTTAACTCTATATTCACAGGCTAAGACCTCTTTTTCGTTAACTCTAACTGCACAACTGCCGCAAACTCCACTTCTACACCCTTTTGAAAAGGTTAATGTGGAATCAAGTTTACTTTTTATGTGTTCGAGTGCTTCTAAAAGTGTCAAACCCTCAGGTATCTCATAGCTCATAAAGATGGATTTTGGTTCGAAATGAGGATGATACCTTCTTATTTCGATTTTCAAAAATACTCCTTAATCATTTGTATTTTATAAAATATTACTAAAATTTTAATCAAAAAGGCTAATTTTTAACCTTCTCAAAATCTGCGCACAAAACGCCGTCCTCTTTCCAAGTAACTGTATGGGCAAGAAATTTCTCATCATCTCTTTGAGGATAGTCAACTCTAAAATGAGCCCCTCTACTTTCATTTCTGCTTATTGCACTCACAAGTATTGTTTCTGCAAGCTCTATCATATTCCCAAATTCTATAAACTCTATCAAGTTTGTGTTGTAAAGTGGTGATTTGTCTTTTATTCCCATAAAAGAGAGTTCTCTTTGCATCTGTTTAACAACTGACAAAACACCTTTTAGTCCCATCTCCTCTCTGTAAACACCTACATTTCTATAAAATATTTTGCTTAAAAAATCTCTTTTTTCATAAAAATCGATTTTGTTTGGAAAACTGAAAACTCCTTTTATAAAATTTGCATCCATCAAGGTTTTTTCATAGAATTTATCTTCTACCACACTCCCTTTTGCACTCTTAGCTGCATTTTTGCCGGCAAACTTGCCTAGAACCACGATTTCTAGTAGTGAATTTCCTCCTAGTCTGTTTGCACCGTGAAGTTTTGCATTGGCACACTCTCCGACGGCGTAGAGGTTTTCCACTGATGTTTCTAGATTTTCATCCACATCTATTCCACCCATAGTATAGTGGGCTGCAGGTTTGATAGGGATCGGCTCTTTTAAAGGATCTACCCCCTCATATATAATGGACAATTTTCTTTCTTGAGGTAAATTTTTTTCTATAAACTCTTTTCCTAGATGGCGAATATCCAAAAATACCTCGTTTCCTTTTTCTATCTCATTGTATATGGCTCTTGAAACTTCATCTCTTGTTAAAAGCTCATCTACAAATCTCTCACCTTTTTGGTTTATCAAAAATCCACCAGCCCCCCTGGCAGCTTCACTTATTAAAACTGAACTTTTTTTAAGAGCGGTCGGATGAAACTGAATAAACTCCATATCGCTAAGGCGACATCCCGCTCTCAAAGCTGCAGATAAACCGTCACCTGTTGCATGAGATGAATTTGTGGAGAAATCTTTATATATTTTAGAATATCCGCCTGTTGCAACTATTACGCTTTTTGATAGAATCTGTTTTACTTGAGATGTTTTTATATCCAAAAATGTGGCACCCTTGACTCTGTTTTCTTCAACTATGAGATTTAGCAAAAAGCTTTCATCCAAAAACTCTATACCCTCTTTTATAGAAAAATCATAAAGCGTATGCAATATCTTAAGACCTGTATAATCTTGAGCGTAACATGCCCTTGGAGCATATGAGCCACCCAATTTTCTTTGTGCAATTTTTCCATTTTCTCTGCTAAAAGGTGTTCCTATAGAATCAAGCCATTTGATCGCTTTTGGAGCCTCTTTACAAACATACTCGACTACTCTTTTGTCGGCAAGCCCTGCTGAAGAGTTCAAAGTATCTTCGATATGAGAGAAGATTGTATCACCATTTTCGCTCAATACCGCATTTATTCCCCCTTGAGCCATGGAAGTTTGGCTTCTTGTAGGATAACTTTTGCCTGCTACCAAAACTTTAGCTCCCTCCTCTTTGGCGCTTAAAGCTGCGCTTAGTCCGGCACCTCCTGCACCGATAACCAAAACGTCATATATCATCACTCAACTCTTTCGTTAAAAATGGGAGCAATTCTTACAATTCTGTTTCCTTTTACATAAACCATTACTCTATCTCCTGGCCTTAGCCAGTAAGGATTTTTTTTGTCCAATCTAATTACTGTAGAAACTTTTTGTCCATTTTCAAGATCTACTGTTATCTCTTGTCCTAAATCTTTGTTCAGGTTACTGCCTACTATACCTCCGGCTACGGTACCTGCTGCAGTGGCTAGATCTTTTCCTTTTCCTTCGCCTATTTGATGTCCTATTATAGCGCCTACGATTGCCCCCAATATCATACCGCCGCCATCGTCTTGTATCTCAATCGTTCTTGTATGAACAACTGTTCCCTTATAATTTATCATTACTTCGCCAACATCCGCTTGAGTATAGCCTCTTTGCGCACATCCGCTAAATAAAAAACCCGCAATTATCAAAAAGCTAAAAAGTAATTTTTTCAAAACTTGCTCCTTTTTATAAAATCTTCTATATTTTTTGCAATTCCCATAATAAGTCTATCTCTAGCTTCCATACTTGTCCAGGCTATATGAGGTGTTATCAAGAGTCTATCTTTATCTTTTACAAAATTTAGGGGACTATTTTCGTCTAACGGCTCCTTTTCAGTTACATCGAGTCCAACAAAAATCTTTTTTTCATCAAAAATTTTTGCTAAATCCTCTTCGTTTATTATCCCCCCTCTTCCTAAATTTAAGAGTACTGTATAGTCGTTTAATCTATGTAGATTGTTTTTATTTAATAGATTTTTTGTTTTATCGTTTAAGGGAGCGTGTATTGAGATAATATCGCAAGTACAAAGAAGATTGGTTAAGGGCACCTGTTTATATTTTTCGTCAAAATTTTTTCCGCTTGTGGAATAGTACACTACATCGCATCCAAAGCTTTGGGCAACTTGTGCCACTCTTTTGCCTATAGTACCAAGTCCTATTATGCCCCATCTTTTATCATGAATCTCGAAAAAAGGCCTGTCAATACAGGTAAAAATCTTTGAACGGCTCCATTTGCCGCTTTTTACGTAATCGTCATAATATTTTAGTTGTTCGATTAGGTAAAACGCCATTGCAAAAGTGTGTTGGACAACACTCTCTGTTGAGTAGCCTACAACATTTTTTACCTCGATACCCTTTTTATTTGCATACTCTATATCGACGTTGTTCATACCTGTTGCTGCAACACAGATAAGTTTTAGATTTTTTGCACTATCGATAGCTTCTTTGTCGATTACTACCTTATTCGTTATAATAATTTCTGCATCTTGGATTCTTTCTCTTTTTTCGTTATCGCTAGTGGTTTCATATATTATTAACTCCCCAAACTCTTTTAAGATGTCTAGATTTACATCGTTGCCTACCGTTTTTGCATCAAGAAATACTATTTTCATAAAACTCCTTTAATATTTAAAACCTTTATTCTCCGATTATTGTTGCGAAGATATGTCTGTTGGAGGGAAAATCTCTATGCTCGCAAAGATATATTCCCTGCCATATCCCTAAAACGAAGGTTCCGTTTTTGACAGGAATAGTTAATGAGTTACCGTACAAAGAGCTTTTAATATGTGCCGGCATATCGTCGCTACCTTCTAGTATATGAGTATAATATGGTTCGTTTTCCGGTACAATTTTATTGGTAAAACTTAAAAAATCTCTTCTTACACTAGGATCGGCGTTTTCATTTATAGTAAGGCTTGCACTGGTGTGTAATAAAAAGAGATGGCATAATCCTTTTTCGAACTCATTTAACTCTTTTAGCTTTGATAATATCTCCTCGGTAACAAGGTAAAAACCTCTAGGATAGGTTTTTAAAACTATCTCTTTTTGAAATATTTTCATCTATTTTCCCAAAAAAATATTGGCGATTTTTTTGAAAAATCCGCAAGACTCTTGTTCCTCTTCTTGTTTAACTTCTTGCACAACGCTTTTTGTGAAGTCCTCGTCGCTTATTTTTTCTATCAACTCTTTTGCTCTTTCAAGAGCTCTTTTTGGCTCGCCCATCGTTAAAACTACAGCCATTCTTCTGCCTTCATGGGACTCTGGCTTTCCAAATATTCTTACGAAAGAGTCTTTGGAAAAACACTCATCGGCAATATCTAATACAGGATTGAAACTTTCGCTTTTGGCTTTATATGCCGCACTAGCTCCACCTATATATTGAACGAATGCCAAAGGAAGGTTGAGTATGGCTCTAACATGCAGGGCAAATTCACTTTGACTTTGAGTTATCATAGTAACCATTCCAGTATCGTGAGGTCTAGGACTCACTTCACTGAAATATACCTCATCTCCTTTTATAAATAGTTCAACACCAAAAATACCTCTTCCGCCAAGTCCGTCCGTTATTTTTTTTGCTATCTCTTTTGCTTTCTCTTTTGCGGTTTTGCTCATCTCCATAGGCTGCCAGCTATAGATATAATCTCCATCTTTTTGTTTATGTCCTATAGGTTCGCAAAATACTATCTCGTTATCGTTTCTTGCTGTAAGTAAAGTGATCTCATAATCAAAATAGATAAACTCTTCTACTATAAGTTCGCTTGCGTCGCCTCTTGCTTTTTTTGCTATTTCAAAGCACTGTTCTAGTTCTGCTTCAGAGCGAGCTATGCTTTGGCCATGTCCTGAAGAACTCATTACCGGTTTTATTACACATGGAAAGCCGATCTCTTTTGCCGCCTCTTTTAACTCTTCTAAACTTTTTACAAATCTGTATTTGCTTGTTTTTAGATTTAACTCTTCGGCGGCAAAAACTCTTATATTTTTTCTATTCATTGTTTTATTTACGGCTTCAGCGTTTGGTATCACGTTGAAACCCAATTTTTCGGCTTCGAAAAGCGCTTCTATGTTGATAGCTTCAATCTCTGGAAGTATATATGTAGGTTTTTCTCTTAAGATTACCTCTAAAACCTGCTCTTTGTTTTTCATATCTATTACATAACTTTTGTTTGCTACAAGATGTGCAGGTGCGTTTGGATATCTATCTACGGCTATTACTTCTATTCCTAACCTAGTAGCTTCTATGGCGACTTCTTTGCCGAGTTCTCCGGAGCCAAGAAGTAAAAATTTGATGGAGTTGTGCTTTAAAGGGGCGCTAAATCTCATCTTCTATCCTTTTGTACAAATATTAGAGTAGTTTGAATTTTTGATTATTATACATTTTTTGCCTTAAAAGATGTCAAACTCCGATTAAAATATCTTCGGGATCTATTTGGGCATATATTTCATCTTCAATATTTAGATTGCATCTTTTTGTTAAGACATTTAAAGTATATCCGTTTTGAGTTTTGAGAGTAAGTGTAGAGTGTTGTTCGCTGTGTTTTATTTCTGTGACTCTAGTTTTTAGAGAGTTATATTTTGGTTCATCATAAATTTTTATAGATGTGGACTTGATAATCGCTATAACCTTATCTCCTTCTTTTAACTCAAGTTCGTTAGCGGCCGAAACCGTGATTTTTGAAGTTAACGATAAAGAGTCTCTTAGAGTCAAGAATATCGTACATACATCATTTTCGAAAGAGATCTTTTCTATCTTACAAAGAAGTCTGTTTCTTGCGCTTATTTTGACGCCGAAAACTCTTTTATCGAAATTTTCTAGACTCTCCAAAAAATCTTTATACTGTTTTTTGAGTTCTTCGAAATCTTTTATCAATCTTTTACCATACTCTGTAAGGCGACTTCCTCCTCCGCCTTTACCTCCGCTTACTTTTTCCAAAATTGGTTCTTCGCTAAGATTATTCATGATTTCAACTGCATCCCAAGCAGCTTTGTAGCTCATTTTCATTGCGCGAGCAGCCTTACTTATGGAGCCAAGTTTTTCGATATTTTTAAGAAGTTCGACTCTCCCAGAACCAAGAAAGTTTTTCCCATCTTTTTTTATCCAAAATCTTCCTTCGATTTTGCCTTTCACAATCTATCCTATCTCAATTAAAATATAAACCCGGTTTTGCAATAAAGTCTTTTGCAAAGTCCGGGATAAAGAGAGGCACACGTTGTTACTACGCAGTATATCAAAATATACAATAATGATACAAATAGGCTTTAAAATAGTAAAAAGATTATGTTTACAAATTAAGAGGTTGTTTTTGTGGATATTCAAAAGGGCGTTTTGCCCTTTTGAGATTACAGACGAGACTCGTATCGTCTGAGCATATAAAGTCGTTTGAGCATCTTTTTTCTTGCAGCGATTTTTTCCTTTTTTCTTCGTTCCGTTGGCTTTTCATAGAATCTTCTTGCTCTTGCCTCGGTAACGATAAGGTTTCTATCTACCTGCTTTTTAAAAAGTCTGTAAGCCTCCTCAAACGACTGGTTAGGCTTTACGAGGATGCCAGGCATACTGACATCACCCCCTTTCTTCGTTAAAATAGACTGTATTATATCATAATTTAAAATTCAAAGTATATAGCGCTATTAGAGCGATTTCATATCTCGTCAAATCCGGCTAAGCAAAATATGTAACTTATCACTGGAAAATAATTATTAATTAAAATTTAATATTTATATTGATACAATATCAACAAATCTAAATTATAAGAAGGAGGATAAATGAAATTTTTAAAAGGTACATTAGCAATAGCTATAGGATTAAGCGTGAGTCTTAGTGCAAGCGACGTTCTTATTGATAAAGCTAAAGAGGCTGGATTGAAGCCTATTCCTAAAGAGGTTATGGAACTTATAAAAACTATTGACAATCCAAAAAACAGACTTACAAAAGCGAAAGTAGAGCTTGGTAAAAAGCTCTATTTTGATCCTAGGCTCTCTAAAAGCGGTCTTATCAGCTGTAACACATGTCACAACTTAGCAATAGGCGGTGATGATAATGTTCCTGTAGCTACTGGTCATAAATGGAGAGGCAATCCTCATCATCTAAATTCACCTACAGTTTATAACGCCGTATTTAACGATAGACAGTTTTGGGACGGAAGAAGTCCCGATCTTGAAGATCAAGCGACAGGTCCAATACAAGCTCCGCCTGAAATGGATATGAAAGCTGAAAATGCGGTAAAAGTTGTAACATCAATTCCAGAATATAAAAAAGCTTTTAATGAGGCTTTTCCTGGCGAAGAGATAACTATAAAAACTATAGGTAAAGCTATAGGGGCTTTCGAGAGAACTTTAGTTACTCCAAGCAGATATGATAAGTTTTTGCAAGGTGACAGTAGTGCATTAACTAAAGAGGAAAAAGAGGGTCTTAAAACATTTATAGAAGTGGGATGTGTAAGTTGCCATACAGGAATCGGTCTTGGCGGAAGCATGAAACCTTTTCCTGTAGCTGGAAAATATAAGTATGATAATTTGGGTGATTTTAAAGGGGATAAAAATGGGATGGTAAAAGTCCCAACTCTTAGAAATATCTTAGAAACAGCACCATATTTTCATAACGGTGCAACTTATGATATAAAAGAGGCTATAGCTATAATGGGCGAAACTCAACTTGGTAAAAAACTTAGTAAAAAAGAGATCAACTCAATTGCTACATTCTTCAATGCTTTAACGGGTAAAAAACCAAAAATAGAATATCCCGTGCTTCCAGTTGAGACGGCTTCTACTCCAAAACCTAATTTAGATTGATAAAAAGCGAGGTCTTCTCTCGCTTTTTTATCTTCCTTTAATTCCACTTTAGCCACAATTGTTTATATCAAAACTATAGGGTTTTAGATGGAATATAGATATATAGGTAAAAGTGGACTTAGAGTAACTACTATTTGTTTGGGAACAATGACCTTTGGCTCCTCAACAACAAAGGAGGAGGCTTTTATAATAATGGACAAAGCGTACGATTTTGGTATAAACTTTTTTGATACGGCAGAGCTTTACCCTGTTCCTCCAGATAGCAAATATGCTGGGGTAACGGAGGAGATAGTTGGTGAATGGATGAAAACCAAACCAAGAGATTCCATTATACTTGCGACTAAAGTAGCTGGTGCAGCAAGCGGATGGTTTGTCCCACCTATTAGACACGGACTTACCGCAATGGATAGATTTCATATAAAAAGGGCTGTTGAGGGTAGTTTAAAAAGATTAAAAACAGATTATATTGACCTATATCAGATGCATTGGCCGGACACTATAGTGCCTATTGAAGAGACAATGAGAGCTTTTGATGACTTAGTAAGAGAGGGTAAAGTTAGATATATAGGTACTTCGAATGATACTGCTTATGGACTTACAAAATCTTTGATGGTATCAAAATATGAAGGTTTGGTTAGATTTGAGTCAATCCAAAACAATTTTAGCATACTAAATCCTAGATTTTTTGATGAACTAGAGACGGTATGCAGAAAGGAAAATGTATCTTTGCTTCCTTATTCTCCTATTGCAGGAGGGATTTTAAGCGGTAAATATAACCAAAAATTTATACCCGAAGATGCTAGATTTAGCAACTACATAAAACATCCAAACAGAAGAGTAAGAGTACACGCTAAAAGATTTTACAACGAAAAGACCCTAAAAGCTACCGAGATGTTTTTGGAAGTTGCTAAAAAGTACGATATAAATCCTGTAACTTTAGCTGTAGCCTACTCCAAACATTTTGATTTTGTCGCTTCTACCATTATTGGAGCAAGGAAAGTAGAGCAGTTAGACGAGTCGCTTAAAGCTGTGGATATAAAACTTAATCGTGATATACTCAAAGATATAAAAAGAGTGCAAGAGAGTATTCTTTATCCGATGGGGTAAATTATTAAAGACTATTGATTCGTTACGAGTGAAGGTGTAGGGGATAAAGGGTACGGTAAAGGATGAAGGTTGAAGGAAATTAAATTTAATTTCCAATTCCATATTTCATGACAAATAACTATGATTACACTCTTCACATTCTGTACTAATCTTACTCATCTCTTACCTCACAACTGACGAAAAAAATCAAAAACATATTGACTTTTTTCGCCAAATTAATGTATACTACTGTAACAATAATATGACATTATATTTTTTATAGTTTTAACTTATGAAAGAGTCAAGTATGAATTATGTTTATTTAAGAACTCAAAATAGTAACTACTCTATCGCGGTTCAAGAAAATAGTATCGATGAATATGTGTTAAGAAACAATTTAATCATTGATGAAAAAAAAGTAGAAGTCACTCCTTATTCACAAAGCATAGATGATAGAAAGGATTTTATAGAGTTTTTACAATCACTTAAAGATGGAGACAAACTCTTTATTTACGATTTATCTGTATTTAGTATGAAAGTTGGTGAAATTGTAAAGATATTAAACTGTATTTTCAAAAAGGATATAGATATTTTTATAAGTAGATTTAATATAAAACTAAATTATAATACACAATCTAAAATAATAATCTATCTTTTAAACGAAGTTAGAGAAAACTGCAAAAAGATCAAAAAAAGAAGTACAGGAAGACCGAAAGGAAGTCTTTCAAAATCTAAGTATGATATGTATAGAGAAAAAATTATAACTCTTTTAAAGGAGGGGAAAAGTGTTAATGAAATTTCAAAAATTTTAAACGTAAGCAGATCGTCTCTTAGAGACTATATCAGTTCTAGAAACTTAAAAGAGCTTGCTGCTACAGAGGGAGAGGTGAAAAGAGAGGGGGAAATTTTCATTCTACCTAAAAGCGAATGTAAAATATTAAGAAACTCAAATAAAGGATAAAAAATGGCTACAGTATCAGTAGGTGCTGAATCAAAAAAAAATAAAGCAAAAGAGTATCTTAAAAACTGGATACCGTATAGATACAAGCGATACTTCTTTTTTGCTTTTGTTACCGTTATCTCACTAGTTTTGCCGTGGATTAAGATAAATGGCAATCATTTTTTCTTGCTAAACTTTGACCATAAACAGCTACATCTTTTCTTTGTCAGATTTGATATGCAAGAGCTTTATCTTATGCCTTTTTTACTATGGATTCTCTTTTTCGGGATCTTTTTTATTACTACTCTTGGAGGAAGAGTTTGGTGTGGCTGGAGTTGTCCTCAGACTATATTTAGGGTGATCTATAGGGATTTGATAGAGACAAAACTTTTACATCTTAGAAAGAGAATATCAAACAAGCAGATTGAGCCAGATATGAGTAAATTTGAAAATAAAATAAAAAAAGTTATAGCTATTTTACTCTGGTCAACTCTTGCATTTATAGCAGCTGCAGATTTTATTTGGTATTTTGTTCCGCCGGAAGATTTCTTACAATATGTTCAAAACCCGGGTGATCATCCGATACTTATGGGTTTTTGGATCGGTACAGCACTGTTTTTGATAGCCGATGTAGTATTTATGAAAGAAAACTTTTGTATATATATCTGTCCTTATGCAAGGGTCCAGTCGGTACTTTATGATGAAGATACTTTTCAGACGGTATATGATTATAAAAGAGGTGGACGTATATATGATGAACATGGACATTTGATAGTTCATAACAAGAACGAGTTGAAAGAACAGAGTGAAAATGCTGAGTGTACACTATGTGAATCTTGTGTAAAGGTGTGTCCAACTCATATTGATATACGTAAAGGTATGCAGCTTGAGTGTATAAACTGTCTTGAGTGTGCAGATGCTTGTACTAAAGTAATGGGAGCTCTTGGAAAAGAGAGTCTTGTTAGATGGACAAGCTATCATGCATTAGAGACGGGAGAAAAAACAAGAGTATTTAGATTTAGAATCGTTGCTTATATAGTTATGCTAACTCTTGCATTTGTAGCCTTGTTTTATATGGGTAGTAAAAAAGAGCATATGCTTCTTAATATCAATAGAACGAGTCAACTTTATAAGATAGAACAAAATGGGGTAGTGAAAAACTCTTATGTGTTTTTATTTCAAAATACTGAAAATGAAAAACACAAATACTATTTCGAAGTTGTAGACAATAAAGATATAAAAATAGATAGACCTAAAAAGCCGTTTGACGTAATTCCTGGTAAAAAAGTGAAAAAAGTGGTTATATTGTATACTGATAAAGCATTGGTAAAAGATACCAAAAAAGATACGCCTATCCCTATTACTATAAGAGCCTATGCTGTAGATGATCCTAAAATAAGCGTAACCAGAAAGACAATATTTGTATTTCCAAGATGGGATATATATCAAAAAAAAATAAATAAATAAAAATCATTAGTCTAAAGGTCATTGGTCATTAGTGATGAACATATTTGTTTATCGCTATTGATTAATGACAAATCTATAGTCTGTTTTTAAAAGATAAGGAGAATGAAATGCTAATAGCTTTACCTGTAAAATTTGACAAAGAAAATCCTCCTATTTCTCCGTTATTTGGACATGCTAAATATTTTGCTTTTATTGAAGATAATAATATTGAAATAAAGCCCAATCCTTATGATGGCGGTATAAAAGTAGTAGAGTGGCTTTTAGATAATGGAGTTGATACTGTTATTACGCAACATATTGGGTTAAAACCTTTTGTGATTTTGTCAAAAGAAGAGATTAAATGTTACTATCCGGGCGAAGGTAGAGTTTTGGTAAAAGATGCCGTTGAGTCTTTTAAAAAAGGAAATCTTGAACAGATAAACGAAAACAATATAGAAAAATTTATAAGACATAAATAAGTTAATTTGAAGTTTGAAGTTTGAAGCTAAAATATTTCGAGGGAGTAGATGAGAGAAGGTTTTGATGAAAATGGAGAGCCGACTTTAACTCAATTGGATGATTATAAAGGTACACATTCCGATGAGAAAAAAAGAGTTATTAAGTGGGTAATTATAAGCGGATTAGTAGTTGGAGCTATATACGCTTTGGCTAGATGGTATTTTTGGGATAAAGGGGAACCCGATTTGAATAGCGGCGATAAAGTTATTATAAAGCATTATTAGGAGCAGATGATGAAAAAAGTAACCGTTCTTGGCGGCGGAATAGCTGGTGTGGAAGCGGCAATATGGCTAAGAAAAGAGGGATTTAAGGTAGATTTAGTATCTCCTAGACCTTATTTGTATATATATCCCATCTCCATTTGGGTACCTGTACGAAAGATAGAGTTTTCAGATGTCTGTATACCTTTAGAGGAGTTATCAAAAGTTCATGGTTTTAACTGGATAGAGGATGAGGTTGTTAAGATAGAGGCTAAAGATAAAAGAGTGTTGGGTAAAACAGGGATTTACGAGGACTTTGAGTATTTAGTTATAGCTATGGGAGCCTCAAAAATGAGATATGAGGGGGAAGATAACTACCTTACTATTTGCGGTGATCCTAATGATGCTATATTGATGAGAGATAGACTTGAAGAGTTGATTTCACAGAATGAAAAAGGAAAAATAGCCGTAGGATTTGGAGGCAATCCTAAAGATAGCACAGCGGTTAGAGGAGGTCCCGCATTTGAAGTTATTTTCAATATTCATAACTATTTGAAAGAAAAAGGGGTTAGGAAAGATTTTGAATTAACTTTTTTTGCTACTATGAAAGAACCAGGTAAAAGGTTGGGACCACAAGCTCTTAAAATGATGGATATATTTTTTAAAAAGTTAGATATTGATAAACAATTTGGTAAAAAGATAAAAAGATTTGAAAAAGATGGGATTGTTTTTGAAGATGACTCATTTTTAGAGTCAGATATGACTATGTTTATTGCCGCTGGTTCGGGACATCCCGTATTTCAAAACAGTGATCTTCCTCTAAGCGAGTCTGGTTTTATTTTGATTGATGAGTTTGGAGAAGTTAAAGATGTTCCAAAAGTATATGCAATAGGAGATAGCGCATATATAGAGGGACCGGATTGGAGAGCTAAACAGGGACATATAGCCGAAGTTAAAGCTAGAAATTGCGCACACAATATCGCTGTAGATAGCGGGATGAAGATGGGTGAGAAAAAGAGTTATATAGATCATCTAAATATTTTATGCGTTATGGATAGCGGAGATGGTGCGGCATTTGTTTACAGAGATAATAAAAGGGGTTTAATGATTCCTATGCCTATTTTCGGACACTGGCTGAAAAAAGCGTGGGGATGGTATTTTAAAAATTCAAAGCTAAATAAAATCCCAAGAATACCCGGACTATAATAAGTCAAAGAAATTAATAGTTGTCACATAATGTCTTTAATTAGATTTTTTACCTTTTTAACTATTTTGTTTGCCGGATGTAGTGATATTTATACAAAAATATACGATAAGGAGTTGGCGAAAAAGCCGATTTCTTGCATTAATATAAAATCTGACAATTTAATTATTGAAGATATAGTTAAAAAAAACTCTTTTATAAAAAAAATATATAAAAAAGAATGTCCGTATACTTTAAAAATAACCTCAAATTATGTTACATTTTGTTCATCTCCTAAAGCTAAAGCCCTTGGAAGCGATTTTGACGGTTTTGTTAGATTTGAGATTGTGCAGAGTTCTCATTTAGTGTATAGAAACCAAAGAGATTTTAAAGGTAAATTTGATGAAAATGTAGCTGATTCTTTGATAAACAAAATGAGGAGAGATTTGAAATTTGAATATTGAGTATAAGCTCTATAAAGAGAGAAGAAAAAGTTTAAAAATATTTATAAAAGATGGTGAAGTTATTGTAAAAGCTCCAAATTTTTTATTTAAAAATGAGATAGAAGATTTTTTAAAAAAACATTTAGATTGGATAGAAAAGAGATTAAAAGAGTATAAAAAAAATAAGAAAGAGTTTATAGAAGAAGAAAAATTTCTTTTTATGGGAAAAGAGTATCCACTTAAGTTTCTCAAAGAGATTGAAACTATAGGAGATAAAAAAAATGATAACGAAAGAGTAGTTTTTGATAATGCTTTTATAGTAAATGAAAAATATAAATATAAAGCGAAAGAGATATTAATAGGTTTTTATAAAAAAGAGGCTAAAGAGTATATCTCAAAAAGAGTTGAGGAGTTGTCTAAAAAATATGACTTAACGTACAATCTAATAAAAATCAACAGTACAAAAAGAAGATGGGGACTGTAAAATAAACTGTGTAAACCACCTAAAGTCCTTAAAACCTTAGCGTGTATATTTTTGCATAATTTCACTGAAAAATATACAAAGCTGAGGATAGATTTCACTCCAGCTTCTGATTTTTGTATTACTCCATTTGTGCTGTACCTCCTGTGTGGCAAGATAAAGAAGCTTAAAAGCTGAATCGATGGTTGGAAAAGAACCCACAGACTTTGTTCTTTTTTTAATATTTGAATTTATCGATTCTATGGGATTTGTCGTATAAATCAGTTTTCTTATAGCTTGGGGATATTTAAAAAATGTAGATAGCTCATTCCAGTTAGATTGCCAAGACTGGGTAATATGGGGATATTTTTGACCCCATTTGTCATTAAAATTTGTAAGAGCAAGCTCTGCTTCTTCTTCGGTTGATGAAGTGTAGATACTCTTTAAATCTTTAGCTACCTCTTTTCTATCTTTCCAAGATACAAATTTTAGGCTATTTCTGATCTGGTGTACAATACATCTTTGAATTTCTGCCTTTGGATAAACTGCCTCTATAGCCTCTTTAAATCCATTTAGTCCGTCTATTGCAAATATCAATACATCTTCAACACCTCTGTTTTTTATCTCATTTAAAAGTGTTAACCACTGTTTAGAACTTTCATTTTCACCTATCCATATACCAAGAATATCTTTTTTCCCTTCAAGAGTTATGCCTAGCATTATATATGCAGCAATATTTTTAACTACTCTATCCACTCTTATTTTTAAAACTGTAGCATCCATAAATATTATCGGATATATTGCCTCTAGCGGACGACTATGCCACTCTTTTGCCTTATCTATTATTGCTTCTGTTATATTGGAAATTGTCTGAATAGAAAGTTCATATCCATATAAATCATCAAGATGGTGTTGAAATCTGTTCACTCATCCCTTTTGCATATAAAGACAAAATTAAATCTTCTGTCCCCTTTATGAGAGTCTGTCGTTTCTTGATAAGCTTTGGTTCGAAGGTAGCGTTTCTGTCTCTTGGTATCTTAACCTCTATATCCCCATATTTGGACTTTAAAGTTTTTTCACTGTATCCATTACGATAATTTGGATTATCTGAAACTTGATGCTTCTCATATCCTAAATGCTCAGTTAACTCTACTTCTGTAGCAGTCTGATAAACCTCTTTTAAAAGACCTTTGAATTCTTCCAAGATCTCATCAATATCTATCCCCTTTCCCTCTTTGATAGCTTTTTTTACCTCTTCTGTATTGATATACCTCATTGTGTAAATCCTTTTTATTCTTTAATTTTATCTAATCTTTTTATAAGGATTTACACAGTTATATTTACACTCCCAGAAGATGGGGTAGTTGTAGTTCAAAAAAGAACCTAAACTTTTCATATCGTCTTATAATGGCTCCAAAAGATGTTATAGATTATGTAATTATCCATGAACTATCTCATCTGACATATATGAACCACTCTAAATATTTTTGGACGTTAGTGTCTAAAAGATGTCCAAACTATATCGAGTATGAAAAATGGCTTAAAGATAATAGTTTTAAAACACTTTTTACGGATAACTGATTATATAAAACTACTTCACCTCTTCTTTTATTCTCTCCTTTACTGTTAAAGCCTAACGTCTTTACCCTCAACCAAAAATCTTGCGCTATTTCATAGCAAAGATTTTATCTAAACCAGCCTTTCGTATGTTCGCCACTAAATTCCTTAAATTTTGGGCTTACATATACTCAAGACTTTCGCTCAGGTACGCAAAGCAAGCAGTTGCTTCGCTAAAGCCTAACGTCTTTATCCTAGCTCTCTTATTCAATCTAAAGCTTGGTTTAGATAAAATTTTCCTTAAAAATCTGTTAGGGAAAGAGATGACAAAATATATTTTCGTTACCGGTGGAGTTTTAAGTTCGCTTGGAAAGGGGATTTCTAGTGCAAGTATAGGAACTCTTTTGAAACACTCCGGACTTAGAGTATCTATATTAAAAATAGATCCTTATATAAATGTAGATCCGGGAACAATGAGTCCGTTAGAGCACGGTGAGGTTTTTGTAACGGCTGACGGTGCGGAGACAGATCTGGATATCGGACACTATGAGAGATTTTTAAACGTAAAACTTTCCAAAAAAAACAACTTTACAACTGGGCAGGTATATTTGTCTGTTATCAAAAGAGAGAGACAAGGCGATTATCTAGGTAAAACTATACAGGTCGTTCCACATATAGTAGATGAGATAAAAAACAGAATAAAAAAGGCCGGGAAAGGACACGATGTTCTTATAGTTGAACTTGGAGGGACGGTCGGAGATATTGAAGGTTTGCCTTTTTTAGAAGCGATAAGAGAGTTAACTCATGAGTTTGGACCCCATAAAGCATACAACATACATGTTACTTTAGTACCTTATATAAAAGCTGCGGGAGAACTTAAAACTAAGCCGACACAGCATAGTGTACAAGAACTTAGACGTATAGGTATAACTCCAGATATGATTATAGCTAGATGCGAAAAACCGTTGCCTAAAGAACTTAAAGATAAAATTGCAAGAAGCTGTGGTATAGATATCCATGCGGTTATAGAGGCAAGAGATGCGGAAACTATCTATAAAGTGCCTCTAAATTTCTTGAGAGAAAATATTTTATATCCAATCTCTAGGCAGTTTAAGCTTAGGGAACTTCATCCAGATATGGATTCTTGGGACATACTTGTTAAAAAGATAATTGCCCCTAAAGATGAAGTTACCATTGCTTTTGTCGGAAAATATCTAGGACTCAAAGAATCTTACAAGTCTTTAACCGAAGCTTTGGTTCATGCAGGCGCTAATCTAGATACTAAAGTAAATATAAAATGGATCGATAGTGAATTGATAGAGTCCGAAGGTAGCGAAAAGCTTTTAAAAGATGTTGAAGGTATACTTGTGGCTGGAGGCTTTGGGGAAAGAGGAGTAGAAGGAAAGATAGAAGCAATTAGATATGCGAGAGAAAACAAGATCCCTTATCTTGGAATATGTCTTGGGATGCAACTATCTATAATAGAGTTTGCAAGAAATGTTTTAGGGATTGCCGAGGCCAACTCTATGGAGTTCGATAAAGATACAAAATATCCTTTTATCTATCTTATAGATGAGTTTATAGATCAGTCCGGGCAAAAGCAGATTAGAACGCATACTTCTCCAATGGGGGGAACGATGAGGCTTGGAGAGTATGCTTGTAAAGTAAAGCCTGAAACTAAACTTTGGGAAGCTTATGAACATCAAGATATTATTTATGAAAGACATAGACACAGATATGAAGCAAACACAAAATACAGAAAACTTCTTGAAGATGCGGGAATGATTGTGAGCGGTGAGAGTGAAGAGGGGCTTATAGAAGCGGTTGAGATAAAGGAACATCCTTGGTTTGTCGGAGTTCAGTTTCATCCTGAATTTACATCTCATCTTCAAAACCCAAATCCATTAATCAAGGCTTTCATAGATAACTCTATGAAAAATAGAGAATCCTTTTGATGGAAAGACTTACAAAAACTAAAATATACGATATATTAAGAAAGAGATTTCAAGAGGGCTTTTTAAAACTCTCCTCTTTGCCTTCTCCTGATAGTTTGAAAGATGTGGAAAAAGCTGCAAAAAGAGTGGCTAAAGCTATAAAAAATAGAGAAAAGATAGCGGTTGTAGGAGATTATGATGTTGACGGGGTAGTCTCTACGGCTATTATGAAGGAGTTTTTTTCATATATTAACTACCCTGTGACGATAAAAATTCCAAACAGATTCAAGGATGGATACGGTATAACTAAAGAGCTTGTTAAAAACATTGATGCTGAGGTTATTATAACAGTTGATAACGGTATTAGTGCTGTAGAAGCTGCCGAATATTGCTTGGAAAGGGGAATAGACTTAATAATCACAGATCATCATACTCCACCTGAAAACCTTCCTAACGCATATGCCATAATAAATCCAAAACAGAGTATGTGTAGTTTTAAATATGAAGAGATTTGCGGCGCTCAAGTTGCCTGGTTTTTTATTGCTCAGTTAAAAAAAGAGTTGAGACTCAATTTAGATATGAAAATTTTTTTAGATCTTTTAAGTATAGCGATAATTGCAGATGTTATGCCTCTTAGACATATAAATAGAGTACTAGTCCAAGCAGGGCTTAAATATTTTGAAATTAGTGAAAGACCGGCAATAAAGTTTTTGCGAAAGACATTGAAAAAGAGTAGTTTTAACTCTGAAGATATAGGTTTTACAATAGCTCCGGTATTAAATAGTGCAGGAAGAATGGATAGTGCAGTACTGGCTCTAGATTTTTTGACCTCTAAAGATTTTTTTGAAAGCTCAATTCTTTATGGAAGACTACTTGCGCTTAATAGTGAACGAAAGAGTGAGGAGAAAAGAGTTTTTAATGAAGCAAAGTTGCATGAAAAAGAGAGTTCGAAGATTATAGTTGCTGCTGGAGATGATTGGCACGAAGGCGTTGTTGGTATAGTTGCATCTAGACTTGTGGATAGATTTAAAAAGCCAGCTATTATTCTAACTAAAACTGGAGAGTTTTATAAAGGTAGTGGACGAAGTTTTGCAAATATAGATCTCTATTCGCTTTTAGATAAAAATAGATATCTGCTTCATAGATTTGGTGGGCACAAAAAAGCGGCAGGATTATCTTTGGCCAAAACAAATCTTCCGGGTTTAATAGATGGACTAAATAAAGAGATAGAGAGTGTTCCAAAAGAGGACTGGATAGAAGGCACTAACGTATTGGGAGAGCTTCCTTTTGAAGAGGTAGATTGGGAGCTTATAGATATAATAGATAAGTTCGCCCCTTACGGTGAAAGCAACCCTATGCCCAAATTTGCCGCTTTGAATGTTGAAGTGGCCGATTTTAGAGAAGTTGGAGAAAACGGAGAACATCTTCTAATGACTCTAAGGCAAAAAAATAGAGTTTTTAAAGCTATAAAATTTAGAAATAGTGTTAAATTAAATAAAGATAGTATAGATATAGTCTATTATCCTCAAAAAAATATATTTAACAACAACATTTATATACAGTTAAATATTTTGAAAATCTCTTAACTATTTATCTTTTTATGTTACAATGAATAAGCTGTGTTGATTTTTATCATATTAAAGCAAAGGCGAAACAATTTTGACTTTTTTGTGACAATTTGTCTCTTCATAAATATTATTAAGAAAAGTTTACATTTTTTTTAATATAATTTATGAATCAAAATTATATTTTTAATAGGAGTAGTTTATGGAAAGAAAAGAGTTTGAACATCTTCAAGAAATAGTTGAAGAGACTATGAAAAAAGAAGGGCTTTCAAGAAGGGATGCTTTAAAACTTATGGGGCTTGGGTCCGCAGCCGCTATGATGGGCGGAACAAGTGTCAAGGCAGAAGCCGCTACCGAAGCTAAAGCGAGTAGTGCAAAAGGAAAGATTTTGATAGTAGGTGGCGGTCTTGCAGGTATGAGTACCGCCGCTAGACTTGTTAGACATCTTGATAATCCAGATATTACCGTAGTAGAACCCAATCCAAAAAGTGTTTCATATCAACCCGGACTTACTCTAATTGGAGGATATGAGTGGGGAGTGGAAGATATTATCTATAATACTAGCGATTTTGTTCCTGACGGCGTAAAATGGATTCAAGACAGAGTAGTTGAATTTGATCCAGAAAACAATAAAGTAAAAACTGAAAAAGGCAAAACTATCGAATACGACTTTATGGTAGTTGCCGGCGGATTAGAGCTTGCTTTTGATAAAATCAAAGGTTTAGAAGAGATTGGGACTCTATATACTCTTGGAGAAAATCAAAAAGCGGCTGAGATTTTAGCAAGAGGAAATGCCGCTTCGCTCTATTTTGTGGACGGTGCAGTTCAGATGAGGAAAAATCTTAATGCTTTTATTGAGGCTGCAAAATCCGGTAAAAAAGTAAAAGGGATTTTTACGCATCCAAATACTCCAATCAAGTGTGGAGGAGCGCCTAAGAAGATTCTGTTTTTAACCGACTCAAATCTTAGACATGCGGGTGCTAGAGACAATGCTGAACTAGTTTTTTATCCAAATGGCGGTAGTATGTTCGGTGTTCCAGAGTACCATAAAGCGATACTAAATCTTTTTGAAGAAAAAGATTTGAAATATCACTATAAGCACAACTTAATAGAGATAGATTTAGATAAGAAGATTGCCGTATTTGATAAGCATGATAAAACAAAAAAAGTATATGATCCTGATCTTGAAGAGGAGTTTGAAGAGGTAGTTCACGAAAGAGTTGAAGTCCCTTACGATATGATACACATAACTCCTCCTATGAAAGCTCCAGATTATATAGGCAAATCGCCGGTAGGAAGTAGTGCGGGATTTATTCCGGTAAATTATGAGACTTTGCAACATAAAAAATATAAAAATATCTTTTCATTGGGAGATATTGCGGCTGTTCCACTTGGTAAAACTGGTGGTAGTGCAAGAAAACAGTATAAAGTAGTTGTAGATAACTTAATCTCTGTTATGGAAGGTAAAGAACCAACTGCTAAGTATAATGGATATACTGTATGTCCGTTGATATCTGAAATTGGTAAAGTTATGCTTGCCGAGTTTAAATGGGCGGATCCGGCAAATGGCAAATACAACGGAATAGTGTCTCCATCTTTCCCACTAGATCCTACTCAGCCTAGATGGTTATATTGGGTATTGAAAGTCTATATGCTAAAACCTATGACCCAATACGGTATGCTAAAAGGTCTAGCTTAATACTTTGGCGCTTTTTTGCGCCGAAATCTTTAAATCTCTAATCAACAGCTAAAGAGGTGTTATGAAAAGGACGGTATTTAAGGAGATAGGAGTATATCTAGCAATCTTTTTTATACTATCTTTAGGTATACACTATAAAGAGTGGTTTTCATATCCTATAGAGCATCTTAGTGCTCTTCCTAAAAGTCAGTTTGGAGTACTTCATCCGTTTCTGTTTAGTTTTGGGATATATCTGTTTGTTTTAATAGTTAGACTCTTTATAAAAGTTATAAAAAGAGCTATTGCGAAAGGAAGTAAAAAGATATAAAACTGGTTTATTGGTATATTAGTTGTCTATATTTTTCCATTTTGCCTCTTCGCAGATATTTGGGAATCCTTCCAGCAGTTCATAAGGTTTGAAATTTGTTTTATAAGCAAAAGATTTACACCCATCTACCCAATATCCAAGATATATCCAATTAAGATCCAATTTTTTTGCTATATCAATCTGTATCAGTAAAGAGTAGATTCCTAGTGATAATCTCTCAAAGTCTGGATCATAAAAAAAGTATATAGAGCTAATCCCGTCATTTACAATATCTATAAGATCAATCCCCACCAATTTATTATTTTGGAAGTAGAGCACCTCTTTACCATAATCGTGAGCTCCAACGACAAACTCTTCATAGTATGTTTGAAGATCTATAGGGATATATTTCCATCCGCTCTTTTTGCTTTTAAATTTGTGAAATTTATTGTATAGCTCGATATGTTCAAATGTAATAGTTGGTTTTCTTATGACTACTTTCGTATCTCTGTTTTTTTTGATGGCTCTTTTTTGAGAACGTGAAGGTCTGAAATTTTTTACATCTATTCTAAGACTTTTGCATTCCTCACAGCCGTTGCATATAGGATGAAAATATGAAAAACCAAAACGTCTCCATCCCCTTTTAATCAGAGCGGAACAAAGCTCTTTTGTGGCTTTTGGAATAAATCTATAATACATTCTGGTTTTTTTATCAGGTAGATAAGGACAGTCGTAATCTAACACGCAATAATCAATAGATTCGTTCTCTTTAAATTCTCTTTTCATATTTTACTTATTGGTTGGATTTATATTTATCGAGCGAAAGATTCGCTCGATAAACATTATATAGGCAAAACTCTTATATTTTCGTCAAGTTTCTCTTTAAGAGTGTTTTCTATAGCAAAAAGAGTTCCTGTAGTTGAGCTTGCACATCCTGCACAGGCTCCCATGTATCTAATATATACATCTGTGTAGGCGCCGTTTTCTTTAACGTCTATTATTTCAAGGTTCCCTCCATCCATTATCAAAAACTGCCTAATATTTTCATCAATCACTTTTTCGATAGCTTTAAGTTTTTGTATAGTAGTCATATCGTTAAACGCAACTTCTTGCCCGCTTTCTAAAGCTTCGGCTGCTTCTTTCATCTTTTCTTCCTCCATTTCTCTTCTTGTTTCGGCTAAAATATCTACTAGATAATACTCTCTCTCTTCATGTCCGCCGGGTTTTATACAGCTTTTACAAAAAGCTCCGGCTTTTGTATAGTCTGTAATCTCTTCTACCGTTTTTAGATCGTTTAGTTTTATAACCTCTTTTATAGTGCTCAAGCTTACTCTAGCGCACTCGCAAACTATAATCTCATCTTCGAAACTATCCATATCCACGCCTTTATATAGGCTTGCAGCTTTTTTGATAACATCGTAAGCCATTACGGAGCAGTGCATCTTTTGCGGCGGAACGGCAGGAACGTCAGGATGGTCTCTCATCGCTCTCTCAACGTCTATATTGGTTATCTTTACGGCTTCATCAACAGTTTTTCCTTTGCAAAGTTCTACCATAGTATCTGAGCTTGCTATTGCCGTACCACAGCCGAAAGATTTAAATTTTGCATCCAATATTTTATCTGTTTCGGGATCAACTATCCAGTATAGTCTCACAGCATCACCGCAACTTTCTGCGCCGTAATCAGCGACTATTAGCTTTCCTCCTAGCTTTTTTGCGTCTTCTTCGGTAAGTTCACCTTTATTTCTGGGATTGTTCATCAAATCTTGGACTTTTTGGCTGTACTCTTCCCAGATACTTCCGCCAATCAAATCATTTTTTGCCATCTTTTCTCCTATCTCTTTATATCTATATATTTTCAGGTTTGTAAGCGTAAGAGCTTGAGATACTTCTAAGTCTTTCTACCGCTTTTTTGAAAACCTCTATTGTATAATCTATCTCTTCTTCAGTCGTAAATCTGCTAAGACTAAGTCTAACCGCCGTATGTGCTAGATCAGCCTCCGCTCCTATTGCTTCCATTACCGGGTTTGCTTCTAGATCTTCGCTGGCACATGCGCTTCCAGTACTAGCTGCGATACCTGCTCTGTTAAGGTCCCAAAGCATAGCTTCACCTTCAACTCCTCTAACGCTTATCAAAATGGTATTTGGTACTCTTTTATCTCTACTTCCCACCACAAACGTATCTGGAATCTCCAAAAGGGCATCTTCTAGTTTGTCTCTCAAAGCCCTTACCTTTTTCTCTTCAAACTCAAGATAGTACGAGGCAAGCTCCATAGCCTCTCCCATACCTACGATTCCAGGTACATTTAGTGTCCCGCTTCTAAGTCCCCTCATATGTTCCCCACCATGTAGCAGAGGCGTCAACTCTTTACCGGCTTTTATATATAGTCCTCCTACACCTTTTGGTCCATGAAATTTGTGTGCGGAAAAACTCATATAATCAATCCCTGCTTTTTGAACGTCAACTTTTATTTTACCTATGGCTTGTACACCATCAGTATGAAATAAAACTCCGTTTTCTTTGCAAATTTGGGCTATCTCTTCTATAGGAAAGATCATTCCGGTTTCGTTGTTAGCCCACATTATCGAAACTAGTGCCGTATCTTCTCTTATAAAATCTTTTACGGTATGAGCTTCTACTATACCTTCACTATTTACCGGCAGATATGTAACTTTTACACCTTGAGACTCTAGCCATTTAAAAGCGGCCAAAACAGAAGGGTGTTCTACTTCAGTAGTTATCATATGGTTTTTATCACCATTTTTTATATGATCAAAAAAGACGCTTTTTATGACCCAGTTGTTGGATTCAGTTGCGCAGCTTGTTATGACAATATCATCTTCGTCTCTTGCATTTATACCATTGTAGAGTTGATCCATAGCTTTTCTTAGATATGGATGTGTTTTGGTCCCAAAATCGTGTAAAGAGCTAGGGTTACCGTATATTTCACAAAAAAACGGATCCATAGCCTCTTTCACTTTCGGATCTACCATTGTGGTTGCATTGTTGTCAAGATAGACTTTTTTCATCTGCTCTCCTAAATAAGACTAATTTAGTCCTAATTGATTTACCTGAATATTACAGGAAGCTAACTTAAGTATTTATTAAAAAATGAAGTAAAATAGAAAGAAATCGAAAGTTTCTTTCTTTAAAATCTAATGGATTGGGGAGAGTTAATTATACTAAAAAACTCCTCTCTTGTTTTTAAATTCTCTTTAAATACACCTCTTAAGGCGGAACTTACAGTAGTTGAACAGATTTTTTCCACTCCTCTCATCTCCATGCACATATGTCTTGCTTGTACTACAACCGCAACCCCTTTTGGATTGACTGTTTCCATGAGAGCGTCGGCTATCTGTTCAGTCATCTGTTCTTGGATTTGCAGTCTTCTAGCAAATACGTTTACCATTCTAGGTATTTTAGATAAACCGACTACTTTTCCGTTTGGAATGTAAGCAACATGTGCTCTTCCTATTATAGGTAGAAGGTGATGTTCGCATAAAGAGTAAAACTCTATATCTCTAACAACGACCATCTCATCGTTTGTTGATGTAAAAAGCGCTTCTCCCAATACCTCTTTCGGATCTTTTTTATATCCTTCTGTCAAGTGTAAAAAAGCTTTATAGACTCTTTCAGGTGTTTTTAAGAGTCCTTCTCTATTTGGATCTTCTCCTACTATTTCCAATATTTTTTTTACGCTGTTTTCGAATTCTCTTTTTTTATCCATCCATATTTCCTTGTTAATTTCCGCAATTTTACAAAAGTAAAGCATAATTTTGCTAAAATTGCAACTAAAATTTTTTATAAAAGGGAAAATATGGAAGTTAGTGTAAAGAAAACAGATAATGCAAATGCTGAGGTAAGCGCAAAAATCCAAAAGAGCGATATCGAATCAAGAATAAACAAAATCGCTAAAAATCTGAGTAAAACGTTAAATCTACCCGGTTTTAGAAAAGGGAAAGTTCCTTCTGCCGTAGTTAAAAAGAGATATGGTGAAAAGATAGAAAAAGATGCAGAAGCTGAAAGCCTCCAAGAAGTTTATGCAAAAGCTTTGGAAGAGCTTGGATTAAAAAAAGAGGATGTTTTAGGCGAACCTGCAGTTACTAAGTTTGAAAAAAGCGAAGAAATTATAGAAACGGAGATAAAAATAAGCTTTAAGCCGCAAATAGATTTGAGCGGATACGAAGAGGCTGTTCCCTCTTTCGAGGAGCCGGAGGTAACGGAGGAAGAGGTTGAAGAGAGACTAAAAGAGTTAGCCGCTGCTTTAGCCCCTCAAAGGAAATTGGAAGAAGATAGAGGATTGCAAGAGGGCGATATAGCTATTATCGATTTTAAAGGTTATATAGACGATAAAGAGTTAGAGGGTGGAAGTGCTGAGAATTTTCAATTGAAAATTGGAAGTAAACAGTTTATAGAGGGTTTTGAAGAGCAACTTATAGGGATGAAAACCGGAGAGACAAAAGAGATAGAAGTTACTTTCCCTCAAGATTATCACAACAAAGATATAGCCGGTAAAAAAGCTAAATTTACGGTTACATTGAAAGAGATACAGGTAAAAGAGGAGCCTAAAATAGACGATGAGCTTGCAAAAAAGATGTTACCTGACGAAGAAAATGCTACTGTGGAGCTTCTTAAAGAGAAGATTAGAGAGCAGCTAAAAAGCGAAAAACTATCTAAACTTTATAATGAAGAGTTAAAGCCTAAACTGATAGAGAGTCTTGTTGAGAAGTTTAACTTTGATCTTCCTCAAAATATTGTTGAGCAAGAAATCGATCTAAAACTTAACGAAAAGCTAAGAAGTATGAGTGAAGATGAGCTTAAAGAGTTAAGAGAAAATCAGGACAAAGTAAAAGAGATTAGAGATTCTCTAAAAGATGAAGCTAAAAAGAGCGTAAAAGCTACGTTTATAGTTGATGCTTTAGCCAAACAAGAGGGTATCGGCGTAGAGGATCAAGAGGTTGTACAGACAATCTATTATGAAGCTATGCAGATGGGACAAAATCCTCAAGAAGTTTTGGAAGCTTACCAAAAACAAGGATTGCTTCCTGCTATAAAAATGGCTATGATAGAAGATAAACTTTTAACTCATCTTTTAAATAAAAAAATGGAGAGTAAATGAGCTACTATATCCCATACGTTATCGAAAGAACTGGAAGGGGAGAGAGAAGTTACGATATATACTCAAGACTTTTAAAAGATAGGATCATTATGCTAAGCGGCGAGATAAACGATCCTGTTGCCTCTTCCATCGTGGCACAGCTTCTTTTTTTGGAAGCAGAAGATCCTGATAAAGATATCTATCTTTATATAAATTCGCCAGGTGGTGTTATAACTAGCGGTATGAGTATATACGATACGATGAACTACATAAAACCGGATGTTTCTACAATATGTATAGGTCAAGCGGCTTCTATGGGAGCATTTTTGCTAAGCAGTGGTGCTAAGGGAAAAAGATATGCTCTACCTCATGCAAGAATTATGATTCATCAACCTTTAGGTGGTGCGCAAGGTCAAGCTACCGATATTGAGATACAGGCAAAAGAGATTTTAAGACTAAAGCATATGTTAAACGACATATTAGCAAAAAACACGGGGCAGTCTCTTAGAAAGATAGCAAAAGATACGGATAGAGACTTTTTTATGAGCGCTGAAGAGGCAAAAGAGTATGGTCTTATAGATCAAGTTTTAGAAAGAAGTTTTAAATAGAGTATGATTAGAGAAATTGTAGTTTATCCGGACAAGCGATTAAAACAGATATCAAAAGAGGTGGAGAGGTTTGACGAAGAGCTCCATACTCTTTTGGACGATATGTACGATACTATGATGGCAAAAAACGGAGTAGGGCTTGCTGCTATTCAGGTAGGCGTTCCTTTAAGAGCGCTTATTATAAATATTCCAGATGAAGAGGGAGAGCAAAAAAGGGAAAATCTCATTGAAGTAGTAAATCCAAAAATAGTGGAG
The DNA here is from genome assembly GCF_014466985.1 of Nitrosophilus labii. Taxonomy (NCBI): domain Bacteria; kingdom Pseudomonadati; phylum Campylobacterota; class Epsilonproteobacteria; order Nautiliales; family Nitratiruptoraceae; genus Nitrosophilus; species Nitrosophilus labii. Next base: position 111,151 of record NZ_AP022826.1, read on the forward strand.
TCAAAAGGTTCTATTACTTATACCGAAGGGTGTTTAAGCGTGCCGGAATATTACGACGACGTTGAGAGGGCCGAGTGGGTAAAAGTAGAGTTTTTTGATAGGTTCGGTAATAAAAGAGTAATAGAGACAGATGGACTATTGGCTATAGCTTTTCAACATGAGATCGATCATCTAAACGGACATCTTTTTATAGAAAAACTCTCCTTTTTAAAAAGAAAAAAGTTTGAAAAAGAGTGGAAAAAGAGAAGAAAAGAAAAAAGTGTCAAAAAAGGAAAAAATAAATAGTTTTCTTAATCGACTGAGATGATAAAACAATCAAAAGAATTTTTAGACGCCAGATATTAAAGGCTTATATTGAAAAAGATCCTCTGCGCTACGTTTGAAGATGGCAAAGCAAATATCGTTGAGGTAGAGAGCTCTTTTGTAAGAGCTCTCCCCTCTTTTACTATAGTAGGATTGGCTTCTAGCTCTATTCAAGAAGCAAAAGATAGGGTAAAAGCCGCACTACACGCAATAGATTTTAAATTTCCTCCATTAAAAGTGACGATTAATCTATCTCCAAGCGATATCAAAAAAAGCGGTAGTCATTTTGATCTTGCCATAGCTTTATCTATTGCCCTACAAAAGAAAAAGGTAGATTTTAAAGACTATTTTGTCTTTGGAGAGTTAGGTCTAGACGGGACTATAAAAGATACAAACTCTATATTTCCTCTCATATTGTCTCTAAAAGAGTTTTATAAGGATTTAAAAGTAGTTGTGCCTTGTGAATCGGTAGGTAAAATTTCAAAAATTCCCGGTGTTAAGATTTATTGTGTTGAAAATTTGTTAGAAGCGGTAGATTTTTTTGTAAAAGAAGAAAAAAAGGAGATCAATAGCGAAACTATAGAAGCTAAGTTTATCGAGATATTAGGAAATAGATATTACTACGAAGAGAGTTTTCCTATCGATTTTAATGAGGTTAAAGGTCAAGAGGTAGCTAAAAGGGCCGCTTTAATATCCGCTGCGGGAATGCACAATATTTTGTTTGAGGGAAGCCCAGGATGCGGTAAAAGTATGATTATAAAACGCTTAAGATATATTTTACCGCCTATGAGTATTGAAGAGATCTTAGAAGTGGCTAAGCTTTCGGCTTTAGATAAAAAGGAGCCAACTTTTACGCCTATACGACCTTTTAGATCTCCTCATCACTCATCTACTAAGGCTAGCATTTTTGGAGGCGGTTGTAAGTATTCTAATATAATTACATTTTATTCACAATTATCTACAATTATTCAAATATATTTACACTACTTAAATCTTCAAATTAATTATTTCTTGTATTTCTGCTATTTTAAAAGGAACTTACAATGAATAATCTTTCAAAATTAATAGACAATTCTGGTAAAAATTCTTTAATTATTAAATTGCAGAGAGAAAAACCGTTGATTGTATGTGGTTACTCTCCTTTAAAAATTTATCCGAAGAACAATGGAAGAGAAGATGTTTTAATTGATATTTGGTTTAAAGATGAAAGTGGTAAAAAATTTGTTGCTTATGATTTGCAGCTTGAAACTACATCAATTTTTTCATATGGAAGTATTTTATACAAAGAAAACATAAATTTTATTGCAGAAAGCGAGATATTTAATATAAAACCTTCTAATATCGAAATAAAGCCATATGAAAAACTTTCTGATGATTTAAAAGAAAAAATATCTCAAAGAATAATTTCGGATGAAGAAAGAGCCGTTAAAAGTTTTCTAACCCTAAAAACAAATGATAAAGTTTTAATATTTCCTTATTTAGTAATAGGAAGTTTTTTCTATTTTCCAACTTCTCATATAAGAAGAGCCTTCTTAGCCCAAGATATAAATATTTTACTTCAAGAGAACAAAGAAAATAAAGTTCAATTAAGTAGTTGTAAAGAAGGTGAGTTGTATTTTAGAAACTTTAACAAAAAAGTTACCAAAGAAACGGTGGAGCTTGCATATTTGTATTTTTGTTATGAAAAAAGCAGAAAGTTTTTTTACAATGCATATTCTTTTTTTATAAAGGATGTTATAAAAGAACCCAAATATGAGAATAAAAGATATATTCTATCATTTGCTAATTTTAAGTTTCCAATTTTTAAAGATTTTAAAGCTGAGCTTAGAGGTGAATATCTTGATGATAAAAACTTGTTAGTTTATCAAATAATAGATATTGATTTTGAAAGCTTATTTGGAAAAAAAGTTATTACATATCATTTTGAAAGTAGAGATCGAAATTATACGCTTCAAACCAAATTCTTTAAAAAATTAGCAGGCAAAGCAGCCACTATTTCACATAATAGCCCTACAAATCCAAAAAGTACTGATACCATCATATCTATTGGTAAAAAACAGTTTTCTTCAGTTAATCCTTTGGCTGTTTTCAAAGGCAAAGCTATTAGAAAGGGAGAAAGTATTTACTCAAAGCCTATTCATAAAATTTTTAAAGAATCAGAAGGAATAAGTTTGAGCGATATGGAAGATAAAAATTCTCCATATGGCAAAGGGACTTTAAATATAGAAAATTTTGATTTTCAAAAAGCTATTGAATTGTTAAAAAGGAAACTAAATTTAAACGAGGAAGAAAGCAATTTTTATCAAACAAATAGATATTATGCTTTTCATTTTAGATTTAGAAACAGGAATTATTTTTTACTCGAATTAAAAGAATCTAACTCTTCAACGCTTCTATTTAGTTCAAATAATAGGCTTAATGGAAATTTTCTTGTGGCGAAAGTATATTCTGTTAAAGAGGGTTCTATACAATCTTTTAATAAATTAAAAAAAGAATTAGAAGAAATAAGAATTTTCTTCCATACTAAGCAAAAGCATACTGGCAAAGGAATTGAAGATTGGGTTGATAGATTAATAAATAAATTAGATGAATATAGTTTATAAAAGTTGAAATTAAGAATAGACAATTAATCGATTCTACTTTAAGGAAGAAAATAAGATAATTTAATTTAACATTGGGCTGTAATTCTGTTAAATTAGGGGAAAAATATGAGCAAGTTGCAGGAACATATTAAAGAAATCAAAGAAACAAAATCCGGTTATGAAAGAAATATGTATCCCAGTATCAAAAGTATTTTTGAATCCTTGGGACACAAATCAAAAAATATTATCGTAGATTCTGGAAGTGAACTGGGACAGGGGATACCCGATTTAGTTATCAAGACAGAAGTAGGTACCAAAGAAAAAGGAAAACCTATTCTTGGTGATTGGGTAGTTTGCGAAGTAAAAGATGAACGAACCGCATTCAAAACCCCTGGAAGCAGAAACAAGATATTAAAAGACAAAGAAAAATATATCACCCTCGATACCAACTATTTCATTATGATCGATCCGGAAAGGATGGTCATCCGTCCTGTTACGGTAGGAAGCTCCTTGAATTACGACAGCAGTAAAGATATAGTTATAGAGTGGGAAGAGGCGCTAAAACACAATGATCAATGGTTCAAAGAGCAAACCGCTAGTATAGCCGCCGATAAATCCTCAATAAAAGTAGCTTTGGATAAGTTTAGAACCGGAGATACCTCTTCTATAGCTGTTATTTCCCTTAAACCGCAGGATACTACTAAAGCAGAACAAAAAAGGGCGGAGAAAGCCAAACAAGAATTTTTTCATGCCATCAAAAGAGCAACCATTCTTCTTCAAAGCGCCACAAAGGAGGCTCTAGAGGATGTGCAGCCAAAAATTGAAGAGATTTTAAAAGCTATCGATGATTTTGAAGAAAAATATGATGGAGTCAAAAAGCTCTCTTTGGAGCCCTTTGAGCTGCAAGGACAGGTAATAGGTTATGAAAGAGCACTTGAGCATGATGAAGATGTAGAGCGTATCAAAGAAAAGGTGATGTCAAATATCTCCATCGCCAAACTGGCACTTGTATGGCTTCCTGAGTTTAGATCAAGAATTGGAAAGAAAAAAGAGGAGGTTATACAAGAACTTTTTGCCATCGAGACGGCAAATATGATATTAGCAAGAATTCTTTTGCTTCGTTTCTTCGAGGATCACGGATTTTTTGGAGAGAAAAGATATTTGTGTAATGGCGGTATCAAAGCTTTCCAGATGATGAGAGAGTATTTTGAGCTGACTTACATGAAACTGCTCAAGGATGTTTACGAAAAAGCAAAAACGATCTACTATTCGGTATTTGAAGAAATGGAGCTTGACTGGGTTCTTGGAAGCGAAAACGAACGACTTTCTCAAGCAATAGAGCTCTCTCTTATGCACTTCTCAAAATTTGATTTTACAACGATAAGAGGCGATATTCTAACGGGTATTTACGATAGATTTTTGGAAGGCTCCCAACGAAAAAAACTAGGAGAATATTACACCAAACCAAGCGTTGCAAGATATATAATCGACAGAATAGAGATAGATAGAGATGATGTCGTATTGGATCCCGCATGCGGATCGGGCACCTTTTTACTGGAGGTATTCAATAAAACTATCGGCGAACATATAGATGCGGGAGTAGTTACGTATGAAGAAGCGGTAGAAGAGCTCTCTCATATCAGGGGAAACGATATAAATCCTTTCTCCTCGATGATAGCGCAAATACAGATTCTGTGGCATCTATTAGCTTTTAAAAAAGATATATTGAATCATGGATTTCCAAGACTCTATATCGCTGAAAAACATAACTCCTTGATACCTGCCGATATATTGAGCTCAGAATACTCCACTTATGTAAAAATCGATAAAAAAGAGTATGACGCGGTTATCGGAAATCCTCCCTTTGTCCGTCCGGAAAGAAAAGATGAAGATTTTTCAAAAGATGTGGCCAAATTCTATTCAAAAGATATAAAGATCGATAAAAATCTTTTTACTCTTTTCATATACAGAGCTTTGAAATCTTGGTGTAAAGATGGGGCGTATCTTGGATATGTCATACCTCTTTCATTTTGCGACAATAAATCAAATAGCAATCTAAGAAAGCTCTTTTTGCCTTTTAAGCAAAGATGGAAAATTGTTGAGATTGTGGATATGGAAGCGATATCGGAATATGTGTTCGATGCTTCCGTGCAGCCAATTATCTTTATAGCCAAAAACGAACCCGCATCCGAAGATGATGTAATTAGAATAAAAATAGCCGGAACGGAATCACTTCTAGAATCTGGAGATATAGACTTAAACAAAGCGCCGTATGCAGATTTTAAATATATGGATGTATGGAGCAAAGATGGTAGGATCCTTACAAAAATAAACAGCGAAAGAAAAAAAATTATAGACAAACTGTTGCAATACAAAACATTTGAGGATATTGCTTTTAGATATTGGGTGCTTACTAGAAAAAATAGAATTATTCAATATGGACTTCTTCCTGAATTTCAAGGGATGGAAGAGAATGACAAGATAGAAGAAAGAACAGGCATTGCTAGAGGAGCAGTATTTAGAGGTAAAAAACCAAAAAAAGATAACGGTTTTAATATATACAAGGGTGAAAATATAGCAGCTGGACTTATAGAGGGGGAGCCCGCTGAAAACAATATTGATATTTTAAATGTAGACGATCCTTCTTTATGGAGATATTTAGATATCCTGCCAAATTATGGTTTTGCATTTTTACAAATTTCATTAGGACTAACAGCTGCACGTTTTAAACCAAAAAAAGAAGCTTTCCTTGACACCGCAACTCTATTTTTTCCATCAAAAGAGCTACGAGATTTTCCTTTTGATCTTTTAATTTTATCTAGTGTTTATCAATTCTTTTATGGAATATATGCAAGAATGGGAGTGGTAGAGCAGTATTATAGTCATGTCTATCCATTAAATCTAAAATGGCTGCCATGGAGCGATAAGCTTTCAGTTTATTCGGATGACATTGAAGCCAAAAGGAAAGAATATTACGAAGCTTGCAAAGCCTTGCACAATCGAGAAGAAGCATTGATGGATATTTTAGAAAAAATTGGAGCAAAACCTTTTACACAACTATGCAGAGACTTAGGGGCATCCAATAACACATGGGGAGTCAAATGGAGCGAAATAGACGATGACAGAAAAATTCAGATCAATGCTCCAGAAATTAAAAACCCAAGTAAACATGGAGATGCCTATAGGATATATTTAACCGATGATGTATTTACCTTTATAGAGATAGGAAACGAGTTTGCCGCTAAAGCTTTTGGTGCAACTTTGACGATATATCACGGCAAAGTAATGAAAAAGTCTGATTTACTGAGAATTAAGGTGCCAGAAAACGATGATGCCTTGAATGAATTTGTAGAAGAAATTAAAAAATATGATCAAGGGGAATATGCTAGCATTGTAGAAAACATCATCTATCAAATAGATGAGATTGTTGGCAAGTGTTTTGGGTTGAGCGAAGATGAAATTAGATATATTCAAAAAGAGATGAAGCATGATCCATACTTAAAACATATAAAACCAAAACTCCCATTTTCCGGAAAGAAAAAGAGGGGGCTGTTTGCAAGTTTGGCATCTTCGGATAGATACAAGTAAAAGGAAGGAAGATATACGCTTATCGTGCAAACGATAACTTTTCGAGCGTAAAAGGTCTAATGAAAAATAACATAGAATTATCCACTTCTGGAATAAAGTTTAGTTATAGAAGATTTTTAGCAGATACAAGTATTGGCTTTGCAATAATATTACTTTTTTTATCTCAATATCCAAACTATATGGAACATAATTTTATGATAATGTTTTTCATATTGGCATCTACTCCAGTTGGAATATTGGTAAATATCAGTAGTTGGATACTGTTAGGTTTTTTTCAAACACGCGTTACAAAAGATGTTGTGTTATCTATTAAAAATGGCAAGTTATGGTCAATAGAAAAATACTTATTACTTGGTACGGATGAACATTTTCAAATCAAAGATACTATAGAATTTTATAAACTTAATGAAGAAAATTTTTACAAAATTGTTAAATTAATAGAACATTTTCTCTCTGTGCATTGTCCGCAAAAAATTGGATATTATCAAGATATAGTTGGAATGAGGATATTTTATAGAAATGTGAGCTTATTATTAATGATTATACCGTTTATAGTAAAATTAAATCTAATTCAAATAGGGATTATAATTTCTATGAGTTTATTTTTTCTTATTGCAAATTCTATAATAACGATCTACGGTGTTTTTTATTTATTACAAGTCTTTAAAATGCTGTTTTTAAGGGATAAACTAGATAGTAAAATAGATTATAAAGAAATAATATCGACTATCAAAGAATTTAATGGTTGTGATTAAACTGGAATAGTGTTAATGTGAAAAAGTATCTATTAAGAAAATAGCAATAAATCTCTTAAAAATCATAGAAATAAATTATAAGAAGTAGGCCTCTTTTCATATTCCATAGAAGTATATTAAAGGGGGATTTGAAAAAGATAGGTTGGGAGTTTTATTGAAAAAATTTGTATCTATAAAAGATAGAAATAAAGAAAAATTTAAATAAATTAAATTAAAATATGAAAAGAAAGGGGCATTTATATTATGAAATTAATTAAAGATCAAATTCATAATAATATAATTTATTCTAATCTTGAATCAGAGATATTTTCTAATCTATTATTTAATAGGCTACATCATATTCTTCAAAATTCAATGGCTTATATGGTCTATCCTACAAATAAAACTTCTCGTTTTGCGCATAGTATTGGTGTAATGCATATTGCTTCTCAAATTTTTTATTATGGAATTAAAAATAGTGATGAGAAAGTTTTTGCAGAGTATATTCAAAATAAAATAAATTTTATTGAAAGTAATATTAAAGAGATCAAAGAATATATTAGACTTGAGCTTTCCATTGATGGGGATAGATGTATTCAGTATCTTTTTGATAATGAAAAATTACAATATGATAAATTACGTCCTTTAATAGTACACTTATTAAGTAATTCTTTTGTAAAAAATTTTATGTTTTATTCTGATATTTTTAAAGATGATGCATACTATGTTTCATATTTTTTACTTTTAATATCATTACGACTTTATGGGTTATTACATGATTTTGGGCATATGCCATTTAGCCATCTAACTGAATTTTCTTTAGAAAGTTTGGCAGATAAAATTTCAGATAAACGTATTGAAATTAAAGATGAATCTTTTTTTGATTTTTTTTACCGATTATCTGAAACTGAAGATAAGTTACACGAGACGATTGGAAAAAAATTAAGTTTAATGTTAATGAAGTATATTGAACAACAATTTGCTGAAAAATATGCAATGACCAAAGAAGAGAAAGCGGGATATGCATTAATATTTTTTTTGCTAAGAAAGATATTACTAGAATTTTATAAACACAAAGATAGCTCTCTATATTCTCTCGTCGAAATAATATCAGGTGATTGTGATGCAGATAGAGTTGATTATACGTTGAGAGACGGATATGCAACATCTCTTATTAAAGATGGAGCTGATGTTGATAGAATAATTAAAACATTTTGTTTAGATAAAAGGGAATCAACAGATTTTTCTGATAATTTTAAATTTTTTCCTTCTATCCAAGCTCTTTATGATATAGATGATTTCTTCCTTGATAGAACCCATATTTATAAAGTAGTTATAAATCATCATAAAGTCAGAAGATATGATCATCTTTTATTGAATACAATACGGATTTTATTAGAAGAAGAATTAAAAGATTATAATAAATCTGATACGCTTGAAATTAAAACATTAACGGATATGATTTCAACAATTAATGAAATATTAGTATTTGATATTAATAATGATATAAATTCATTAAAAAAAATCGAGAGAATCTTTTTTAAAACTAGTCAGATGACTGACTATTGGTTATTATCTTATATCAAAGAGAAATTAATTAATTCTTATATATCAGAGACAGAGATGCCCGAAGAATTGTTTTTGTTATTAAATGAAATATTTACTGGATCAAAGAAAATAAAATCTTTATGGAAAAAAGAGTATGATGCACAAAATTTTTTAAAAGAACTGGGTGCAGAACTAGTAAAATTAGATGCAGGGCTATTTAGTGATACAACAATTAGTAAATCTTTTATAGAATTAAAAGAAGATTACAAAAAAAATCCAAATTATGGTGTAATAAAATTTATCCGTCAATCTTTAGAAATAAAACCTCAAATATTATACAAAATAGAAGAAAAGTTTAGAGAGAACCATTTATTTATATATCTTGCACAAACTAAATTAGCATCTCCTCCGACTAAAAATTACTTTTCTTTGATAAATCTTAGAAATAAGAGAGAAAAGATCAATTATTATGAGCTCTCCTTGAAAGCAAGGATATTAATACGTGAGAAATATGAATTTATTCCATTTTATGTTTTTTATTCAATAGATGTTTCTGTTTCACCTAAGGAGATAGAAAAAATGCTCAAAGATTTTTTCATCGAACAAATTTCAATAGAATTATAAAAGGGAGGTTTACATGTGTAAAAAATATAGAAGATCCGAACAAATAGTTAATAGACTTATTTTAGAAAAAAATGAATTTACTTATGATAGTGTCATTGAAGAAATCCGTAAAGAAAATGGTGTGATGAGAATAGCACCGGGTGTAACAATAAGGGATTATTTGGATTTCTTAGAAAGTAATAACTTCCTTCGTTATATACCTAGAGAAAGAAAATATATTCGTATTTAGAGTCAATTTTAAATTAAGAAGACAAGAATGAACTCGTTTGCTATTTGGTTGGAAAATCAAGACACGTCTATAGACGAATGTCATTTAAATATTTGGTACGACAAAGAAAATAAATATAAAAACTATATAGAATTTGGTTTTAAGTATGATGCCACATTGATAAACAATATTAAATTATATGTACCTTTTAGAGTTGAACAGAGTATGGTTGAAGATATTGTTGAAACTAGACTTAGAAATGATGAAAAACTTCTTGGAGCATTATTTAATACGACTATTGAGTCTTTAAATAATAATTTAGTTAAAATGAACCATTATTTACATCCAGAATTTTATTTGTCGGGTGTCCAATTTTCAATTGATGATGTTGAAAATGGTGGAAGTTTGATAGATCTTTTCCCTGAAGATATAGAGGGACACTCAAAGAGTTATATACGATTTAGAATATATAGAATTGACAAATTAGTAAAGCTTATAGATGAAAATCTTAGTTATTTTGAAGGGATATTTAGAAAGAGTGGTATTTTTGAGCTCAATATTAATAATATAAGGAAAATGCCAGAACAAATTGCTTTGGAAATGGGGGAACACTCCCACTCATTTAAACGAATTCATGTATTTTTAATGTTTAATAATTCTGTAGATATATATTTTGAAAATTTTGGTTTAAAAGACGCTAGGATTCTTGAAAATCATATTTGGGACGATTATATTAAGTTTGATAATGTGAATAATTATTATGCGTTGGATAAAAAAACAGATATAGAAAAAGTTATCGCATATCATTGGTTCAAAGGAAATAAGGTTGGGAAGGTTGAGAAGAATATTAGTGATTTTAATCTTTTTGTAAAAATAAAATATATAAATTTTAATTTAAGAGCTCTAATCATAACTTGTATAGTTATAATATTATTAGGTGCTCTAGGAAGCATTTTGGCTGATTGGATAAATTTAGAGAGGTTTATTATTGGTGTGATTATTGGCATAACGATATGGTTAGATAAAATAAATCAAAGGATATGATATGGAATCTGTATTAATAAAGAGACAAGGGGTAAAACCAAAATATAATTTATTAACAGATTATTCATATAGACAGTTTTCGGGAAATTGTTACTATATAAAAGGTATTGAAATATATAATTTAATTAAAGAAGCTAAACTGTACTATCCTAAATTTGATTTATGGTATTTTGGAAAAGTGCTTCCAGGTTTATCTTTTCAGAATAGGAAATTTTTAATAGAAAAGAGAGATACAGATATTGCTGGAATTGCTATTATTAAACATTCCTTAAATGAGAAAAAATTATGTACTCTCCGCGTAATTGATAATTATCAAAATAGAGGTATTGGAATAAAACTTTTTGAAAGAGCTTTTGAAGAGTTAGAAACTGATAAACCTTTTTTAACTGTATCAGAAGAAAAATATGAACAGTTTAAAAGAATCTTTGATTATTATGGATTTAAAATGACATCTAAGAAAAAGGGGCTATATCGTAAAGATAAATATGAATATTTTTTCAATGAGTTTTCAAAATAGGTTTTACAATGAAATATATTGAAGTTAAAAAATTCTCAGAAATAGATTTAAATGATCCTTTTTTTGATAGCTTAAAGAGGGATTATTCAGATTTCCCCGAATGGTTTAAACGAAAAGCAAAGGAAGGTGCAAAAGCTTTTATTTTAAATCGAGATGATGGGAGTCTCCAGGCATTTTTGTACCTAAAAGAAGAAGATACCGTTAATGATGTTTACCCACCACTTCCTAATGGTAAAAAGATAAAAATAGGGACTTTTAAAGTAGATCCACATGGTACAAGACTAGGTGAGAGGTTCCTTAAAATAGCAATTGACTATGCTTATGAGAATAATGCAAGATGTTTGTATGTTACAACATACAAGGAGAAACATCCACAACTTGTTAAACTTTTTGAAGAATTTGGTTTAAAATATTATGGCTCTAAAGGACAAGAAAGTGTATTTGTAAAAGAGATGTTTAAACTCGAAGGTAATTTAACAGAACGTTATCCGTTAGTTGAAATAAAAGATGAAACGAAAATATATGTATTAGGCATTTATCCAGAATATCATACAAGGTTATTTCCTGATTCAAAATTAAAAACGGAAAATTCTGATGAAATTATTCGAGATATTTCCCATACGAATGGTATTTTTAAAAATTATATAGCGAAAATTCACGGATTACAGAAGTTAAAGCCAGGAGATGTATTAGTTATTTATAGGACAAAAGATAAAGGAAGACAAAGTGCACGATATAGTTCCGTCCTGACTTCTTTATGTGTAGTCTTAGAGAAAAAACATCAAGATGAGTTTCGAGATTTTTCAGATTTTTACATATACTGCAAACCATATTCTGTTTTTACTAGAAATGAATTAATGTATCAATACAAAACTGGTGATAAAAAAGTAGTCAGAATGACGTATAATGTGGCATTCAAAAAACGTTTAATTAAAGAATATATAGAAAAGAATTTTGGTATTCCTAATTATTGGGGATTTTTTGAAATACCAAAAGAATTTTTGAAACAGATAATAATAGATGCTAATGTTGACGAGAGGTTAATCATAGGGCTCTAAATGGGCAAAGTAGTCTTTGTTGGCGGTATACATGGGGTAGGAAAAACAACTTTTTGTAATAAATTGACCGAAATATATAATGGAAGTTTGAAACATTTGAGTGCAAGTGAAATTATAAAAAAATACAAAAATTATGCTTTTAAAGAATTTGAGCATAAAAAAGTTAAAGATATAGATATAAATCAAAAATTGCTAATTGAAGGGTTAAAAAAAGAGAGAGAAAAAGACAATATATTACTTGATGGTCATTTTGTATTATTAGATGAAAAAGGAAATATCAAACGAATAGGTATAGAAACATATATGGCATTGCAAGTGAATGGTATAATACTATTACTAGATAAGCCAAAAGAAATAATAAAACGACTTAATATTCGGGCACCTAATCATTCTTTTACTATTAATTTATTAGAAACCATGCAAGATGAGGAATTAAGTTGGGCGAAAGAAGTAGCCAAGATTTTAAAGTTGCCCTTTAAAGAAATTAATTTCAATCAGTGTAATACATATGAAGATTGTTTAAAAGAGAGTATAAATTTTATATCCGCATACATAAATGATTGAGGAGGTCTGAAATTTTCCAAGTATTGATACGGATCAAAATAATTATGTAACTTCTTGATGTTTTTTAATTTAATTGAATATGCTTTTTCTCTGTTGCTAAAATAAGAAAAGAATTCTTCCTCAGTTATTCCTGCATATTCCCGACATATTTCCCATATTTTTTGAGGGGTTCCTTCAATTACTCTTTCAAATTCACAAATAGCTACAATTTTTTTAATAGGCGATGATGCATAAATAAATATATTTCTAATATTTTTTTCTTTGAAAATTACTTTCCTAAATTCATATAGTTTTTCTTTGTTTAAGATTTTTTCAACATATTTTGGTTTGATAGAGATGATTATATCCACTGCATTTTGATTTTTACAAACTAGATAATCATTAGTTAATGACATACTAGGTAAACATTTCTTTACCATCTTATCATACTCCTTAGCATTTAATATAAATTTTACAAAAAATATACTAATATTTATCTTAAAGTATAAAAAATATACTATTAAGGTATAAAATGAAAAAGTCTTGTCTATCTATAAAAGAATTTAAAAGATTTTTGAAAGAATTGGGATTTACTCAAAAACAGTTCGCAAATTTTTTAGGATTATCTGAGCAAACATTGAAAAAATGGGTTAAAGATCAAGAGATACCATATTATGCGGAAATAATTATAAAACAAAAGATGGAACTAGATAAATTTAGGAAGGAACATTCTTGTATAGATGAATTGCTAGAAGATCGAATAAAAAATATACTTTCTAATATTCAAAAGAATTAAAAATATTTTGATTTAATTTACATTAGAGTAGCGAGTTCTGGTCTTTTTCTTCTTTCTATCTTGATTCCTAACACTCTTGATAAACTTGAATAAGAAAGCTCTATTCCATTTTTTTTCATCCAAGAACAAGCATTTTTAACTTCTTCAATAGTTACGAAATGGGCTTGTTTTTTATATTGCCAAATCGTTTTCTCATACCAAAAAGGTATATAATTTAAATCTCGTTTGAGAATAGCATATGAGATTTTATTTGAATTGATAAATCGTTGTAAATTTATAGGAGAAGAGAGAATTGAAATAGAAGCTGTAAAGACTGCAAATGCTTCTTTGAGAGAAATGATTTCTTCTAAAAACTTTCCTCCGAGTTCCCTTGTATTCTTGAGTTTAACATTGTGTAGCTTAATCTCTTTTTCCAAAATATCCAAATTTCTATAGCCTGAAAGATATATGAGTTTTGCCATATGTTTTAGAATACGGAAATAGAAAGGCGAATAATACCATTTGCTGTTATATACAAAATATCCCCTATACAGTATTTCGGTCGCTTTTGAAAGATAATATATGCCTTTTGAATTGTGATGGATTTTTTCCGTTTCGGCTTCTTTATAGATAAATCCGCAATTCCAGCAATTAAATGATTTTGTATCCAATTTTCTTTTTACCAAAAATATCGGTTCCCCGCATTGAGGACATTCGTTTATGAGAAAGTTTTTATGTTTTAGACAAACCGTATAGAAGCTTAATCTCCACTCTTTTCTGAAATATTCCTGTTCTTGCAGACATTGCGGACAATATCTTAGTCCTTTTATACGTGGATAGCTTCCTCTTACTTTTACCGGTGTTATAAGGTGGTTTCTGGTTTTAGAATCTATTATTTCGTTTAGAAAACCGCTGTAGCTTTGCAATGAGGTATTAAAAACATCTTTTTCATCCAGTAACATTCGCTTTGCGAAATTGTTTGCTATCTTTTTATCCACAAAAATATCCGTATCCCTGTTAAGGAATTTATTTTTATATTCAGGGAAATAGTAATTGATAAAAGTTGGTGTTTGTAAGAAATTTATAGTAGCGTTTCTTGCGATCCATGAGGTAAATAGTTCATCGGGATATGGTTTGACTCTGTTTTTGATTACGGTTTTTGCCAATTTTTCTTTAAATTTTTTATCCCTGTAGACTATTTTAAAAAGATACCCTTTTTCAGGATGAAACTTAGATTTCGTCGGCATAGATAACGCCTTCTCTGTCATATGCGGGGACATACTCTATTTCTTTGAGCATTTTTCTTTCTATTTTCTCTTTTCCGCTTTCAATCGCCTCTATTGCTAAAAGATTGCAGATTGTTACAATATCGCCTATGAGTCCGTCACTGAGTTCTAAAATTTCGGTAAACAATTTTTCGTTCTCGTAAATTTTTGAAGGTTTTTTAAGCGGTAAAGTCTTTTCAATTGCGTAAAGCAAAGACAAATAATCTTTATCAAGCTGCCATTTTTTTATTTTTGTCGGGACAAAACGGCTTTTTAACTGATGGTCTGAGCTTACTAAACTCACTCCTTTGGGTATTCCAACTAAAACTATGGGAATTTTTAAAACATTTGAGAGATTTTTAATTCCGCTCATAAATTCCATCTGTTTGGTTATGCTTCCTATTAACGCTCCTTGAATTTCATCGATTATAATCATTTTCACCTCATTGACTTCACAATAATGCTTTATTTTGTTTTCTCTTTCGCTAATGGGTTCATCTTTTCTGTATGGAACAACAAAAAACTGGAACATCTTGTTGTATAGATCGTGCAAATCTGCTCTATTCGGTGCTTGTATTAACATGACATGTTCAAAAAAAAGCTGCTCATCTTCATTTCTATAAATATTCATTTCATAAAATTTCTTAACCATTGCAGTTTTGCCGTTATTTGAATCTCCTACTAAAAGCATAGAGCGGATTCTATCTTTTCTTGGCTCATTCATAAGATCTGAAAGTTTTTTGAAAAGTTTTATTGCTTTTGGATGTTTGATGAATTTTGGAGCTTTTATAAAATTTACTCTATCTTCTTTATTTTTATCAAGTTCCTGGAGTGTTTTTTGCGGGAGCCATTGAAGATACTCTTTTTGTGTCATATTCTACCCTTTAATCAAAATCAATTTCATAATCTTCAAATTTTATATTTTTTAGTCCAGCCTGTTTTGTATTCTTCTTTTTATTTTCCAAAAGCGGTTTGGAAGTCTGTTTTCTCTCTTTATTTCTTCTATGCTGTTTCGTTTTTTTAGCTGCTTCGTCTTCCATCTCTTTTAACTTCAAAACTGTTTCAAGGAATTCTTCTTCAGTATAATCTTTTTTTCTCGCATCCATATAATGTTTTCTTGCATTTTTAAGCTCCCATTTTGAGATAGCTGGTAAAAATCTCTTTTTTGCTGGGATTTCAATATATTCCTTTAAATCTGGATGGAAGAAATAAATTTTTCTTAAATCATAAGGATCGTATCGAAATATATATTTCTCTTTACTCTTTGGTGGAGTTATAAAAGGGATAAGAGACTCATCGTAATATTTAACTCCAAAAAGTTCAACTCCCGCTTTTTGAATGGTTCTTTCTTCAAACGGTAAAAGAGATATTTTTGCAAATCTTTTTTCCTCTTCGCTTTGAAGCATTCTTAAAGCAACTGGTGGATTTTCTGAATCACCATAAAGACCTTCTTGAAACTTTTCTTCTGGCGTTAAACCATTAAGTCCTTTATGCGGTTTTTTATGATAATAATTTACTATCCATTCGGTGAGATACTTTTCAAGCTCTTTTAGAGTAAATATTGCATTTTTTTCAGAATCATAATCTCCTCTTTCTTGAGGATTTGAAAAAGTGGTACCTTTCAATTTATGAATTTGTATATTAAAAGTTTTAATAGCTCTTTCTATATGTCCTCCGCTTTTAGGACGTCCTTTTGGTCTGAATTCAAGATTTATGCCCATAACTGAACAAAAAGTTTCCAATCCTTTGCTTCTAAACTCTTTAGCGTTATCTACATGAATAGTATTTGGAATTCCATAAATTTTCCATTCTCCTTCGATTCCCAACTCTTTTAAATAGTTTTCTTTTGAAATTAGTCCCATATAAATGGTTTTTCCAACCGAATACAACCCTGGAGCTTCAAGTGTAAGGCAAAAACCGTAAATCATTCTGCTATAAACATCTATTGCTAGTGTAAGAGTTGGACGTCCTATCGGTTTTCTATAGGTTTCATCTACTATTTGAATATCTAAAGGTGTGTGGTCTGTTTGGACAATCTCTAGAGGATATTTTGCTTCAAAGGTATTAGGTGATTCTTCAATTAAATTTGCAAATTTTTTGTTGCCTTCTCTCTTTTTGAATGCGTATCTTTCGTCGATTTGAGACACCATTCTCCATACGGTTGCATAACTGATTTTTTTCAATCCTTGTTCATACAGTTTTGCGTTAATAAGTTCATGAACGTGAGCTATGGATGGTTTTTGAACACTTAGATAGTTGCTATCTATAATTTCCCAAGCTATCCGTTCTTGTTCTTTACTAATTCTAAACTTTCCTCTTCCTCCTCTTTGGGAATAATTCGGAACCAGAGCTAATAGATTGTTTCCACTGTTTTTATAAAGTTTTATCCAATCGTAAATAGTTTTTATGCTTTTGCCTGATTTTTTTGCTATTTCCTCAACATCCTTTTTAGTTCTTGATTCCAATAAAGGTTTTATGATTTCAAGTCTCTCTTTAGCAATTTTGAGATATTTTTCTTCAATACTTTCTATAGGTTTTAATGACAAAGATTTTGGATTGTCATTTAATTCGCTTATTTTAATGGTTTTGAATAAATTTGTTTTAATTTCTTTTATCACAATAGTGTCAATATCAAGGATCTGATGAATAACATACTTTTTATCTTTATAAGATATAGTTTTACCTATTTTAAGTTCTATCATAGTTAATCCTTACTATCGAATCAGTTGAGAGTTTTTTAAAGAGATTGATATCTAAGATTTCGTCAAATATCATCTTGTAGATGAAAGCCATATTGAAACCTTCCTTTGCCAATTTGTTTAAAGATACTCCATTATATTTTTGAATATAACTAATTATTTTTTTCTTTTCATCTTCAGATAATGTTATACCCGCATAATTATAGATAAAAGATATATTGGAAAAATAAGGTTCTTCAATATCTTTCTCAGTAAAAAATTTAAATTCTAAATTGTTTTTATCGCAATATTCTTGAAGAGTATTGATTTTTCTTTCAAGTCTTTCGTCCATTTTTTCTACTTCATCGTAATATTTAACTTCTATAAGCAAATTTTTGTTGTTATTTCTTTTGGCTAATACATCGGGAACATATCTTCCAATATTTAAAGGCTGTTCTATATATGATTGAATACTTTTATCAAACTCTAAAAATAAAAAACATTTTTTCTCTAATTGAGATTCAAATTTTACAACTCTTTTGTTTTTGTAGCTGAAAAAATTACCTGCAACTGATCTAGTTTGAATAGGTATCTCTCTAATTCTCATTAACTAACCTTACATAAGAAATTATAGATAAATTAGAATAAATATAATTTAGTATATCTAATTTAGAATAACAGTGCAAATATATTTGAATAATTTCTTTTTTTATTTATGGTAAAATTTCCAAATTAAGCGATTTCAAGGAAAAATTTGGTGAAATTATATTTGAATAATTACAGCGGTTCTAATAGAGCAAAAATAGGTGAAGTGGCTTTGTCCCATCTTGGGATACTTTTTTTCGATGAACTTCCTCATTTTTCCAAAACAGTATTAGAAGCGTTGAGAGAACCTTTAGAAGACGGCAAAATTCTAATCTCAAGAGTAAACTCCAAGATTGAGTATAAAACCGATTTTTTATTTGCGGCGGCTATGAATCCTTGTCCTTGCGGCAATCTTTTAAGTTTTAAAAAAGAGTGTAGATGTAGCGAAGCGGAGATTCAAAGATATAAAAATAGACTATCCGAGCCCTTTTTAGATAGAATAGATTTATATGTGCAAATGAGCGAAATTAACCCGGAAGATAGTTCCACTATAAGCAGTAAAGAGATGAAAAAGTCCGTTTTAAAAGCTTTTGAGATGCAAAAAAGAAGAGGTCAAAAAAGAGTAAACGGAAAAATGGATGAAAAAGAGATTGAGAACTACTGCATCTTTGATGAGGAGGCAAAAGAGATTTTAGATAGAGCGGTTGATAGATTTTCGCTCTCTTTTAGAAGTATCAACAAGATTAAAAAAGTCTCTAGAACTATAGCCGATATGGAGTCAAGCGAGAAGATTGAAAAAAGACACCTATTGGAAGCGTTGGGATTTAGAAAAAGATAGATAAATCTTCGGCGATTATGCGCCAAAGATTGATATAACCCCTTTTGTTATAAAATAGCCCCCCACCATAAGCCAGATAGCCATAATCAGAGCCAACATAACCGGTTTTATACCAGCTTGTTTAAATTTTTGTACGCTAGTTTCCATTCCTAAGGCGGTCATAGCCATAGTAAGTAAGAAAGTATCCACTTCGTTGATATCTTTTATAATAGGCTTTATAGCTTCAAAATCGGCTAAGGCGGAGTTTATGCCAGCCATTACTATAAACCATATCGCAAACCACGGAATAGTTATTTTAAACTTTTGGTTTTTTTGCTCTGAGTCTGAAGTTACGGTTCTTGAAACGATTAAACCTAAAATAATTAAAAGAGGAGCTATCATCATAACTCTAGTCATTTTTACGATTACCGCGTTATCTGACGCCACTCCGCCTATAGCTCCACCGGCAGCTACGACTTGCGCTACTTCGTGAACGGTACCACCAACATAGATGCCGTATGCTGCGGGATCCATATCAAATATGCCGGCCTTGTATAGAGCGGGATAGATAAACATTGCTATAGTTCCAAAAAGTACAACTGTTCCTACCGCTACCGCACTTTTATAGGGTTCTGCTTTTAAAACCGGTTCAGTGGCTAAAACCGCAGCTGCTCCACATACGCTAGAACCTGAGGCACAAAGAACGGATGTTTCTCTATCAAGTTTAAAGATCTTTACTCCTAGCCACCATCCTAAAATAAAAGTTGTTGAAAGCATTATGACCGAAACTATCAAACCTGACATCCCAACTTCGATGATCTGTTGAAAAGTTATCCTAAATCCGTAAAGCACTATTGCAAATCTTAAGAGTTGTTTAGAGCTAAAAATAATACCTGGAACCCACTCTTTTGGGATATGGCTTCTAAGAGTGTTGGCGTAAAACATACCTATAACGATACCTATTATTAAGGGACTTATAGCTAGTTTTTTTATAAAACCCATATTTGAAATCTCTATTGCGGCTATTGTAAAAAGTGCAACGAAGAGTATCCCGTTTAGAGTGTATCTGATATTTTCTTTTGAAAACGCCATATCAATCCTTTATATGGAAGATTATGCAAATACTCAATTATTTTGATAGAATATATCTTATGATATCAGTCAAATTAAAGATGAGATTAATAATCCTTAAAAAGAATTATAATATTTTTTTTAAAATAAGAAAAATAAATAAATTGGTATATTATCATAAATATAATTGAAAAAGGATTTAAAAATGAGAATCACTCTAAGACAGATGGAGATCTTTTTACAAGTAGCAAAAATAGGACATCTAACGCAAGTAGCAAATGAGATGGGGCTTAGTCAATCCGCCGTATCAATGTCTATAAAAGAGCTTGAGTGTATTCTTGGATGTAAGCTGTTTGATAGAATCCAGAAAAAACTTGTCTTGAATGAAAAAGGGCGTGCTTTTATGCATGCTATAGAGCCTTTAGTGAAAAAACTTCGAGACATAGAAGAAGAGTTTATGTCTCAAGAAAATAAAGGGGAACTAACAGTAGGAGCAAGTACAACTATAGCAGACTACATAATGCCTCATATTATTTGCGAATATATGGAGAAATATCCGGACGTAAAGATATCAATGAAGATAGGCAATACTGACGAGATAGTAAAAATGGTAGAAGAGGGAAGTGTAGATTTAGGATATATAGAGGGTGAAATACAAAATTTTAACGTAGTTACTTCACCGGTAGGAGTTGATGAACTTGTTATTGTAACCGGCGATAAAAATCTTGTTAAAAAGAAGGAGTATTATATAGATAATCTTTTAGAATACAAATGGATTTTAAGAGAAGAAGGATCTGGTACTCGTTCAGTCTTTTTAAATAAGATTAAAAATTATGTAACTGGTTTAAATCTATTTTTAGATCTACGTCATACAGAGGCGATAAAAAGTGTCTTAAAAGAAACTTCCGGGACTATTAGCTGCATATCTAAAATAGCAGTAAATAGAAATATAGAGTGTGGAGAACTTTATCAACTCAAAATAAAAGGCTTTGACTTTACCAGAGAGTTTTTTCAAATTCATCATAAAGACAAATACAAAAGCGAACTTTTCAAGAAGTTTAGCGTATTTGCCAGATATAGGTTTGGTGAGATTTTGAATAAGTAGAATAGATAGGAGAAATTATGCAAAATCTCTATAAAAGTGTGGCTTTTTTAGATAAAAAGTGTTATGAAAACTACTCTCTTCCAGAAGATATTTTGATGGAGCACGCTGCCGATGGGATTAATAAATTTATTAGAGAGAGGTTTGAAAAAGGCTCTAAAATATTAATAGTAGCCGGTCCAGGAAATAACGGAGGAGACGGAGTTGCACTAGCTAGACTTTTATATGGGGATTTTGAAGTTTCTCTTGTTATGCCTTATGGAGCAAAAACTAAGATGTGCAAAATTCAGCTTGATAGATTTTTTGCGGTGGGAGGCGAGCTTAGCAGTAATATAAAAGAGTATGATATAGTCATTGACGCTGTTTTTGGCTCTGGTCTATCTAAACCTCTTAGAGATGATACCGTTTTGCTTATAGAAAGACTCAATTTATTAAAAGCTTATAAAATAGCGGTAGATATACCTTCTGGAATAGATGAAGATGGAAAACCTTTGCCTGTTGCATTTAAGGCCGATATCACATTTACTATGGGGGCTTTGAAGAGTGCACTTTATATGGATTTGGCAAAAGATTTTGTAGGAAAAGTTAAAGTTGTAGATTTAGGAGTATCTAGAGAGCTTTATGAAGAGCCCTCTCATATCAAACTTTTGGATGAAGTGGATCTAAAGCCACCTTATAGAGAGAAGAACTCTTCTCATAAGGGAAATTACGGGCATCTAGCGGTTATTGCCGGAGAGAAAGAGGGAGCTGCAATACTAGCAGCTTTAAGTGCTTTGAATTTTGGTGCAGGCTTGGTAACTATAATAACCAATGAAAAGATAAATGTCCCTTATGAACTTATGTATTCAAACTCTTTGCCGAAAACTGCAAATGCTATAGCCGTTGGAATGGGTCTTGGTCAAGAATATAGTGATGAGGACTTTAACTCTTTGGTAATGGATAATAATCTCCCTTTGGTTGTAGATGCTGATCTTTTTAAGAGTGAAAAGATAAAAGAGCTTTTAAAAAAGAGTAAAATTGTTTTAACCCCTCACCCTAAAGAGTTTGCATCTATGCTTGATATTTTGAATATCGCACAAGTCTCTCCAAAAGAGATACAGCAAAATAGGCTCTATTTTGTTCAGCAGTTTTGCAAAAAATATCCAGAAGTTGTATTGCTGTTAAAGGGTGCAAATCCGATAATTGCCAAAAATGAGGAGTTATTTATAAATCCACATGGCTCAAACGCATTGAGCAAAGGCGGAAGCGGGGATATATTAACAGGACTTATAGGTGCACTTTTAGCCCAAGGGTATGAGCCATTATCTGCAGCTATTCAGGGTTCTTTAGCTCATGCAATAGCTTCTAAAAAGGTAGAAAAAGCAAATTATGCTTTAACGCCAATTGATTTGATAGAGGCTGTAGGATGTCTTTGAAAAAGATAGTGGTTTTGTTTAGTGGCGAAGGAACTAATCTTGAAAATATACTAAAAAAGCTTCATAAAAAAGAGTTTGAAGGTAAAAAAATCCAAATCGTTAAAACTATAACCAATAATCCCAAGGCAAAAGGTATCGAAAAAGCTAAAAAATATGGAGTTGATGTTGAGATTATTGATCATAAAAACTTCTCTTCAAGAGAGGAGTATGATGAAGTTTTGGTTAAAAGCATCAAAAAGGTTAATCCCCATCTCGTAGTTTTAGCTGGCTTTATGAGGATTTTGTCACCTGTTTTTACATCCAATATAAAAAATGCAATCAATATTCATCCATCTTTATTGCCTCTTTTCAAAGGTGTTAATGCAATAAAAAAAAGTTTTGAGAGTGAGATGAAAGTAGCCGGTGTTACTGTTCATAGAGTAAGTGATGAACTCGATTCGGGCAAGATTTTGGATCAGTGCTGTTTCCATAGAGATAATGAGAGTTTTGAGGAGTTTGAGAAAAAAATCCACCAACTAGAGTATAAACTATATCCTGAAGTGATAAAAACTCTTTTAATAAGAGAATAATGTTAATTGTTTTAGAAGTTTTGTATTTTAAAAAGATATTGCATATTTTTTGATTATTTGGCCAATATTGGTAAGTTATTGCACAAAAAATATCCTGTGATATTAGATGTTAAATGTAGTTTATAATTGTTAAGCATTTAGTATGTTTTAGTATGTGTAGTTATAGGAGTTAAAAATTAAAAAGATTGATTTGATTGTAAAATTTTTGACTATGAAAGTTTTTTAAAGTAAAATAAGATAAAAATTATCCCATTTAGGAGAAAATTATGGCTGATATTTTAAAAATAGGAAAATATGAATTTACAAGTAGACTTATAGTTGGAAGCGGAAAATATCCCGATTTTCAAACTACGTACGACGCGACTATTGCAAGTGGAGCGGAAATGATAACCGTTGCGGTAAGACGCGTAAATATTACCGATCCAAACAAAGAAAATCTTATGGACTATTTTAAAGATAGCGACGTTCAGTTTTTACCAAATAGCGCAGGTTGCGTAACCGCCGAGGAGGCTATAACGCTTTTTAGACTAGTTAGAGAAGCTACAGGCATAGATATAATAAAACTAGAAATTATAGGAGATACTGAAAAAACTTTGTATCCTGACGTTATAGAGACGGTTAAAGCTTGTGAAGTTTTGGCAAAAGAGGGATTCACGGTTATGGCTTATACAAACGATGATCCGATTGTTGCAAAAAGACTTGAAAATGCAGGAGCTGCTGCAGTTATGCCGTTAGCAGCGCCAATAGGAAGCGGACTAGGGATCCAAAACAGATATAATGTTGTATTTGTTAAAGAGGCTGTAAGTGTTCCGGTAATAGTTGATGCAGGTGTTGGATGTGCTAGTGACGCTGTAATAGCGATGGAACTAGGAGCTGACGGAGTACTTACAAATACTGCTATAGCTCAGGCTAAAAATCCTATCGCTATGGCAGAAGCTATGAAACACGCAGTTATTGCCGGGAGACTTAGCTATTTAGCAGGACGTATTCCGAAAAAACCCTACGCTACGGCTTCAAGTCCAACAGAGGGGATGATCCAGTTTTAAAGTTTTAAAATATGAGCCGGTTTTATAGGCTCATATTTTTATAATTCCCATTAAGTTTAACATCATAAAAAGTAGGGATATAGGAGCTATATAGCGGATTGAAAATCTCCAGACTTTATAAACTTTTTCTCCCATTTCCGGTTCTAACTCGGCTTTTACTCTATCTTGATGTATTTCATAACCTATAAAAATTGCTATCAAAAGTCCTCCTAGAGGCAATAGTATAGAGTCGGTAGTATACTCTAATATATCAAATATTGGTTTACCCGCTATACTAAAAAGATCTCCCCACCCTTTGGTATAAGAGAGCAGAGCGGCTATACCAACAAGCCAGTAAATAGAGCTTATAAAAGCTACCGCTTTGGTCCTGCTAAAATCGAATCTATCTATTAGATATTGAACTACCGGCTCGACAAGGCTTATAGCCGAAGTGATACCGGCAAATGCTAAAGATAAAAAAAAGAGTAGAGCAAAAATAATACCCAAAGAGCCAAAATTGTCTAAAATAGTTGGTAAAGAGATAAAAACAAGTCCCGGCCCTTGAGATGGCGATGCGCCAAACTGAAAAAGAAAACTAAAGATAACCAAACCGGCTATAAGTGCTATAAAAGTGTCCATAAAGGTTACTATAAATGCTGTTTTAGTTATATTTGCATCTTTTGGCAAAGAAGCAGCGTATGTCATAATAGCCCCCATACCAAGAGAGAGGGTAAAAAATGAGTGGCCAACTGCTCTTACTATCGCTTCTGAGTTTAGCTTATCCCATTTTGGCTCAAACATAAAACTCCAAGCCTTAGTAAATCCATCTAAAGAGAAAGCGTACAAAAGAAGTCCAAAAAGGATTAACATTAGTGCCGGCATAAGTATAAGATTTATCTTTTCTATACCGCTTTTAATTCCTTTATGTACTATATATCCTACTATAATGACTGCAATCGTATGATAAAAAATAGCAACTCCTGGGCTTTGTGTTACCAAAGTATCAAAAATTGTTTTTGCATCTTCAGTAGTTGATGGCAGTCCAAACATCAGTATGATCAGATAATAAAAAATCCATCCGATGACCACTGAGTAGAAAGTCATAATGATAATACCGTTAAAACCTATCAAACCAGCGTATTTCCAATATTTTTTATTTGGCGGAGCTAAAGTTTCAAAACTTCCTACCGTATCTTTTCTACCCAGAGCGCCAATAAGCATTTCAGCAACCATTACAGAAAAACCGATAAAAGCTATTGTGAACAGATAAACTAAAACAAACGCACCGCCGCCATACTCTCCCGTCATATATGGAAATTTCCATATATTTCCCAGTCCAACTGCGCTTCCTGCAGCTGCCATAATAAAGCCAACTCGGCTAAAGCGTTGAATTTTCACTTTCTCTCCTAGCCATTTGTTTGTTGATATTATATAAAACAATTATTTAAATATGTAATTAAGGCTCAATTTTATTAGCTCTACTCTTTTATTTATATGTATGTAAAGATAAAGATGAATTTATCATATTTGTAACTTTTTCTTACTTTTATAAATGATCTTTAAGTAATATTTTATATAATTTAAAATAGTTTATTAAATAATTCGATATTGTGCATTAACAACAAGCAACTAATAAAAATTGAAGAATTTATCATCTAAACGCTTCTAAATATGGAACTGTTTTTTAAAGGGTGTTAAAGTACCGCAAGGACTGTTATGGATATAAAGAAATTGCAAGAAGAAGCTAAAAATTTTAATGTTTTGCTTGTGGAAGATAATGAAAAAGTTTTACAAGTAACAAAAACTCTTCTTCTAAAATTTTTCAAAGATGTAAAAGTTGCGTTTAACGGTAAAGAAGGTCTTGAAATTTTTGGAAAAGAGAAGTTCGATATAGTAATCACTGATATAAATATGCCTAAAATGAACGGGCTTGTCATGATACGCAAAATCCGTCAAATTGACCAAGAGGTTCCAATAATAGTTTTGTCGGCCTATAATGAGACAAACTACTTTATTGAGTTGATAAAAGAGGGTGTGGACGGGTATCTTATCAAGCCAATTCAGTTTGAACAGTTGACTACTACTTTACAAAAAGTAGTTTCAACGTTGAGACAAAGAAGAGAAGCTGAGCGTTATAAATATCTTTTGGAGCAGTACAAAGAGGCTGTTGACGAGGGTACGATAGTTTCAAAAACTGATACGACCGGAAAGATAACTTATGTGAACGAAAACTTTGAAAAAATCTCTAAATATTCCAAAGAGGAACTTATAGGTAAACCTCACAATATTATTAGACATCCAGATGTTCCCAAAGATTTTTTCAAAAAACTTTGGGAGACGATTTTAGCGAAAAAGACTTTTAAAGGTGTAATTAGAAATCTAGATAAAGATGGAAAAACATACTATGTACAGAGCACAATAAAACCTATATTGGATAATAAAGGTAATATTCAAGAGTTTTTTTCGATTCGTCAAGATATTACCCATACCATGAATCCAAAAAAACTACTTTTAGAAGCTCTTAAAGAGGTCAAAAATAAACTCTTTGTTTTAATGAAACTCGAGCAATATAGCTTACTTGAAGAATTTTATCCTCAAGAGATACTTGAAAAGCTAGAAAAAAAAGTACTTAATTATCTTAATACTTTTTTCTATCAATATTTTCATACGGATTACATATTTCATCTTGGTAATGGAGAATATGCGCTTTTAATTGAAAAAAATTTAAGTAACGAACAAATAGTAGAGTCATTGAAAAAAGTCCAAAAGAAGATCCAGCAAGATGAAATTATTATAGACCAATTTATCCAATACAATATCTCTGTATTGATAAGTGTTGTTTATGAGGGTGATTACTTTTATGAGTCGGCGATTTTTGGGCTAAAAAAATTGGAAAAAGAGCAAAAATATTTTATAGTTGCCAATAATTTGGCAAATGAGTATAGAAAAAGGGTTAAAGAAAATATAAAAGTTATCAAAGAGATAAAATATGCTCTTAATAACGACTCTATTTTAGTTTATTATCAACCCATAGTAGATTCAAATACTTCAGAAATAGTAAAATATGAAGCTCTTGTGCGTATGCGTTCTTCTAATGGTGAGATAAAGAGCCCCTTTTACTTTTTAGGTGCTTCTAAATTAAGTAATCTCTATCCAAAGATAACGCAAACAGTTATCGAGAGAACCATTACTCTTTTGCATAATACCGATAAGCGGGTTAGTATTAATCTTTCCGTTTTGGATATCGAAAATGATGAGATGCGTTCAAATATAATCCATATTCTCTCAGAACATCGTCCTTGCGTTGATAGAATAACTTTTGAGTTGCTTGAAGATGAAAAGGTACATGATTTTAAGGTTGTAAAAAACTTTATTAAACTCATAAAATCTATGGGCGCCACTATAGCGATTGATGATTTTGGCAAAGGTTACTCAAACTACTCCAGGCTTATTGAGTATGAGCCAGATTTTTTGAAAATTGATGGCTCTTTGATTAAAGATATAGATCGAAATCCTATTAGCCATTCAGTGGTAAAGAGTATAGTAACGTTTGCTAAAGAGCAAAAAATGAAGACCGTTGCAGAGTTTGTGGAAAATGATATTACAGTTAAGATATTGCAAAACTTGGGTGTTGATTTAGTACAAGGCTATTTTTTTGGCAAACCTCAGCCTTTAGAGTTTAAAGATGGCGGAAATGTTTGATGTATTGATAATCGAAGATTCTAAAACTATTAATAATATACTTTCTAAAAGACTTGAAGAGTTGGGTTTACAAGTAACTCAGACCTTTACCCTAAAGGAAGCAGAAGAAAGGCTCTCTCAAAAAAAGTATGATTTTTTGATTTTAGATTTGCATCTGCCTGACGGCGAAGGTATAGATCTGCTAGGCAGTATCCAGACCATAACCGATACCAAGATAATAGTTCTCACCTCTACCGCCGATGACGAATCTTTAAGACAGGAATTATTTAACAGAGGGATATTGGATTATATTATAAAAGATCAAAACTTTCTCTATTCGGTAGAGGAAGTGATAAAGATTTTTGAGCATTTTTTATCCAGAAAAAAAAAGAATATGATCATTATCGATGACTCAAAATTTGTAGTACGTCAAGTTAAAAGAGTATTAGATACAAGAAACTATAATGTAGATGGTATTCATACCGGGAAAGAAGGATTGGAGCTATTAGAAAAAAAAGAGTATGAACTTATAATTTTAGATATTGAACTACCCGATCTTCACGGTTTAGAAGTTTTAAAAAGAATCAGAGATAAACCTTCTCTTATTCATTTACCTATTATTGTACTTTCTGGGAGTAATACGCCAGGTCTTGTTAGAAAGATACTCAAAAGCGGAGCGAACGATTATATTAAAAAGCCTTTTGTTGCAGAAGAGTTTATACTAAAGGTTGATTTTTGGATAGATTACTTTGAACAGCAGATGCAGCTAAAGCGTAAAACTATTGAGATGCAGCGACTAAACGAGCGGCTTGAAAAGATAGTTAAAGCTGAAGTTGCGAAGAATGTCGAACAAGAAAAGATGCTGCTTGCACAATCTAGACTTGCGGCTATGGGTGAGCTTATAGCAATCATTGCTCATCAATGGAGACAGCCTATTAATGTTATTAGTACAATAGCGAATAACGTTAAGATATGGCTAGAACTTAAAGAGTATGATATAGAAAAGATTAAAGAGAACTGTGAAAATATCTTAAGACAGATTAACTATTTAGATACTACAATGGAAGATTTTAGAAATTTTTTTATGCCGCAAAAGGAGATGGTAAAAACCGATTTTGGCAAAATTGTACAGAAAGCGGTAGAGATTTTAGAACATCTACTTTATATAAAAGATATCGAGCTAGTTATAGAAAAAAAATCTGTTGAAAAGTTAGAGACATATGAAAATGAACTTTTGCAAGTAGTCATTAATATTATCAAAAACGCCGTTGATGCCATGGAAAATAAAAATAGAAGAAAAATCAAAATTTTGATAGATGGTTGTAAACTAGAAATAGCCGATAGCGGAGGAGGAGTGCCATCTAAAATTTTAACAAAGATTTTTGAACCCTATTTTAGTACAAAAGGACAAAAGGGTACAGGACTAGGACTATATTTGAGCAAACGTATTGTAGAGGAACGTTGCAATGGAAAATTGGAGGTGCGAAACGAAAAGGAAGGGGCGATTTTTACCATAGAATTATGTAAAAGTTAAACTGTAATACTCACAACATCATTTGACACTCATACTTTCTCCCATTGATTATTTGTCAGTTTAATTATCAGTGTCAGAAGTGATAGTTTTTTCGGGAGTGTAAAAATAACTGTGTAAATCCTTATAAAAAGATTAGATAAAATTAAAGAATAAAAAGGATTTACACAATGAGGTATATCAATACAGAAGAGGTAAAAAAAGCTATCAAAGAGGGAAAGGGGATAGATATTGATGAGATCTTGGAAGAATTCAAAGGTCTTTTAAAAGAGGTTTATCAGACTGCTACAGAAGTAGAGTTAACTGAGCATTTAGGATATGAGAAGCATCAAGTTTCAGATAATCCAAATTATCGTAATGGGTACAGTGAAAAAACTTTAAAGTCCAAATATGGGGATATAGAGGTTAAGATACCAAGAGACAGAAACGCTACCTTCGAACCAAAGCTTATCAAGAAGCGACAGACTCTCATAAAGGGGACAGAAGATTTAATTTTGTCTTTATATGCAAAAGGGATGAGTGAACAGATTTCAACACCATCTTGATGATTTATATGGGTATGAACTTTCTATTCAGACAATTTCCAATATAACAGAAGCAATAATAGATAAGGCAAAAGAGTGGCATAGTCGTCCGCTAGAGGCAATATATCCGATAATATTTATGGATGCTACAGTTTTAAAAATAAGAGTGGATAGAGTAGTATAACCCAAATTTTTCATTAGATAATGATAAAATATTAAACCTACCATACAAGCGGAAAAACTAAAGGGAAGAGGGACTAACCAAATGGGTGAGTTGAAGATTGGGTATATAGACAAGAATATTACGCCATTTGGAGGGATGAAAATATTAAAAGATTTTATGGATCGTAAAGGATAGATGTAGATAGTTTGACGATAGATTTGGATAACTTTTATCGCTTTTGGGGGAGCGTTAGAAATTTTGTGTCAATCCGATAGAATAAAATAATCTAAAGGAGAGACACAATATGGAAAACTTCGATTTGAATGAAGCTCTTGAGGCTATCAAGGCTGGAGCAAAAATAGATGGCAAAGATGGAGTACTTGCACCACTTATTAAACAACTCACAGAGGCTGCTTTAGAAGCAGAACTTGAATCACATCTAGCTAAAGAGATAAAAAACCGCAAAAATGGCAAATCTTCAAAAACAATGAAGAGTTCAGTTGGCGAGTTTGAACTAGTGGTTCCAAGAGATAGAAAAGGGACATTCGAACCTCAAATCGTTAAAAAGTATCAAACTTATATGAGCGATCAAATAGAGCAGAAAATACTATTACTCTATGCTCTTGGAAACTCCTATAGCCAGATAGCCCAGCATATTAAAGAACTTTATGGTATTGAATTTTCCAAAGCCACTATTAGTGCTGTTACAGATAAGATTATTCCAATGTTAAAAGAGTGGCAGCAAAGACCATTAGAGGCAGTATATCCTTTCATTTGGCTTGATGCAATACACTATAAAATCAAAGATAATGGTAAATATGTTAATAAAGCTGTTTATACTATTCTTGGAGTAAATTTGGAAGGCAAAAAAGAGATATTGGGACTTTATCTATCAGAGTCTGAAGGTGCCAATTTCTGGCTATCTATTTTAACAGATTTAAACAATAGAGGAGTCGAAGATATACTTATTATCAGTGGATGGACTCAAAGGGTTTTCAGAGGCTATCAATGCAATATTTCCTAAGACCGAAGTGCAACTTTGCATTATTCATCGTCCGAGCGAAGCGACAACCCCGCAGGCGAAGCCGAGGACAATAAGAAATTCCCTTAAATATGTAGCTTCTAAAGACTCCAAAGAGTTCATGAAAGACCTTAAAAAAGTGTATCAGGCAATATCCAAAGAGGCTGCCGAAACGGAATTGGATCGGCTTGAAGAGAAATGGGGCAAAAAATACCCCATTGTTATCAACTCGTGGAGAAATAAATGGGAAAATCTCTCCTATTATTTCAAATATCCTGAAGATATCCGTCGTATCGTCTATACTACAAATATCATAGAATCTGTCCATCGACAGTTTCGAAAACTTACTAAAACAAAAGGAGCGTTTCCCAATGAAAACAGCCTTTTAAAGCTGCTCTATCTTGGTATTCAGAATGCTCAAAAAAAGTGGACAATGCCAATTAGAAACTGGAGTCTTACTCTCTCCCAATTGGCTATATTTTTTGAAGGAAGACTCGAGAAAGCTCTCGAGCTATGATATAATCCTATGAACTATCGGTGACACAAAATTATGAACGGTCTCCTTTTTAGTTGAGAAATTTAGTTGAGAAAAAAGATAAACTTCAAAATAATATCATTAAATTTTCTTATGTAAGAAGAACTCTATTGCAAAATCCGGGATTATATTATAGTCTATTAAGAGTCTGTTTAATTTTTTAGATACTCTTCCTGCTATTATAAAAAATATATAGAGGTAAGGGGACTGTAAAATAAACTGTGTAAACCACCTAAAGTCCTTAAAACCTTAGCGTGTATATTTTTGCATAATTTCACTGAAAAATATACAAAGCTGAGGATAGATTTCACTCCAGCTTCTGATTTTTGTATTACTCCATTTGTGCTGTACCTCCTGTGTGGCAAGATAAAGAAGCTTAAAAGCTGAATCGATGGTTGGAAAAGAACCCACAGACTTTGTTCTTTTTTTAATATTTGAATTTATCGATTCTATGGGATTTGTCGTATAAATCAGTTTTCTTATAGCTTGGGGATATTTAAAAAATGTAGATAGCTCATTCCAGTTAGATTGCCAAGACTGGGTAATATGGGGATATTTTTGACCCCATTTGTCATTAAAATTTGTAAGAGCAAGCTCTGCTTCTTCTTCGGTTGATGAAGTGTAGATACTCTTTAAATCTTTAGCTACCTCTTTTCTATCTTTCCAAGATACAAATTTTAGGCTATTTCTGATCTGGTGTACAATACATCTTTGAATTTCTGCCTTTGGATAAACTGCCTCTATAGCCTCTTTAAATCCATTTAGTCCGTCTATTGCAAATATCAATACATCTTCAACACCTCTGTTTTTTATCTCATTTAAAAGTGTTAACCACTGTTTAGAACTTTCATTTTCACCTATCCATATACCAAGAATATCTTTTTTCCCTTCAAGAGTTATGCCTAGCATTATATATGCAGCAATATTTTTAACTACTCTATCCACTCTTATTTTTAAAACTGTAGCATCCATAAATATTATCGGATATATTGCCTCTAGCGGACGACTATGCCACTCTTTTGCCTTATCTATTATTGCTTCTGTTATATTGGAAATTGTCTGAATAGAAAGTTCATACCCATATAAATCATCAAGATGGTGTTGAAATCTGTTCACTCATCCCTTTTGCATATAAAGACAAAATTAAATCTTCTGTCCCCTTTATGAGAGTCTGTCGCTTCTTGATAAGCTTTGGTTCGAAGGTAGCGTTTCTGTCTCTTGGTATCTTAACCTCTATATCCCCATATTTGGACTTTAAAGTTTTTTCACTGTACCCATTACGATAATTTGGATTATCTGAAACTTGATGCTTCTCATATCCTAAATGCTCAGTTAACTCTACTTCTGTAGCAGTCTGATAAACCTCTTTTAAAAGACCTTTGAATTCTTCCAAGATCTCATCAATATCTATCCCCTTTCCCTCTTTGATAGCTTTTTTTACCTCTTCTGTATTGATATACCTCATTGTGTAAATCCTTTTTATTCTTTAATTTTATCTAATCTTTTTATAAGGATTTACACAGTTATATTTACACTCCCGAGGTAAGGATTTGGAGTAAACTATCTAAAAAATGATGGATGATTTTAGTCTTTTAGAAAGTTTTTTATAAAGTTTTCTAAATAATTTTCTCTGTTTAAACTCTTCAAACTCCATATCTCCTATTAGCTTTCCTACACTTAAAATCGTATCAAATGAGAAATCTCTCTTTTTTAAATACTCTTTAATATGGATTCTTTGTACTTCAAGATCTTGATGCCTTCCTAAAATATCTTGAATATTTTTGCAGTTTTTTATAAATATTTGCGTCTCTTTTTTTTGATAGAGGCGAGAGAAGAACTCTAGTAGATAGC
Organism: Nitrosophilus labii; assembly: GCF_014466985.1. NCBI lineage: Bacteria > Pseudomonadati > Campylobacterota > Epsilonproteobacteria > Nautiliales > Nitratiruptoraceae > Nitrosophilus > Nitrosophilus labii. Next base: position 144,508 of record NZ_AP022826.1, read on the forward strand.
GGATCCTTTTAAATTGGATTCTTAGCTCATGATATTTATAAGCAGGTGTATTTTTTACTATCGATTTTGCTAGAAAAAATATTTTTTTCTCCCTTTTTTTTATGATTTTATACGAAGTAACAATGATTGGAAAGCTAGCTTTTGCAGTAAACGAAATCGAGTCAATCAGATTTTTGATATTTTTGAATTTTTCACTTTTTAAAAGTTCTAAAATTCTTTTTTGCTCTTTTTCTTGAATCTCTTGTAATTTATCTTTGAAATCCTTTAAATAATCTTTCATAGAAGGAGGAAGATGTGAGAGATATTCATCGAAATTGGAAAGTAAAACGTCTATATCCCTTTTTTTGTTTGTGGATGACATAACCTCTTTTGTTTGAGAATATATGGTTTCAAACCACTTTTTTTGAAAAAACTCTTTAAACTCTTTCAAAAAGACTAACATTTTTCTTAGAGAGACTCTAATCTGATGAAGATTTTCTATATCTTCATCGCCTGTTAATATTTTTTCTCTGTAATATTCAGCTCTTCTAAAAAGAGAATGCAAAATAGTTTTAGAGGCCTCTTTAGTACTACAAAGAGGAGCAATCTCTTCAATATTTAAAATATTTTCGCAGTTTTGTAAAGTGGGAATATTTTGGTTTTTAGCCAAGAAAAAATTGGAAAATCTTATATCTTCAGTAACATCTTCTAAAATAAGCTGTTTAAATCTTTTATCTATATTGAAATATTTGGCTTCTTTCTCATCTTTAAACTCTACTTCTAAAAAAAAGAGTCCTTTTAGCTCTTTTTCAAATCTATCTATCTCATAGATCTTTTTTCTTGTTTTGACTTTATATCTCGTTTTATACAAGGAGTAGATATCTTTATAATTTGATAAGATATTTTCAAACTCGTCTTTGGTTATCTCTCTTTCAAACTCCTCTCTTGCAAGCCCTTCGCCTTTTTTTAATGTTAGAAAGTATTTTTTTCCAAACTTCCTGATTCTGATAGGAGTGTTTGAATCAAATATATAAAACTGTGAGATATCGAAAGATTTGTAGTTTAGTCCAGCTTTTTTCAGGAAGTTTTCTATATTGAAAGGCTTTAGAAGAAATTTTTTCTCAATCTCAAGAGCCATAGCAAACCTCCCGGTCTTTGTATAATTATACTATACAAATCCGGGAAGTAAAAACTTAAAGTTTTGCTTCGTAGCGTCTTAGCATCCAAAGGCGTCTTAAAGCTTTCTTTCTAGCTTTTATCTTTTCCTCTTTTCTTATTTCAGTGGGTGGTTTATAAAATCTTCTTGCTCGTGCTTCTGTAACTATAAGGTTTCTATCTACCTGTTTTTTAAATCTTCTATACGCTTCTTCAAAACTCTCATTTGGATTAACTATAATGCCGGGCATTTAAGTCTCCTTGAGAAAATTTCTGAAAAATTTAAGTGCAATTATAACAAAAATTCGAAAAATTTAAAGATGAAACTGATATAATTTTGAAATTATGGGTTGAAATTAAGGGGGATTGATGGAGTATTATAGCTGGATTTTGGCTTTTCATATTGTTAGTTTTATTAGCTGGATGGCTATGCTTTTCTACCTTCCGAGACTCTATGTTTATCACACAGAGTTTAAGGATAAAAAAGATTTCGTTGAGATTGTAAAGATACAAGAAGCAAAACTTTACAATTTTATAGGAGTACCAGCTTTTTGGGCTACGCTATTAAGCGGACTTGCTATGATTGCTATAAATCCCGGACTTTTTAAAAGCGGTATGTGGCTTCATATTAAATTAACCGCAGTAATACTTCTTATAGCATACCATTTTAGTTTAGGATATTTTAGAAAAAAGTTACTAAATGATGAATGCACAAAAAGCGGAAAGTTTTTTAGAGCGTACAATGAAGTGCCAACTATCTTGATGATTATCATAGTGGTTATGGTTATAGTTAAACCGATATGAAAAGAGCTGCAGTTTTTAGCGGAGGTGGAGCAAGATGTATGGCTCAGCTTGGTTACCTCTCTTTTTTAAAAGAGATGGGAGTCGAGTTTGAATGCTATAGCGGAGTTAGCGGAGGTGCTATAGTGGCTTCCTTTTTGGCAAAAGGGTATAAGCCAAAAGAGATTTTTGAGATACTAAAATCGATAGATTATAAAAAGTTAATCAAACTAAATATATTTGGAGGCTCCATATTTCACCTAAAAAAAGTTTATCCTTTATTGAGAGATTTTGGATTAAAAGATTTTAGCGATTTAAAATATAAACTCTATGTTGCCGTAACAGATTATGAGACTTATGAGACAATCTACAGAGATAGTGGCGATTTGGCAAAATATCTTATAGCTTCTTCCTCTTTGATTCCAGTTTTTTCTCCCTTCGAAGTGGATGGGAGAGTATATATTGATGGTGGTTTTACAGATAATCTGCCGGTTACTCCTTGTGTAGATAGCGATTTTATTTTGGCTATTAATGTAAATCCTCCTCTTAGATTTAAAAACAGCTTATGGGGCAATTTCTATAGGGCTGGGTATATAATGCTAAATACTAATATAAGATATTCAAAACAGAAAGCCCATAAATATGTAGAAATTAAAAAGTGCGGAGTTTTTTCCATATTTGATACGAAAAATTTCGATAAAATTTATGAAGCGGGATATGAAGAAGCTGAAAATGATATAGAGTTTTGGAAAAGGATATGAAATGATAAAAGAGTTTTGGGAAAAGTTTGTAGATGAGAAGATCATTCCTTATGTTTTTAAATGTTCTAAACATCCGATGAGATTTGTTGAGCTGTTAAAATCAAACAAAGCTTATATAGATGGGCTTGATCCTTCCATGACTATACCTGGATTTCGGTTGTCAACCATAAGACTCTATATAGTATATTTTATTTTGTGGAACTTGGTTATCATACCTGCTTCTTTGATATTTCACGCTTTTTTGGCAAAACTTGATTGTCATCTTTCAATAATCCTTGCAATTATATTTACGCTTATCTTTTTTGGTACTTTTCAGATATTTAAAGAGTGGCTTATACATAGAGTAGCTGAAAACATTATCAAAAAAGCGTGGCAAAATCATCTTCCACATTTTAATTACGAAAAATACAGATACAAAGTAGCCGAGATTTATGCGGAGGCTATGGATAAAGAGATACCAAAATTTGAAATAGAGAGATATATCATAGATAGGCTAGTGGAGTCTTAAACTCTTTGCCAGACTATTTTTTTCCCAAACCCCAAAAGATTGTCGGTAAGTTTCACAAAGTCGAGCTCTATCGACCAAAGAAGGGGTTTATGGTTTTTTGCAAAGGGAAACTTTTCAAAATAGCTTCTTATTTCTTCAAATGTTAGGGAATTTTTAAGTCTGCCTGTAAACTGGATACCTTGAATTTTTCCTATATTTTTTGTTTCTTTCGATACCGTCCCTGCAATTTTAGGATTTGAGATAGCTTCTTTCATATGTTTTGTTTTTATATCCGAAGCAAATATTAAACTTCTGTTTTCTATGTTAAAAGCGTAAAAGCAGTTGGCACAGTAAGGCTCCCCCTTTCCACAAACCGCAAGTGTGAGTAGATGATGAGCTTTTATATACTTTTCGATTATTTTGTCCATTTCTTATCCTGTAGCTATGTTGTATCCTTGCAAGACAAACAGATATCTTCCAAGTTTAGCTAAAAATACCAAAAACAGAAATTTTTTAAGATCATAATGCATAACTCCCGCTATGAATGTGATAGGATCTCCGATAACCGGCGCCCAAGAGAGTAAAAGGGCAAAGGGTCCTAGTTTTTCAAAATATTTTTGAGTTTTTTCTATCTCTTTTTGTTTTAGATATCTTTTTTTAATAAGATAGTCGGTCCCTTTTAAGCCTATAAAATAGTTAAGTAAAGAGCCCAAAGTGTTTCCTACAGATGCATTGAGTAACAAAAAGAAAGGATTTAGTCCTTGATGAAGATAATAAATAAGCATCCCTTCACTATATATAGGCAAAAAAGTTGCCGCAGCAAAAGCGGATAAGAAAAGTAAAAAATATCCAAGCATAGACAAAAGAGCCTTTGTTTTTCGGATATAATAACACAGCTATCACCGAAAAGCAAAAGCTTTTCGGAATTGAATCATAAGGCAAATTCTACATCAAAGTTTTTGCTCGCTAGATATTCGCCAAAGCTTTTAAAACCGCTTTTTTGGTAACTTAGTATAAGTTTTTCAATAAAGCCGGGTATCTCATCGTGAGTCAGCAAAATTCCTGTTCTTTTTGAAAAACGGCTTGATTTTCCTTCAAGTTTACCTCCTACCAAAAGCTCAAAACCTTTTACACTTTTTCCATTTCGTTTAAACGTGGCCCCACTTAGACCTATATCTGCAATACAAGGATGAGCGCATGAATTTGGACAACCGTTTACACTTATATTGACCGGCTCACCGAAAGCTGGAAATCTGTTTTCAAGATAAAGAGCGATTTTTTCGGCAAGGCTTTTTGTTTCGTTTATGGCAAATTTACAAAAATCGAGACCGGTACATGCTGTTGTCCTTGTTCTAAAAGCTGATGGATAAGGGTTGATTTTCATCTTTTCAAGCTCTTCACAAATTCTGTTTGTCTCCTCTTTTGGAACATCCAAAATGATGAAATTCTGTTTTGTTGTAGTGCGAATTTCACTTATATCATATTTTTCAAGCAGCGTATATAGCTGCAATAGCCTGTCTCCTCCCATCTTTCCGCCGAAAAGTGCACATCCTATATGATTGGTGTTACTGTTTTTGGATGGAAAAATTCCGCAATGGTGTCTTATTTTGGCAGGTGAAACTTCAAAGAGTTCTCTCTCTTTTATTTTAATACCCGAGTTTTTTTCAAGAGTCTCTTTAAATTTCTGCACTCCCCATTTTTTTATAAGATGTCCAAGTCTTGCTTTATTTCTCTTTTCTCTATTTCCAAAGTCCCTAAATATCTCAACAGCTGCTTTTGCAAGAGGTACTATTTCATCCTTTTGTACATATCCCAAAAAGTTTGCAAAGCGTCTGTTGCTAGCAAGTCCCCCACCGGTAAAGAGAGCAAATTCAACCCCATTTTTTCTTTTTACAGCTACAAAACTCAAATCTTGTATCTCATAAGGCATACAGTGTTGTGCACATCCGCTAACTCCTATTTTAAATTTTCTAGGAAGATTGCTAAAATCTTTGTTTTTGAAAAAAAGTGAATTTATCTCATCTACAATATCACTTACGTCTGTAATCTCTTCTTTGGCCCTTCCATTAAGAGGGCATGTAACAGTATTTCTTACAACATCGCCTGCGGCCATGCATGTGCTAAGACCACTTTTTTGAAGTTTTTCAAAGATATCAGGAACATCTTTCATTTTTATCCAATGAAACTGTAAATCTTGTCTAGTTGTAAAATCTGCACTGTTTTTCGCATACTTTACCGATATCTCTCCAAGTGTTTTGATTTGTTCTTTGTTTAAAACCCCTTTTTCTATCTTAACTCTGAGCATAAAATATTGTGTAGGATCCGATTCTGGTTGGAGTGTCCTATTTTGCGTATAAAGACCGTACCATTTGAGACGATCGATATCTTCAGGATCCATCGGGATATCTTCTTTTGCATATCTGTATATATCCTTCAATACATCAAGCCCGTCTTTTTGGCGTTTTAATCTTTCAATGCGTGTTGCTTTGCTCTCTTTCATTTCTTCTCCTCTATTGATATACATCCCCATTCAGGGAAGTGTTTTCTGATGTAGCGATTTAGTTCTATCTCTGCTTCGGTGTAAACTCTTTTTTTCTTATCACTTTTTGTTGCATCTATGATCATACCTGCTGCAACGGTATGGTTTGTAATTTTATCTATAACAATAAAACTTCCGGTGCCTTTTATCTTGTTATAAGGATCACAAGCTATCTCTCTTGTTAGAGAAAGACGGCATTTTCCTATCTCGTTCAGTTCAAGAGTATCTGTTTTTATTTCCTCCCAGCTGTTTACATCTTTTTTAAATATAATCTCTTCAAATATTACATTCAAAGATGTTGTAGCTCTTTTTATCTCATACTCTATTTCTAGTTCCAAAGGCTTTTCATCCATCCAAACTATCATAGCTACTATAGTGTCTGAGGTTGTCAAGCAATCTTTTGAATGTACTATCATATCTCCTCGGCTGATATCTATCTCATCTTCCAAGGTTAAAGTTACTGCCATAGGAGCAAACGCCTCTTGTATGCTGACAAGCTTTGAATCACTGCCAATAGATGGGAGAATTATCTCTTTTATTTTGCTCTTTTTCCCAGAAGGTAAAACGGTTATTTCATCTTTCACTTTAACACTTCCGCTTGCAATGGTTCCTGCAAATCCTCTAAAGTCAAGATTCGGTCTGTTTACATACTGAACAGGAAATCTAAAATCTTTTTGGTTTATATCTTTTGAAATTTCTATTGTGTCCAAATATTCCAAAAGGGCTTTCCCCTCATACCACTGTATATTTGTACTCTTTTGTACAACATTGTCTCCCTTTAAAGCGGATATGGGTATAAAGTCTATAGTATGTATACTATCTTTGAACTCTTTCAAACTTTTTGTTAACTTTTCATACATCTGCAAATAGTCTCTTTTTATATTTTCGTATACATCTTTGCTGTAGCCGACTATATCCATCTTATTGATGGCAACAACTATATGCTTTATCCCGAGAAGAGAGACTATATATGAATGTCTTTTTGTTTGAGTTAGAACTCCTTTTCTTGCATCTATCAGTATCACAGCAAGGTTTGCAGTGCTTGCTCCTGTAACCATATTTCTTGTGTACTGTTCGTGTCCAGGAGTATCAGCTATGATATATTTTCTTCTGTCGGTTGCAAAAAATCTGTATGCAACATCAATTGTGATTCCTTGTTCTCTTTCGCTTTGAAGACCATCTACAAGAAGAGCAAAGTCTATCTCTTCGTTTGTCGTTCCGTATTTCTTACTCTCTCTTTTAACGACGCTTAATTGATCTTCCAGGACGGTCTTGCTGTCGTACAAAAGACGTCCTATAAGCGTACTCTTGCCGTCATCAACACTTCCGCATGTGATAAACCTAAGAAGCTCTTTGTTCTCGTGCTCTTTGAGATACTGCTCTATATTTGTTGCTACAAGATTTTGACCCATTTTAGAAATACCCCTCTATCTTTTTTTTCTCCATACTTCCTTCTTGGTCTTTGTCGATGATTCTTCCTTCTCTTTCACTATTTCGAGACAGAAGCATCTCTTGTATGATCTCTGGAAGAGTTTCGGCGTTGGAACTTACCGCTCCTGTTAAAGGGTAGCATCCTAAAGTTCTAAATCTAACTTTTTCTATTTTTGCTTTTTCTCTTAAGTGTTTCGGCATCCTTTCGTCATCTACCATTATCTTTGCTCCATCAATTTCGACTATAGGCCTCTTTTTTGCAAAGTAAAGAGGCACTATAGGAATATTTTCCAGATAGATATACTGCCAGATATCAAGTTCCGTCCAATTTGAGAGAGGAAATACTCTTACGCTCTCTCCTTTATTTATTTTTGTATTGTATATATTCCAAAGTTCTGGTCTTTGGTTTTTAGGGTCCCATCTGTGGAAGTAGTCCCTGAATGAAAAGATTCTCTCTTTTGCTCTACTTTTCTCTTCATCTCTTCTGGCTCCTCCGATTATAGCATCAAACTTCCCTTTGTTTAGCGCTTGTTTCAAAGCCTGGGTTTTCATAATGTCAGTATGAAGTTTTGACCCATGGATAAACGGGTTTATATCCATTTTTATACCTTCCGGATTTGTATGGATTATAAGTTCTACTCCAAGCTCTTTGACTCTTTTGTCTCTAAACTCTATCATCTCTTTGAACTTCCACAATGTATCTACATGCAAAAGCGGAAAAGGAGGTTTTCCTGGATAGAAAGCCTTCATAGCAAGGTGAAGCATTACCGAGCTATCTTTTCCTATGCTGTACATCATCACTGGATTTTCGAACTGGGCAGCTACTTCTCTAAGGATATATATAGACTCTGCTTCTAACTGTTTTAAATGGGTCAATTGTTTTTTATCTATCATTTTCACCTCTTTTTTATGTGTAGTCCGCACTCTTTGTGTTCCGGTTTTTCCCACCACCATCGTCCGCTTCTTATATCTTCACCCTCTTTTACTGCCCTTGTACAAGGCTCACATCCAATGCTTGGAAATCCTCTGTCATGAAGAGGATTGTATGGAATTTCATGTTTTTTTATATATTCCCATACCTGTTTGGTACTCCACTCAAATAGTGGATTTAGTTTTATTAATCCGAAAACGTCGTCATATTCAACAAGTTTTGCATCTTTTCTTGTTATCGATTGTTGGCGTCTAAGGCCAGTTATCCATATTTTTTTATTTTTAAGAGCTCTTCTTAATGGCTCTATTTTTCTTACTTCACAGCACCTTTTTCTATTTTCAATGCTTTCGTAAAATCCGTTGATGCCTTGTTCATATATGAGATTTTCCAAACTTTTGTAGTTAGGGACATACGCTCTTATTGTAATACCGTATTTTTTTTCGGTTTTTTCCCATGTTTTATATGTCTCTTCATGCAGTCTGCCGGTATCAAGCGTAAAGATCTCTATATTTGGATCAATATTTACCCCTATATGGGTAAGCACCTGATCTTCTGCTCCGAAACTACTTGCAAGCGCAATATCTCCTTGATACTCTTTCAAAAAATATTCAAGGACCTTTTTGGGATTTTCTTTTACAAATATACGGTTATAGTTTTGAGCAATTTCCAAAAAAGATTTCATACTTTATTACCTCCTATATCTGATACTCTGGCTCTTTTTTTATGCGTCCAAGCGGTATCTTATTCCATACTCTTTCGTGAAAATAGTAAAGGATCATTTTTGTTATAAGCTCTATTCCCCCTATAGAAGCAGCCATACCAAAACTCCCGGTTATAAAAAAGGAGATGGCTATAGTGTCTAAAGTACCTAATGCCCTCCATGATATAGTTTTAATGACGCTTCTGTAAGGCTTTTCGTGCATTTTTAACTCTCCATATAGACTAAGTCTATCGAATTAGTCAAGATTGACCTCAAAAAAAATGTTTTTATTTTTGACGAGTTTTTCAACTCGTCAAATTGTGTAAAATATTTGGTTTGAGACCTTTTGCTGATATAGTTTAAAATCATCAAGGGTTATATCGAAAATTTTTTCCAGTTTTTTTTGTGCTTCCTCGTAAAAAAGCTCCAAAACAGGATTGCCCGTACAGGTTTCGGTTATCTTTATGTTGCCTTCTAACGATCTCACAATATCCAAAACTTTGATATTGGAAGGGTGGGTTGATAGCATATATCCTCCATAAGCTCCTCTTATACTTTTTACAAAGCCATCTTTTTTCAAAATATTCAAAAGCTGCTCAAGATAATTTTGAGGTATATTTGCTCTTGCTGCGATATCTTTTATTTTGACAGGCTTATTGAACTGATAATCTTTTGATAGTTCATACATTGCAACTAAACCATATGTTCCCTTCGAGGAGAGAAGTGTCATATCAGCTCTCCATCGCTTGTTTTAGATCTTCAATCAAATCTTCATAATCTTCAAGACCAACACTTAGCCTTATTAGACCCGGAGTTACTCCTGTTTTTTCAAGTTCTTCCGGACTTAGTTGCTGATGAGTGGTGCTTGCTGGATGAGTTATAATAGATTTTGAATCACCTATATTAACAACTACACTGAAAATTTTTGTATTGTTTAGAATCTTTTTAGCAAACTCAAAATCACCCACATCAAAACTCAAAAGTCCTGAAGCCAATCCATCTTTGAAATATTTCTGTGCTTTTTCATAGTTTACATCACTTTTTAGCCCCGGATAGTTCACTTTCAAAACTTTAGGATGTTTTTCTAGAAACTCAGCAATTTTAAGGGCATTTTTAGAGTGTTCTTTGATCCTTACTGCTAATGTTTCCAGACCCTGTATATGTAGCCAAGAGTTAAAGGGTGCAGGAGCAGCGCCTATATCTCTAATAAGAGAGAGTCTCACTCTAAGTGTAAATAAAGCAAAAGGAAGATCTGCATAAACTAGACCATGATAACTCTCGTCCGGTTCGTTGAATTGAGGATATTTCTCATTGCCTATTAATTTTTGATTTAGTTCTTTGTTTTCTACTATCAATCCCCCAATTGCAGTCCCTTGTCCGTTTATGTATTTACTAGCACTATGTACTACAACATCTACACCTTTTGTTAGAGGATTGAAAATGATAGGTGTTGCTACTGTGTTATCGCATATTGTTACAATATTGTGTTTGTTGGCTATTTCAACTATTTTTTCCACATCCGCTATGCTGATGTGAGGGTTTGAAAGAGATTCGAAAAATATGGCTTTAGTTTTATCATCTATGAGTTCTTCTAGGTCTTGTACTGTAACGCTATCGAAAAGTCTAGCTTCTATACCGAATCTTTTTATAGTATGTGTTAGTAAAGTTGTTGCACCACCATATATCTTTTTTGCTACTATTATATTGTCTCCCGCTTCGGCAAGATTAGCTACAGCATAGAAGATGGCTGCTTGTCCACTAGATGTTGCAATAGCTGCAGCGCCTTTTTCCAATGCGGCTATTCTCTTTTCCAAAACTTCTGTTGTAGGGTTGTTTAGTCTTGTATAGATAGGTCCTAGCTCTTTTAGTGCAAACAGATTTGCCGCACGTTCTGCACTCTCAAAATCGTAAGCGGTGGTTTGATAGATAGGTACAGCCATAGTGTTAAAGCCATCTTTATTATATCCGTAATGTAGAGCAAGAGTCTGTTTCTTCATGTAAATCCTTTTTGTTTTTTGAAAATTATATGAAAAGAAAGAGATAAAGTCAAGTAAATCAATAGAGATTATACAGAATGAGCAGAAAGATAAAAAAAATTTATTTTTGTTGGTTAGTAAGAGATTCTCTTACTTATCTTTAGAGCATTTACAAGAGATCTTTAACTCCTCTTTTTTAGCACTACAATTGCACTTTTTTACACCTTCTGCTTTGTAGTTGGATTTTGGAGCCTTTTAAACTGTCCCATTTGTCAAGACAACTTTTTTAGCATTCATCTTTCAGCTTTTCAAGCTGCTTTTTCTTTTGATGTCTGATAGACATTCATCGGTCTGTTATAGTTTAAAGATGAATGCATTCGATTGAAATTGTAAAATTTGATGTAGTTTCGTATGCCTGTTCTGAGTTCCTTAACGTTGCTATATTCCCTGAGATAGATCTCTTCATATTTGAGTGTTCTAAAGAAGCGCTCTATTGCAATGTTATCGATACTTCTTCCTTTAGAGTTCATAGAGATTGTGATGCCATACTTTTTTAAAAGTTTGGTATGATTATCACTTGTATATTGACTTCCTTAATCTGAATTGAAGATTTGGGGTACTCCATGTATATCGATAGCATCTTGAAGTGTCTGTGTCACTAATGATACATCTATAGTGTGTTGGAAAGCCTCCACGATAGCAAGGCTTTAGAGTGCCAATCGATAATGGCGCATAGATACATAAAGCCACCCTTGACTGGGATATAGGTAATATACCACTCCACACTCTATTTGGTCTATCCACAACTACTTGACCTTTATCGTTTTAAAGGCTTTCAAAGAGTAAGGATAGATTGTGTGCTCTTTGGCTTTGGTGCTGGTTTGTTTCTTTCTTTTAGGATAAATTGCAGCAATTCCTAAAAGTTGCATCAATCTATGTACTTTATTATGACCTATATGCCAACCTTCCTCTTTGAGCCTAGCGTGGATTCTACGATAGCCATAGGTTGCAACATCGGTATATATCTCATCGATACGGCGCATAATCTTCAAATCGTATTCGCTTATTCCTTTTGGTTTATAGTAAAGTGTGGAGCGATTGAGACCCAAAAGTTCACATTGTCTCGTCAAAGAGATGGTTTTAAGCTTGGACTCGACGAGACTTTTCTTACTTGATAAGTCCAAGCTTTTTAGTTTTCCCACTGCCCAGTCTCTTTCTATTGTGGTCTTTCCTAAAGTTTTCGCTAAAACTTCATTCTCAATTTCTAGCTCTTTTATCTTTTCTCTATACTCTTTTGTAGCCTCTGCGATATCGAATGCCAAAGAAGCGTTTTCTAAAAACTTCTTCTTCCATTGGTTGAGTGTTTGAACGCTGATACCATATTTACTTGCTATCTTTGCAGCAGGCTCCTCATCTTTTCATAGCTCCAATACTACTTTGGTCTTAAACTCTGCGCTATAGCTTTTTTTCTTTTTGCTCATCTTTAGCCCCTTTCTTTTTCCCTCTTATCATTTTAGCTAATTTGAAGCTCCTTATTAGATTTTGTTGTCTAAAATTTTAGGGGCATTATAGCGAAGCTGTGAGATTTTATTTAGACTAACACAAGGAGGGTTTTATGTATTATGTTGGCATTGATGTTTCAAGTAAAAAGCATTATGTTTGTATATTGGATAAGAATAAAGAGTTGATTATAAAACCTTTTAGTATCGCTTCTGATATACAAGGTTTAATGTTATTAAGTAAAAATAAAGTCTATTATTTTGGATAAGAGTAAGATAGTGTACACTAAAGTTCGCAATTTCACTTGAAGACTCTTTTTTAGATTTTGAAATCTTCAAAAGAGTTGGATAGACTTCCCAGTGAGGAATAAAGCAAACAGGAGGAAGCCTATCCATGAGGAATAATAGCAAAAAAATAGATGAAACAAAAATATTCAAAGAGATAATGACACAGTTTGTAGTTGATGAAGATCCACTTTTATCAATGATGAAATGGATGATGGAACAGTTGATGAAGATAGAGTCCGAGATGAAAGTTGGAGCTAAAAAAGGTGAGCATAATAGTGAGAGAAAAAGCTATTTCAGCGGTTATCGTCCAAGAAGATTCGATACAAGACTAGGCACTGTATATCTGATGGTTCCAAAGATCAGAAAAGGAGGCTATATTCCATTTTTCATAACAGAGAGAAAAAGGAGCGAACAGGCTTTAATTGCAATGGTACAAGAGGCATACGTTAATGGAGTATCCACAAGAAAGATAGAGCGTTTAGCCAAAGAGTTGGGGATAGAAAATATTAGTGCTTCGCAAGTATCTCAAATCAATAAAGGGCTAGATGAACAAGTAAAAGAGTTTCGAAACAGACCGCTGCAAAAAGAGTATCCATTCGTTTGGGTTGATGCTTTGTATGAGAAAGTGAGAAACTATGAAGGAAGAGTGGTATCTACCGCTATTATGATAGCTTATGGTGTGACATTGGAAGGAAAAAGAGAAGTATTGGCGATCGAGCCTTTTGTCAATGAAAGCGTAGAGAGCTGGAAGAGTTTTTTTGATAAACTCAAACAAAGAGGCATAGAAAAGATTGCCCTTCTTGTCAGTGATGCACATTTAGGGATTCAAAAGGCTTTCAAAGAGAGTTTTATTGGCGCATCATGGCAACGGTGTAAAGTCCATTTTATGCGTAATATCCTGGCTCATGTTCCACCTAAAGCAAAAGAGAAATTTGCAGCCAAACTCAAACAAATCTGGCTGCAAAACAGCAAAAAGGAAGCTTATCTTATAGCCCAAGCTATTATCGATGAATATGGCAAAAAATTCCCTGAAGCTACCCAAGTGCTTCAAAATGGATTGGAAGACTCTTTGCAGTTTTATCACTTCCCGCAAATTGATAAAAGGAGGATAAGTTCGACAAATGTGTTAGAAAGAATCAACAAGGAGATTAGAAGACGCTCTAAAGTAGTATCTGTTTTTCCATCAAGAGAGTCCTATATTAGACTCATTACCACATACTTGATGGAGTACACTGAAGACTGGGAGATTGAGAGAAGCTATATTCATCCACAAAAGCTTCAAGAGGTGATGGAAATCTATGAGGTGCAGCTTAAAGCTGCTTGATATCCAATGAAATACAACTTGCTGGAAAGTAAAATTGCGAACAAAACTTGACAGTATCAAGAGTAACTTTTTAATTGGTTAGAATCTACTGGTATTTACAGCGAAAATCTTTATGAGTTTTAAACCCAGATTTTGCAATAGAGTTCTTCTTGAATAAGAAAATTTAATGATATTATTTTGAAGTTTATCTTTTTTCTCAACTAAAAAGCGATAAAAGTTATCCAAATCCACCAATAGGAAGAGATAGATTCTTGTTTTTTTCAAAAAGAGAGTTCATCCAAGCTCTTCTTTTTTTGGCTAGAGCCATTTTGAGCACTTTTTGATTGGAGTAGTGATTAGTAATATAACTTCCTATTGCAAAGCAATAGGCTCTGATAGTTGTGAAAGACATTGATTTGATTGTAAAAGAGAGTGTTTAAAAAGAGCTAGGATATTGTACGCCATCATAATGAATCGAAAGGAAGCTTCCGTAGCGAAAAAGCCTTTGAGTACAAAACTATCTATGGCAAAATCATATTTGAGCTCTTTGATTTGGTTTTCAGCATCAGCTCTTTGATTGTAGAGTCTATAGATCTGATCTGCTGGTAAAGAAAGATTGGTCACATAGGCGCTATATCTATACAGCGGTTCATCAAAAAGAGTTTTACCTGTCGCTTTTGGATAGTTTTCGACTCTTTTTCGCACAATAACATAGCGTCTAGGATAGGGACTATTTGGATGTTTGAGATACAATATGGCTGTATCGATCCCTTTTGTTATCGATATCCATTGAGTTATTTTACCTATCTCGTATTGGATATTTGTATAGAACTTTACCGCTATGATGTAGTTTAGCTCTTTGTTCTCTAGCCATTTGAGTAGTTCATTGGCATAAAAACCGCTATCGGCTCTGACTAAACCTATAGGATGATCTTGCAAAACTTTCTCGAATGTCTCTTGTAAAAAGGCTTTGTAACTGCTAAGACTTACGCTATTACCGCTTCTTAGCCAAGCGTTCTACCATTTTCGTCTGTTCTATAAAGACTATGAGAGGATGATGAGAAGGTCTGCCAGGCTTTTTAGGATTATAGCCAACTTTCGCTCCCTCTTGATTGCCATATCTTGTTATAACTGTAGAATCCAAATCTATCGTCAAACTATCTACATCTATCCTTTACGATTCATAAAATCTTTTAATATTTTCATCCCTCCAAATGGCGTAATATTCTTGTCTATATACCCAATCTTCAATTCACCCATTTGGTTAGTCCCTCTTCCCTTTAGTTTTTCCGCTTGTATGGTAGGTTTAATATTTTATCATTATCTAATGAAAAATTTGGGTTTAAAAAGAGTTTGACGCTTTAATAGAACAAAAAGGTCTCACACATTATTGAACATATCCTAAAAGCCCTAAAATGAACGCACATAATGAACGCTTCAATAGAACCATTCAAGAACAATTTATTGACTATTATGAAGACCTACTCTTTACAGATATTAACGAATTTAACAAAAAACTTGCCCACTGGCTCATCGATTACAATACCAAAATACTACACTATTCACTTAATTTTAAATCTCCGGTAAAATACCTTCTTGAAAATCATAATGAGTGCCATATGTATTGGACTTATACAATCTATTGACAACACTAAAAAAAATTTGTATAATTCCAGTCCAATTTGTTTGCCGGTGTAGCTCAGTTGGCTAGAGCAGCTGATTTGTAATCAGCAGGTCGGGGGTTCGAGTCCCTTCACCGGCTCCATTGATAAAATCAGTGTTTGACCAGTAAGACACTGGTGGGATACTCAAGTGGTCAACGAGGGCAGACTGTAAATCTGCTGGCTTTCGCCTTCGGAGGTTCGAATCCTCCTCCCACCACCATTAAGTGTCATTTGCGGGAGTAGCTCAGTTGGCTAGAGCATCAGCCTTCCAAGCTGAGGGTCGCGGGTTCGAGTCCCGTCTCCCGCTCCAGAACTGGGAGCTGAACTAATTACCTCTTTTACTACTTAGTTTTGCTTCCATTGTATATTGCCATTGCGATTTGAGTTGTGCCCAGATAGCTCAGTGGCAGAGCACTTCCTTGGTAAGGAAGAGGTCGGCGGTTCAATCCCGCTTCTGGGCTCCATCCAAAATATATAGTGTTTGAATGAAAGTGTTTGTGTTTGAAACAATTTTACATTGACACTATCATAAACGCTAATGATATTAAATTAAAACTTAAGAAAATATTTGGGTATATTTTGGTAGAATTAGCCCGAATTTTAATCAAATTATACGGAGGAAAAGATGGCTAAAGAAAAATTTGTCAAAACCAAGCCACATGTTAACATTGGTACTATAGGTCACGTTGACCATGGTAAGACTACTTTGACTGCTGCTATAACTGCAGTTTTGGCTGAAAAAGGTTACGCTGAAAAAAGAGATTACGATCAGATAGATAATGCGCCAGAAGAGAGAGAAAGAGGTATTACTATCGCTACTTCTCATGTTGAATACGAAACTGAAAAAAGACACTATGCGCACGTTGACTGTCCTGGACACGCGGACTACGTAAAAAACATGATCACTGGTGCTGCACAAATGGATGGAGCCATTTTAGTTGTTTCTGCTGCTGACGGTCCAATGCCACAAACTAGAGAGCACATTCTTCTTTCAAGACAGGTTGGTGTTCCATATATAGTTGTATTCCTAAACAAAGAGGATATGGTTGACGATCCTGAGCTTCTTGAACTTGTTGAAATGGAAGTTAGAGAGCTACTAAACGAGTATGATTTTCCAGGAGACGATGTACCAGTAATCGCAGGTTCTGCTTTAAAAGCTTTAGAAGAAGCAAAAGAAGGAAAACTTGGACCTTGGTCTGAAAAAATCATCAAGCTTATGGATGCGGTTGATGAGTATATTCCTACTCCTGAAAGAGATATCGACAAGCCATTCTTGATGCCAATTGAAGATGTTTTCTCAATCTCTGGTAGGGGTACAGTTGTTACTGGTAGAATCGAAAGAGGTATAGTTAAAGTTGGTGATGAGGTAGAAATAGTTGGCATAAGACCAACTCAAAAAACTACTGTTACTGGCGTTGAGATGTTTAGAAAAGAGCTTGATCAAGGTGAAGCTGGCGACAATGTCGGTGTACTTCTAAGAGGTACTAAAAAAGAGGAAGTTGAAAGAGGTATGGTTCTTTGTCAACCAGGCTCTATAACTCCTCACACTAAATTTGAAGCAGAAGTTTACGTACTAACTAAAGAAGAGGGTGGAAGACATACTCCATTCTTTAGCGGTTATAGACCTCAGTTCTATGTTAGAACAACTGACGTAACTGGAAGCGTTATTCTTCCAGAAGGGACTGAGATGGTTATGCCTGGAGATAATGTAAAAATCACGGCTGAACTTATAGCACCGATTGCTCTTGAAGAGGGAACGAGATTTGCTATCAGAGAAGGTGGTAGAACTGTCGGTGCCGGTGTTGTAACTAAAATAATCGAGTAATTTTAGGGGCTATTGCTGCCCCAACATTAAAAAGGCATAAAGATGAGAGAAATAATTCATTTGGCTTGTGAGAAGTGTAATAGAAGAAATTATCACACGACAAAAAACAAAAAAACTCATACAGAGAAATTTCAAATAAGAAAATATTGCAAATTTTGTAAAGAACACACACTACATAAAGAAGCTAAACTTTAAGAAGGTTGAAGGCTGAAGTTAGAAGGTTGAAGAGATGACTTTTGTCTTTCCTTCAACCTAATTACCTTTAACCTAAATATAGGGCAGTAGCTCCAATGGTAGAGCGGCGGTCTCCAAAACCGCGTGTTGGGGGTTCGAGTCCCTCCTGCCCTGCCATAAAAGGATTTATAAAATGGAAAAATTTATAAAATATTTTGAAGAAGCAAAGATAGAGTTACAAAAAGTAATTTTCCCTACAAAAGACCAAGTAAAAAATGCTTATATTGCTGTTTTTGTCGTGGTACTGATTGTTTCACTTTTTTTGGCGTTGATAGATTTGACTATGTCATTTACTCTTTCACATATAATGTAATTAAGGAATCTACTATATGACACATAAATGGTATGCGATACAGGTTCACGGCGGAAGTGAACAAGCAGTAAAAAGAGCAATAGAAAATATAGCTAAAGATGAGCATCTTGAAGAAAAAATTAAAGAAGTAATAGTACCTACGGAAGATGTAATAGAAGTAAAGCAGGGAAAAAAGAAAATAACACAAAGAGCTCTTTACCCAGGATACGTCTTCGCTCTTTTAGAACTAGATTTAGATTTATGGCATAAAATACAATCAATGCCAAAAGTAGGCAGATTTATAGGCGAATCAAAAAAGCCTACTCCTTTGAGTGAAGAAGATGTAAAAGTAATTTTAGAAAAAGCACAACAAAAAGGTGCGCCTAAACCTAAAATCTCTTTTGAACGCGGTGAAGTTGTTCGCATTATCGAAGGACCATTTGCTAATTTTACCGGTGTTGTAGAAGAGTATGATATGGAGCATGGAAAATTGAAGCTAAACGTATCTATATTTGGTAGAAGCACACCGGTTGAGATTCTCTATTCGCAAGTTGAAAAAATAATCTAAATTATTAGAAAGGAAAATAGATGGCTAAAAAAGTTGTTGGTGAAATCAAACTACAAATACCAGCCGGAAAAGCAAACCCGTCACCTCCAGTCGGTCCTGCTCTTGGACAAAGAGGTGTAAATATTATGGAGTTTTGTAAGGCGTTTAATGAAAAAACTAAAGATATGATGGGATTTAACATCCCTGTTATTATTACAGTTTATGCTGATAGAAGTTTTACTTTTGTTACAAAACAACCGCCTGCTACTGATTTGATAAAAAAAGCCGCAGGTATACAAAAAGGTAGTGATAATCCACTTAAAAATAAAGTAGGAAAAATAACTAAAGCTCAACTTGAAGAGATTGCAAAAACAAAAATGCCTGATTTAAATACAAATGATCTTGAAGCCGCAATGAAAACAATAGCGGGATCATGTAGAAGTATGGGGATTGAAATAGTTGATTAAGCGATCTTGACCGCAAAGATCTAAAAGAGTTGCGGTAGCAAAAAAAATGCGGAGAGAATAATGGGAAAAAAACATTCTAAAAGATATCAACAACTATTAGAAAAAATAGATAGAAATAAAATCTATTCTGTTGAAGAGGCTGCAAAGACTGTTAAAGATCTTAAATCTGCCAAATTTGACGAAACTGTTGAGTTGGCTTTAAGACTTGGAGTAGATCCAAGACATGCGGATCAAATGGTACGAGGTTCTGTTGTTTTACCCCATGGAACTGGTAAAAAAGTAAGGGTAGCAGTTTTTGCAAAAGGTGTTAAAGCTGATGAAGCTAAAGAGGCAGGTGCTGATATTGTCGGAGCTGAAGATTTAGTAGAAGAGATTCAAAACGGAAATATTAATTTTGATATAGCTATTGCTACTCCCGATATGATGGGTTTAGTTGGAAAAATAGGTAGAATTTTAGGACCAAAAGGACTTATGCCAAACCCTAAAACCGGAACGGTGACAATGGATGTTGCAAAAGCTGTAAAAAATGCTAAGAGTGGACAAGTAAACTTTAGAGTTGACAAAAAAGGTAATATTCACGCAGGGATTGGAAAAGCTAGCTTCCCGGCAGAACATATTGCAGAAAATTTAAAAGAGTTTGTAGCGGCAATTAATAAACTTAAGCCTGCAGCCGCAAAAGGAAAATATATAAGACTTGCTGCCTTATCTTTAACTATGAGTCCGGCAATAGAGTTAGATTCTCAGGAATTAATGGATATTAAATAAGTTTGAAGTTTAACGTTTCAAGTTAGTAAAAAAACTTGAAACATATTTTAAAACTTCAAACTTTATCTTAGACTGAAGATAGTGGGCATAAAAATAAGACCTGCTTGAAGTCTTCTGTCGGAAAGGAGGTTAAGAAATTGACACGAGCTCAAAAAGAAGAGGTTGTTGCCAGGCTCACTGAAGAGTTCAAAAATGCAGCAGCTATAATAGATTGTAACTATAAAGGTATGAGCGTATCTGAGTTGGAGTCTTTTAGAAAAAAGCTTAAAGAAAAAGGGATTAAAGCTCAGGTTGTAAAAAATACACTTGCTTTAATTGCTTTAAAAAATAACGGTATTGAAGATTTCCAACTTAAAGATACAAATATCCTTGTTTGGGGTGACGATCTCGTAACTTTAGCAAAAACAGTAACTGAATTTGCTAAAGAAGCACCGAAAGGTTTTGAGATTAAACAAGGTTATTTTGAAGGTGAGGTTGCTGATCCTGCCAAGATTGAAGCCTATTCTAAGCTTCCGAGCAAAGAAGAGCTTCTTGGTATGTTGCTGTCTGTATGGACTGCGCCTCTTAGAAACTTACTATACGTATGGAATGCACCAAAACAGAATTTTGTTACAGTGCTTGAAAATATAAAACAACAAAAAGAAAATTCTTAAAATAAAAAGAAGGAGAAGTGACATGGCTATAACAAAAGAAGATGTAATCGAGTATATTTCAAATCTATCTGTTCTAGAATTAAGCGAATTGGTGAAAGAGTTTGAAGAGAAATTTGGTGTTTCTGCTCAACCAACAGTAGTTGCTGGCGCTGTTGCAGCTGGTGGTGATGCTGGTGGCGCTGCTGCAGAAGAGAAAACTGAGTTTGACGTTGTATTAACTGATGCTGGTGCTAAGAAAATTAATGCTATTAAAGTTGTAAGAGCTGTAACTGGCCTTGGACTAAAAGAAGCTAAAGAAGCTGTAGAAAGCTGTCCAACAACAATTAAAGAAGGTATAAGCAAAGAAGAAGCTGAAGAGATTAAAAAGCAGTTTGAAGAAGCTGGAGCAAAAGTAGAGATTAAATAATTTTGTTTTTTAAATTTAGAAGAGAGGTTTATCCTCTCTTTAATCCATTGTTAGATATTATGTTATCTTACCCCCTACAAGCCTTCACGGCTAAAACTACTTTTAACAGAGGTTAGTGCCTATGCTAAACAATATAAAATCCGGAAACAGATTAAGAGTCGATTTTTCAAAAATTCCTCAAATCATTGAGATACCGCATCTATTGCAACTTCAACAAAACAGTTACGAAAATTTTTTGATGATCGACAAAGAGGAGAGAAGTCAGAGTGGTATAGAAAAAGTTTTTAGATCAATTTTCCCTATTCACGACTCCCAAAATAGGTTGTCTTTAGAGTATATTGGAAGTGAGATTACTAAGCCTAAATATACCATTCGCGAATGTATGGAGAGAGGTCTTACGTACAGCGTCTCTTTGAAAATGAAGATACGTTTGGTTCTTTGGGAGCGTGACGAAAAGAGTGGAGAGAAAATTGGTGTAAAAGATATGAAAGAGCAGACTATCTTCGTAAGAGATATTCCTCTTATGACAGATAGGACATCATTTATAATCAACGGCGTTGAAAGAATCGTTGTAAATCAGCTTCACAGAAGCCCGGGTGTAATTTTTAAAGAAGAAGAGTCTGCTACTAGTGGTGGTAAACTTGTATATACCGCTCAGATAATTCCAGATAGAGGTGCATGGCTCTATTTTGAGTATGATCCAAAAGATATTTTATATGTAAGAATCAATAAAAGAAGAAAAATACCGGCAACAATTTTGTTCAGGGCATTGGGATATAGTAAACAGGATATCTTAAAACTATTCTATCCTATTACTAAAATCATAATAAAAGATAACAAATTTTTTACAGAGTTTAATCCAGACAATTTTGTAGGAAGAGTATCTTATGACGTAAGAGATGAAAACGGAAATCTAATAATAGCAGCTGGAAAAAGACTAACTTCAAAAAAAGCAAAAAAGCTTCAAGAAGATGGTTTGAAATTTGTCGAATACCCAGTTGATATATTGATAGATAGATTTTTGGCAAAACCTATTATTGATTCTAACAGCGGTGAGGTATTATTTGATACGTTAACTCACTTAGATGAGAATAAACTTAAAAAGATTATTGATTTAGGAATTGAAAATCTTTATATAGCAAATGATTTGGCAACTGGAAAAGATAGATCTATTATTAACTCTTTTATTGCTGATCAAGAGAGTCTTAAACTTCTTAAACAGACTGAAGGGATAGAAGATGAAAATGATTTAGCTGCTATTAGGATATATAAAGTTATGAGACCAGGAGAACCCGTTACTAAAGAAGCTGCAAAATCTTTCGTAAAACAGCTCTTTTTTGATCCTGAAAGATATGACATTACCCGTGTGGGTAGAATGAAAATGAACCATAAATTGGGTGTGAAAGTTCCAGAATATGTTACTGTTCTAACTAGCGAAGACATCATAAAATCGGTTCAGTATCTGATTAAAGTTAAAAACGGTCAAGGTCATATAGACGATAGAGATCACTTAGGAAACAGAAGAATCAGAGCAATTGGGGAATTACTAGCAAATGAGCTACATAGCGGTTTAGTTAAGATGCAAAAAGCTATCCGCGATAAGATGACTACTATCAGTGGAAATCTAGACGAGCTAATGCCGCATGATTTAATAAACTCAAAAATGATTACAAATACTATTTTAGAGTTTTTTGCAAGCGGTCAGCTTTCACAATTTATGGATCAGACTAACCCTCTTAGTGAAATCACACATAAAAGAAGACTATCTGCTTTAGGTGAAGGCGGTTTAGTAAAAGAGAGAGCAGGATTTGAGGTTAGAGACGTCCATCCAACTCATTATGGAAGGATATGTCCGGTAGAGACCCCAGAAGGTCAAAATATCGGTCTTATAAACACCCTTTCTACTTATGCCAAGGTTAATGAGCTAGGCTTTATTGAAGCTGCATATAAAAAAGTGGTTGACGGTAAGATCACTGACGAAGTTGTTTATCTAACTGCTGCTCAAGAAGAGGGTCTGGTTATAGCTCCAGCAAATACAGAAATCATTGATGGCAACGAAATCAAGGAAGATATGATTGAAGCTAGAAAGGATGGTGAGATTGTATTTGTAGAAAAAAATAAAGTTGATCTTATAGACCTTACGCCTAGAATGGTAGTTGGTGTGGCAGCTAGTCTTATTCCGTTTTTGGAGCATGACGACGCTAACAGGGCGCTAATGGGTTCTAACATGCAACGTCAGGCTGTTCCTTTATTGAAAACTGAAGCACCTATGGTTGGAACCGGCATGGAAAAAGTTGTAGCAAGAGACTCTTGGGAAGCTGTAAAAGCGAGAAGAAGCGGTGTTGTTGAAAAGATAGACGCTAACAATATCTATATTTTAGGTGAAGATGAAAATGGAGCATATATAGATCACTACTCTTTGCAAAAAAATCTTAGAACCAATCAAAATACATGTTTTACTCAAACACCAATCGTTAAAAAAGGCGACTATGTTGAAGCGGGGCAGATAATAGCTGATGGTCCTAACATGGACAAAGGAGAACTTGCTCTTGGAAAAAATATGCTTGTTGCGTTTATGCCTTGGAACGGATACAACTTCGAGGATGCTATAGTTGTAAGCGAAAGAATTTTGAGAGATGATGAGTTTACGTCCGTTCATATTTATGAAAAAGAGATTGAGGCAAGAGAACTAAAACATGGCGTTGAAGAGATAACAAGAGATATTCCAAATGTTAAAGAAGAAGAGATAGCCCATCTTGATGAGAGCGGAATAGTTAAAATCGGAACATATGTTAAACCTGGAATGATCTTGGTTGGAAAAGTTTCTCCAAAAGGAGAAGTAAAACCTACACCTGAAGAGAGACTTTTAAGAGCTATTTTTGGTGAAAAAGCTGGACATGTTGCCAACAACTCACTATATTGTCCTCCATCTATGGAAGGAGTTGTAGTTGATGTTAAAGTATTTACAAAAAAAGGTTATGAAAAAGACCCAAGGGCTATAAAAGCTTATGAAGAGGAGAAAGAGAGATTAGATCGAGAACATCATGATAAACTATTGATGGTAGATAGAGAAGAGATGCTAAGAATTATCTCTTTACTTTCTAAATCTCCTCTGGAAAAAGATGCTAAAGTAAAAGATAAAGAGTTTAAAGCTGGTGAGCTTATTCCAAAAGAGGAACTATCATCTATAAACAGATTTGCTCTTAATTTCTTGGTAAAATCTTACCCTGTTGAAATTCAAGAAGAGTATAAAAGACTTAAAAACTATTTCCAAAACGAAAAGAGAAAGTTGACTGAAGAGCATGAGGAAAAATTGGCTATTTTGGAAAAAGAAGACATCCTGACGAGCGGCGTTGTAAAACTTGTAAAAGTTTTTATAGCAACAAAAAGAAAACTCAAAATCGGTGACAAAATGGCAGGACGCCATGGTAACAAAGGCATCGTTTCTATCATAGTTCCTGAGATAGACATGCCTTATACGAAAGATGGTCGTGTAGTAGATATCGTACTAAATCCTCTTGGTGTTCCTTCGAGGATGAATATCGGTCAGATATTGGAAGTTCATTTAGGACTTATAGGAAAAAAACTAGGAGAGCAGATACAAGAGATTTTTGAATCCAAAAGAGACGATTTTGTGAAAGAACTTAGAGAGAAAATGATTGAGATAGCCAATGTGGCAAAACTGATGAATGCCAAAGAGGCTATTGGAAAAATGAGTGATGAAGAGCTTATTAAGTATGCTAGAGATTGGAGCAAGGGTGTAAAATTTGCCAGTCCGGTTTTTGAGGGTGTTACGGCCGAAGAGTTCAAAAAGCTCTATGAGATGGCTAAGATGGATATGGATGGCAAAATGGAGCTTTATGACGGTAGAACCGGAGAGAAGTTCAAAGAGAGAGTAAATGTTGGTTATATGTATATGTTAAAACTTCATCACCTTGTTGATGAAAAAGTTCACGCAAGAAGTACAGGACCTTACTCACTTGTTACACAGCAACCTGTAGGAGGAAAAGCTCTATTTGGTGGACAAAGATTTGGTGAGATGGAGGTTTGGGCTCTTGAAGCGCACGGTGCTGCCCATACTCTTAAAGAGATGTTAACAATAAAATCGGATGATGTAGAGGGTAGAGTGAAAGCTTATAAAGCTATTACCAAAGGTGAACCTATTCCAGAACCTGGTATTCCAGAAACTCTTTTTGTTTTAACAAAAGAGCTTCAATCACTTGGAATCGATGTAGAAATTTTAGATGAGGAAAAAGAAGATGAAGAGACTGGTACCAATTGAGATAGGCGAAGATCAAAGACCTAAAGATATAAAAGCACTTCAGTTTAGACTAGCAAGTCCAGAAAAGATTTTATCTTGGTCTCACGGTGAAGTAAAAAAACCTGAAACTATTAATTATAGAACTTTGAAACCTGAGCGTGATGGTCTTTTTTGTGCTAAAATTTTTGGGCCAATAAAAGATTATGAATGCCTTTGCGGAAAATATAAAAAAATGCGTTATAAAGGTGTAGTGTGCGAAAAGTGTGGTGTTGAAGTTACTACTAGCAAAGTAAGACGCACCAGAATGGGTCATATAGAGTTAGTAACGCCTGTTGCTCATATTTGGTATGTAAATTCACTGCCAAGCAGAATAGGAACACTGCTTGGTGTTAAGATGAAAGATCTGGAGAGAGTTTTATATTATGAAGCATATATAGTAAAAGAGCCAGGAGATGCTTATTACGATTTTGAGAAGAAAAATCCTGTTAAAAAGTATGATGTTTTAAATGAAGAACAGTATCAACAGTTAAAACAGCATTTTGGCGATAGCGGTTTTGAAGCATATATGGGTGGTCAGGTAATCAAAGAACTTTTAGAAGAGTTTGACCTTATTGAAGTTTTTCATCAGTTAAAAAGAGAGATGAAAGAGACCGCTTCTGAAGCGAAACGTAAAACAATCGTAAAAAGATTAAAAGTTATTGAGAGTTTCCTAAATAGTGGAAATAAACCTGAATGGATGATGCTTACAGTGGTTCCTGTACTTCCACCTGATCTTCGTCCTCTTGTAGCCCTTGATGGCGGAAAGTTTGCAGTAAGTGATGTAAACGATTTATACAGAAGGGTAATAAACAGAAACCAAAGACTTAAGAGACTTATGGAACTAGATGCACCTGAAATTATTGTTAGAAATGAAAAAAGAATGCTTCAAGAGGCAGTTGATGCTCTTATAGATAATGGTAGACGCGGAAATGCCGTAAAAGGTGCAAATAAAAGACCTCTTAAATCTCTTAGTGAAATAATCAAAGGAAAACAGGGTAGATTTAGACAGAACCTTTTAGGAAAGAGGGTTGATTTTTCAGGAAGAAGTGTTATTGTTGTTGGTCCAAATCTAAGAATGGATCAGTGCGGTTTACCTAAACTTATGGCACTTGAACTATTCAAGCCTCATCTTTTGGCAAAACTTGAAGAGAAAGGATACGCTACTACTTTAAAAGCCGCTAAAAAGATGATTGAAGATAGATCTAATGAGGTTTGGGAGTGCCTGCAAGAGATAGTTGATGAATATCCTGTGCTTCTAAACAGGGCTCCTACGCTACATAAACTTTCTATTCAAGCATTTCATCCTGTTTTGATCGACGGTAAAGCGATACAACTTCACCCACTGGTATGTGCCGCGTTTAACGCTGACTTTGACGGTGACCAGATGGCAGTTCACGTACCTTTAAGCGAAGAGGCTATTGCTGAGTGTAAGATATTGATGCTTAGCTCACTAAATATTTTGCTTCCGGCATCCGGTAGAGCGATTACCGTACCTTCCCAAGATATGGTTTTGGGGATCTACTATCTAAGTAAAGAAAGGGATGACGTTAAAGGTGCTAACAAGCTTTTTGCGGATGTTAATGAAATTATGACTGCTCTTGAGAGCGATCATCTGCATATTAATGCTAAAATAAGAACTAGAGTTGATAATAGAATCATATTTACTACTGCCGGTAGAATTATTATTAAAAATATATTGCCAGATTTTGTTCCGGTATCTCTTTGGAATAAGGTAATGAAAAAAAGAGATATTGCGGAGCTTGTTGACTACGTTTATAAACATGGTGGATCTGAGATTACTGCTGAGTTCTTGGATAATCTTAAAAATCTTGGTTTCAAATACGCCACATTTGCCGGTATTTCAATAAGTGAATATGACATAAAAGTACCTGAGGAGAAGAAAAAACTTATCGAAGAAGCTAAAAGAAAAGTTAGAGAGATTCAGCAGCAGTTCCAGGCGGGGCTTTTAACCGAGCAAGAAAGATACAATAAGATTATAGATATATGGACAGATACTACAAATGCCGTAGCAGAAGCCATGATAAAGCTTATTAAAAACGATAAGCAAGGATTTAACTCTATTTATATGATGGCTGATTCTGGTGCTAGAGGTAGCTCGGCTCAGATTAGACAGCTTGCCGGTATGAGGGGTTTGATGGCTAAGCCTGATGGAACTATTATTGAAACGCCGATTATCTCAAACTTTAAAGAGGGACTAAACGTTTTAGAGTATTTTATCTCGACACATGGTGCTAGAAAAGGTCTTGCAGATACCGCTTTGAAAACGGCAAACGCGGGATATTTGACAAGAAAACTTGTTGATGTTGCGCAAAATGTAAAAATTACTATAGAAGATTGCGGTACTCACGAAGGTATAGAAGTAACTGACATATCTATCGGTAACGAGATGATAGAGCCTTTAGAAGATAGAATCGTAGGTAGGGTTCTTGCTGAAGATGTGATAGATCCTATTACAAACGAAATACTGTTTAGCGAAGGAACTTTGGTCGACGAAGATAAAGCGAGAACTATTAAAGAAGCCGGTATAAAATCAGTTACTATAAGAACGCCTATAACTTGTAAAGCGCCAAAAGGTGTTTGTGCTAAATGTTACGGTCTTAATATGGCTGAAGGCAAACTGGTTAAACCAGGTGAAGCTGTAGGTATCATAGCGGCACAATCTATCGGTGAGCCAGGAACTCAGTTGACACTAAGAACATTCCACATAGGTGGTACTGCGAGTAGAACTGCCGAAGAGAGACAAGTAGTAGCTAGCAAAGAGGGTTTTATTAGATATTACAATCTAAAAACATACAGAAACAAAGAGGGCAAGATAATAGTTGCAAATAGAAGAAATGCGGCGGTATTGCTTGTTGAGCCTAAAATAAAAGCTCTTTTTGACGGTAGAATTGAGATTAAACCTATCCATGACGAAATTGTAATCACACTAGTTAGTGGTGATGAAAAAGTTAGATATTCTCTTAGAAAGTCAGATGTTGCCAAACCTAATGAACTAGCGGGCGTTAGCGGTAAAATAGAAGGAAAACTATATGTTCCTTTTAAAGATGGAGACAGCGTCAAAGAGGGCGATTCTATCGTTGAGATAATTAAAGAAGGATGGAATATACCTAACAGGATCCCGTATGCGGCAGAGCTAAAAGTTGAAGACGGGGCGCCTGTAACACAAAAAATAGTTGCCAACGCAAATGGTGTTGTTAAGTTTTACCTATTAAAGGGAGACTATTTAGAGAGATATGAGGATGTTAAAAAAGGTCGAAAGATTGACGAGAAGGGACTTTTTGCAGTAATTGCTGACAACGAGGGAAGAGAGGCAAGCAGACACTATATAGCTAGAGGATCTATTTTAGAAGTTGATGATAATGAAGCTGTAGATAAAAATACAGTATTAGCAGTTCCAGCAAAAAATGACAAAACAGTAATAGCCGAGTGGGATCCATATTCAAATCCAATAATAGCCGAAGCCGCTGGTACAGTTACGTTAGAAGATGTGATTCCTGGTGTGACGGCAGTAGAGCTTGTAGATGAGATTACAGGTGAGAGTAGGCTTACCATCAATGAGTATATTCCACCTGAATATAAACCAAAAATTATTCTTGCGCCAAAAGATAGTGATACTGTTATTACATATCCGCTTGAGCCGAAAACTGCTATTTATGTACAAAATCAAGAAGAGGTAGAGTTGGCTGAAGTGTTGGCTAAAACACCTAAAGCGGTAGCAAAATCGAGAGACATTACAGGGGGTCTTCCGAGAGTTAGTGAACTTTTTGAAGCTAGACGTCCAAAAAACCCTGCAGTTATTGCGGAGATTGATGGATTTGTAAGTTTTGGAAAGCCTAGCCGCGGTAAACAGAGAATCGTAATATCTTCTGAAACAGGTCAAAAGGCTGAATATCTGATAGATAAAAACAGAACCATCTTAGTTCATGACGGCGAGTATGTACATGCCGGAGAAGTTTTAACAGATGGAACTGTTTCAAGTCACGATATCCTAAGAATTCTTGGAGAAAAAGCATTACAATATTATATGGTTAGCGAAATTCAGCAGGTATATAGAAGACAGGGCGTTAACATAAGTGATAAGCATATTGAGATAATTATATCTCAAATGCTAAGACAAGTTAAAATTGTTGAGAGTGGGGATACGAAATTTATTGCCGGTGATTTAGTTAGTAAAAGACAATTTAGAGAAGAGAATGAGAAAATTATAAGATTGGGCGGGGAGCCTGCGATAGCCGAACCTGTTCTTGTTGGTATTACAAGGGCTGCAGTTAGTTCGGACTCTGTTATAAGTGCTGCCTCTTTCCAAGATACCACAAAAGTATTAACAGAAGCCAGTATTTCGGCTAAGATTGATAGATTAGAAGATCTAAAAGAAAACGTAATTATAGGTAGATTGATCCCTGTTGGTACAGGAATGTATAGAGAGAAAAAAGTAGAGTTAATAAAAAAAGAGGAAGAGGATTAATTAAGATTATTTAGTTATTGGTCATTAGTCATTGATGACAAATATAGTGTCAAATATGACATAATGACCAGTTCGCTTAAAAAAGAACAACTTTAAAATAACTTTAAATTAAGTTATTTTAAAGATTTATTTTAGTATTATTAGCCACTAAAAAATGCAATCGCATTAAAAATATGTATTAAAGGAAAGGAAAAGAAGTGCCTACAATCAATCAGTTGATAAGAAAAGAGAGAAAAAAGGTAATCAAAAAATCGAAGTCACCAGCTTTGGTTAAATGTCCTCAAAGAAGGGGTGTTTGTACAAGAGTTTACACAACAACTCCTAAAAAGCCTAACTCTGCACTTAGAAAAGTTGCAAAAGTTAGACTAACTTCAGGTTACGAAGTGATAAGCTATATTCCTGGTGAAGGACACAACTTGCAAGAGCACTCTATCGTATTAGTAAGAGGCGGTAGGGTTAAAGACTTACCAGGTGTTAAGTATCACATAGTTAGGGGTGCATTAGATACTGCAGGCGTAGCAAATAGAAAAAATTCAAGATCTAAATACGGAACTAAAAAACCTAAATCTTAATAGCTAATAGAAAAATAGAGAGTTAGAAAGTTAAATTAGTAGATGGTTGATGGTAGATAGTTGATAGACAATCTATCGACTATAAACTATCCGCTATCAACTAAATATACTTTCTCACTTTCAAGCCGCAGGCGGGGCGTAAACCGTTTGAGTAAATTAAAAATTGAAGGGAGCTAAAAGTGAGAAGAAGAAGAGCGCCGGTCAGAGAAGTTTTGCCTGATCCAATTTATAACAGTAAAGTGGTTACTAAATTTATCAACAAATTGATGTGGGACGGAAAGAAAAGTGTTGCCGAAAAGATAATGTATGAGGCTTTAGAGATTATAGAAAAAAAAGTAGATAAAAAAGGGATAGAAGTTTTCAATGAAGCGATTGAGAACGTAAAACCTTTACTTGAAGTAAAAAGTAGACGTGTAGGTGGGGCTACATATCAGGTTCCTGTTGAAGTTAGACCAGTTAGACAACAATCACTGGCTATTAGATGGTTAGTAGATGCCGCTAGAAAAAGAAACGAAAGAACTATGGCTCAAAGACTTGCAAATGAGCTTATAGATGCTGCGAATAAAAGAGGTGCAGCATTTAAGAAGAAAGAAGATACATACAAAATGGCAGAAGCCAATAAAGCTTTCGCACACTACAGATGGTAAAACCAAAAAAAATTTCCGAAACTGGACTAGCAGAGTCCGGAGACTTCTTGAAAGCAGGATTCTTCCTGCCTTCTTACAATCTTTCAAAATCAAAACTTATAAAATCTAAAGGATAGAGCATGGCTAAAAAGACTCCGATCGAAAAAATTAGAAATATCGGTATTGCCGCACACATAGATGCTGGTAAAACAACTACTACAGAAAGAATACTTTTCTATACCGGGATTTCTCATAAAATAGGTGAGGTTCATGAAGGCGCTGCTACCATGGACTGGATGGAACAAGAAAAAGAGAGAGGTATTACGATCACTTCTGCTGCAACTACATGTTTTTGGAAGGATCACCAAATAAACATTATCGATACTCCAGGTCACGTTGATTTTACGATTGAGGTTGAAAGATCAATGAGGGTTCTTGACGGTGCTGTAGCAGTTTTCTGTGCAGTTGGTGGTGTTCAACCTCAAAGCGAGACTGTTTGGAGACAAGCTAACAAATATCATGTTCCAAGAATAGTTTTTGTGAATAAAATGGATAGAATAGGTGCAGATTTTTACAATGTTGAAAATCAGATCAGAGATAGACTAAAAGCAAATCCAGTTCCTATTCAGATTCCTATAGGTGCTGAAGATAATTTTAGAGGTGTTGTTGATTTGGTAGAGATGAGAGGAATCGTTTGGGATGACGAAACAATGGGCGCAAAATATGAGGTTATTGAGATCCCAGAAGATTTAAAAGATAAAGCTGAGGAGTATAGAGAAAAACTTATAGAAGCAGTTGCAGAAACTGATGATGAGTTGATGGAAAAATATCTAAGCGGTGAAGAGCTGAGTGTTGATGAGATCAAAAAAGGTATCAAAACTGGTACACTAGATATGAGTATTACGCCTATGCTTTGCGGTAGCGCCTTTAAAAACAAAGGTGTTCAAACGCTTTTAGACGCAGTTGTTGATTATCTGCCGGCTCCTACTGAAGTTGACTGGATAAAAGGAGTAGATCCAAAAACAGGTGAAGAGGTATCAGTTGAATCAACAGTTGATGGTCCTTTTGCCGCCCTTGCATTTAAGATTATGACAGACCCGTTTGTAGGACAACTATCTTTCATAAGAGTTTATAGGGGTAAAATTGAGAGCGGAAGTTATGTTCTAAACTCTACTAAAGAGAAGAAAGAGAGAGTTGGTAGGCTACTTAAAATGCATGCAAACAAAAGAGAGGAGATTAAAGAGCTTCCAGCCGGTGAGATAGGTGCTGTTGTGGGACTTAAATATACACTGACAGGTGATACATTGTGCGATGAAAAATCTCCTGTGATTTTGGAAAAGATGGAGTTTCCAGAACCTGTTATCTCGGTTGCAGTTGAGCCAAAAACTAAGGCCGACCAAGAGAAGATGAGTGTAGCTTTGGCTAAACTTGCTGAAGAGGATCCTAGCTTTAGAGTTCACACCGATGAAGAGACTGGACAGACAATTATCTCTGGTATGGGTGAATTGCACCTTGAAATTATCGTAGATAGAATGAAAAGAGAGTTTAAAGTTGAAGCAGAAGTTGGAGCACCTCAAGTTGCATATAGAGAGACTATAAGAACAGCTGTAGATCAAGAGTACAAATATGCTAAACAGTCGGGTGGTAGAGGGCAGTACGGACATGTATTTATCAAACTAGAGCCACAAGAGCCAGGTCAAGGTTATGAGTTTGTTAACCAAATTACCGGTGGGGTTATCCCGAAAGAGTATATTCCAGCGGTTGACAAAGGTATCCAAGAAGCAATGCAAAACGGTGTAGTTGCCGGATATCCTGTAGTTGACGTTAAAGCAACGTTATATGATGGAAGTTATCACGATGTTGACTCTAGTGAGATGGCATTTAAGATAGCTGGTTCTATGGCGTTCAAAGAGGCTGCCAAAAAAGCAAATCCTGTACTTCTTGAGCCTATTATGAAAGTGGAAGTAGAAGTTCCTGAAGAGTACATGGGCGATGTTATAGGCGATATCAATAGAAGAAGAGGACAAGTATCTTCAATGGAAGATAGAGCTGGAAACAAGATAGTTACTGCTATGGTGCCGTTGGCAGAGATGTTTGGATACTCAACTGACTTAAGATCTTTCACTCAAGGAAGAGGAACTTATTCTATGGAATTTGATCATTATGAAGAGGTTCCAAGAAACGTTGCTGAAGAGATTATCAAAAAAAGACACGGATAATTTAGTCAATTGTATATGGTGGATGGTTGATAGTTTATTTCTATCAACCACTCAACCATACCACAATTTTAATCAATAATCTTCTTAAAACTTGCAGCTTTAAACTTTAAACATCAAACTTACCGTATGTCCCGGTAGCTCAGCTGGATAGAGCATCGGATTCCTAATCCGAAGGTCGGAGGTTCGAATCCTCTCCGGGACACCACCTATTTTTGAGGTATATATAGTTCAAAAGTTAAAGGAGTTGACTCTTTTGTTTTCATATAAACTAAAAATTTATCTTTTTTGTTTGACCTGTAGATTTTGAAGATTTCACAGTTTTGTACTACTTTGCTAACAAATACTTTGCCAAAATTTTCAGGATAAAGTGGAAGAACTATTTTAATAGGAGATTCTAATCTGCAAAGAGTATTGCTATCTTTTAATACATACCATACCACATAAGGGTTATCTATATCAAAAAGTGTATTTTTAGTTTGAAGATAAATAATCGAATATTTTTTACCTCCCTTAATCTCTATATTTTTTGAAAGAAGCAGATCATAATAGAGTATTTTAGCAATTTTGTTTTGAAGATACTCTTTTTCTACTGTACCTTTTATAACCGAATGAGATATATTTAGATTAGATATTGATTGCGAAATAAAAAGTATTATTAGTGATAAAATAGTTATAGAAACAATCAGCTCTATTAGAGTAAATGACTTTTTCATAACTGTTCTATTTTGAAAGCAGAGTTTTTGAATCCATCTATATCCGTTTCAATCTTAAAAAATAAAACTCCAACATTTGAGTTTTCATCTATTGTAAATTTATTATCTTCTTTAGAGTTAATTTGAACTTTTTTATTTTTCAAAAACTTTTTAATATCTTCATTTTCAACAATATAATCATTTTTAATTAAAGAATAGAGTTGAGCATTTTTGTTTTTTAGTTTTGAATCGTATCTAGTATATACGTAAGTGGAGAGCATAGTTGAATTTTTTTTCTCTTTTGAATACTCTATCAGCCTTTTGTCGGAGCTGCTCAAGTTTAAAAGTGCGGTTCCTACGATAGATAAAATTGTTACTGAAATCAAAATTTCGATAAACGTAAAGGAGTTACTCATTTTCATAATATGTTCCTGGCCCAGGCAACAGATCTTTTTCTAAAAATGTTTCTATGGCTTTATCTAACGTTTTTACTATTTTTAACTCTTCAAAATATGGTTTAAAAACGTAATATTTGCTGTCATTTTTTACAATATAGCTATCATTTGAGCCGTTTGGATAGATTGTAAATTTAAAGCAGACATCGTAAGATTTTCCTTTTAGTAAAATATTTGGGTAATCTTTTATTTTGGGGTTCAAATAGGTATCTAAATCGTAAATTACCAACTCATCAAAAATATCAAAATCGATATTTTCATAAGTTAGCGCATCGTTAATCAAAACTGCGTTTTTATTACAGTTGTCGTAAAGCACAAAAGTTATTTTATCGTCCTCTTTCTCTTTAAAAAGGAGAAGTGACTCTTTCAGATTTGCTATATTGTCAATTTTTAGATTCTCTTTTGAATAAAAGCGCCCAATGGCAAGAGAGTATATTAAACCCATTATTAAAACTACTAAAATAAGTTCAATAAGTGTAAAAGAGTGTTTCATTAAACTATTTTTGGCAGCTCTCTAAGCTGATATCGGCATTTTCGCCGCTTCCTCCCTCTTTGCCGTCTGCTCCTAAAGAGATAATGTTTATTTCACCCTCTTCATTAAGATATATATAATCATTGTTCCAAGGATCTTTAGGAGGATTTTTACTGTCTAAAAAACCGTTTTTAGGGTAGTCTTTATATTTTTGAGGATCAGGGTTTTTTACTAAAGCTTTAAGACCTTCTTCCGTTGAAGGGTATTTCCCATATTTAAGTTTGAAACTTTTTAGTGCGTCGCTGATGGTTTTCATCTGTATGCAGACGATTTTCTTTTTGGCTTCTTCGCTTTGGCCTATAAGATTTGGCATAACCAAAGCAGCCAAAAAACCCAAAATGATTATAACGATCATAATTTCAATAAGTGTAAAACCTTTTCTCATCTTATACCTTTATTTAATAATTATTTTATTATGATATTTACAAAATTTTACTGGAATGAAACTTTAATGACAATGAAAAAATCTATTGCACTCTTTATAGTTTTGATATTTATTGCAGTTGCCTCTTCTTTGATAGCTATTGTTTATAAAGAGAGTCAAAAAGCACTTTCATTTTCTAAAATATATGAAAAAATATCACAAAACTCTCTACTTATTAGAGATTTTGAGTATATTTTAAAAAACAGTTTAAAAGATATAAACTCAAGCGAAGATTTAGATATGCTTTTTGTCTCTTCACCTTTACTTTCAAGTAAAGATGGCGAGTTTAACTTCGGTTTTTCGCTTAGACCTCTTAGCGATAAGATAAATTTAAATTTTTTGAAAGATAAAAAAAAGAGAGAATATATTAAAGATTATATCTATAGAGTATGCTCTTTTTACGAGGTGGAAGATACAGAGTTTTTTATCGCACTTTTAGAAGATACGATAGACGTAGATATTGAAGAGAGAGTTGTCGGTAGCGAAATAGTTTTGGAAAATAGAAGATTTAAAAACGGTTTTATTGAGAGTTTCAGCCATTTTTATAAAATTTTAGATTATTATTTTAAGATGTCACAAGATAGCAACATTTTTAAAGTTAACTGGAAAGAGCTCATATATTTTGATAAAGATCTAAAGAGTATTATCGATTGTAAGCGGCTTTCTTCGCAAAATGCAAGATTTTTAGGACTTCCTGTAGAAAATGAAAGTTTTGATTGTGAAGAGCTAAAAAAAGATGTAAAATATAAAGAGATTTTAAAAGTATTAAATATCAAAGATTATACAAAAAAAGAGCCATATTTGATAGAAGCTTCGTTATATTACAAAAAGGATGGTTTTGAAGAGAACTTTAGGCTCAGATACAATCTTTTCAAACAAAAAGTCACACAAGTTGAAGAATAGGTATCGATTACTATTTTTTAGAAAAGAGTCAGATTTTAAAAATGTCAAAGATAAAGTAGTTCTTATACTCTCTCCCGAGTTTTATTGGATAAAGAAGATAGAATTTGACGTTAAAAATATAAAAAGTGCGAAAAAAATAGCTCCTTCTTTGTTTGAAGGTTCTCTTCCTCATAACAATTTTGAATTTAAGATATTAAAACAAAAAAGAGACTTTTTTGCGATAGCATACGATCCAGAGGAAATTAAGGAAGCGATAAAAAAAAGCGGTTTATTAGGTGATAATGTAAAAAGAGTCTATTTTGCACAAAAAGAGTTTGAAAATATCTATGAGTGTATTGAGTTGGACGATTTTTTCTCTTTGGCCAAAGTTGAGGATATCTGGACAAAGATTCCTAAGGTTTGCACGCAAGGGTCTAAAACTTTAGATGAGGTTTTGAATGAGATAAAACTTTCCGATTTTTTTGTAACTTTGAATAAAAGAAGAGAGTTTTTTGTTAACGAAAAGATTTTAAGAGTGGCGGCTGCTTCTTTTTTGCTTTTTTGTTTAGCGCAAGGTATTCGTCTCTATTCATATGATAAAGAGATAAAAAGTTTGAAAAATAAAGAGATAAACCTTTTAAAAAAAGAGTCTTTACCGTCAACATTGATACAGTTAAGAAGTATAGAAAAAAGATTGGATAAAAAGCTTAAAAAAAGTATGGCTCAAAAAAGGGTTATAAAGTATTTGTCTAAACTATCTATGAAAGATGTAAAACCTATAAGAATTTCGATCAAAAAAGATGAAGTGGTACTTGAGTTTTCTAGTAATGATAAAGCCGTTAAATCTATAGTTGAGAAAATAAAAAAAGAGTATCCTTTGTTAAAGAGTAAAAAAGAGAATAAAATTTATAAAATATGGTGGAGATATGAGTAGAAACTTTTTGTTTAGCATTTCAGTTATCCTTTTTTTATTTGCTCTGTTTCTATATTTTAAAAATTATGAATCTAAAGATGAGTTAAAAATGGCTCAGAAAAGATATTTTGAGGTAGAGAAAAAAGTTAAAAAGATTGTTTACCTTAAAAAAAGATTAGAAGATGAAAAATATCTGAAAAGTTTCATAGCAAAACTTCAACGAATAAAAAAAGCAGATCTTATTAAAGATAAAGATGAGTATATAGAGATCTATTTTTCTAACCTAGAGCCTAGGACTTTAGATAGACTTCTACAAAAGACGGTAGACTCTTTTATAGATATAAAAGAGTTGATAATAGACAACACTCAAAAGAAGTGTTCTGTAAAGATTGGGATTGCAAAATGAGAAAAGCGTTACTTTCTATACTATTTTTTTATCTATTTTTTATACTGACTTTTCCAAAAGAGCAGATATGGTTTGCGATGGAAAATTTGGCAAAAGAAAAAGGCCTCTTTTTTAACGGAGAAAAGATTGAAAAAGCACCTCTTACTTTAAAAGTTGAAAATTGTGAAATTTTAAATAAAGGGTTTGATATAGGAAAACTTAAAAACGCCACTTTTTTTATATCTTTTTTTTATAATAGTGTAGATTTGAGTGGTTTTGTTTTTAAAATAGATAAAACTATCTCTTTAAATAGTGCTAAGGCGGCTTACAGTGTGTTAATTCCATTTAAAGTAGTTTTAAAAGCAAAAATGTCTATTTGTGATATTGAGGGAGAGATAGATCTTAAAAAGAGGTATATAACCTTATATCTAAACAATATAAAAGACTTCAATAAAGTAAACAAGATTTTCAAAAACATCAAAAAAAATGAAAAAGGGTATCTTTTTGAAAAAAGATTTTAAAAAAGAGTTTTTTTTAATAGTTTTATTCTCTTTTGTTGTAGCGTATATTGTCAATTCATTAGTTATATATTTGCTGCCTAAGACTACTGTAGAGTATGTGGACTACTCTCCAAAGCAGGAGTTTTTTATCGTAAGACTTTCCGAAAAACTTTGCAATCAAACACAAAAAGTCCAAAAAGATAGAAACGAGGATTTACCACAAGAAGATTTCAGTGAGATAAAAACTCTTAAACTCAAAGCTGTTTTTTTAGAAGAGGATAGCGGCTTTATAGTGGTAGAAAATAATAAAAAAGAGGTTTTTATATCCTTAAAAGATGTCTATAAGGGGTTTAAGCTTGTAAAGATTTTGCCTCAAAGCGCAATATTCAAAAAAGGCTCTAAAAAGTATATTCTAAAACTGCAAGATCTCAAAAAAAGCGATATTTTCCTAAAGACTCCTAAATTTCAAAAGAAAAAAGATGGGGATTATAGGATATCAAAAAGTGAATTACGCAGTTATAGAAAAAAATATGACAAGCTTTATAGAGAGATAGCGTTGATGCCGGTTAAAACAAAAAGTGGTTACGGATATAAGGTTACTTATCTAAAAAAGGGTTCTGTTTTAGAAAAACTTGGACTTAAAAAAGGAGATGTGATATTACAGATCAACTCTAGAAGTGTGGAAGATAGTGGTCTTTTTAACGACTTGCTAGAAAATTTCGAAAATCTAGAGTATATTTTTATAACACTGCTTAGAGATCATAAAGAGAAGGAATTGTATTATGAGATATATTAAGATTTTGATACTGATTTTGTTTGTAAATCTCTCTTTTGCAGCTAAAAGTGAGCAAGAGATTGTGCTCAATTTTCAAAATCTAAGTATAAATAATTTTATAAAAATGGTGGCTAAAATAACCGGTAAAAATATACTATCTCCTGAGTCTATAAGAGGAGATGTGAATTTTATATCCGTTAAGCCTATAAAAAAAGATGAGGTATTTGATCTTTTGTTAAATGTACTCAAAAATAAAGGCTATACTATTGTTGAGAGTCCAAAAGGGTATCTTTTGGTAGTTAAGAGCAAAGATGCTATAAGAGAAGCTCCTCCCTTTTTTGGTAAAACAGATCTTGATCAGATACAAACCGATATCATAGGCATCAAATATGTAAGTGCGACAAAGATTTTTCCCTCTATTACACCACTGCTTAGCCGTAACGGTAAAGCTTCGTTAGTAAAAGATATAAACACTATTATAGTAACAGATTTTCCAAAAAACTTGATTTTGATAAAAAAAATAGTCTCTTTTTTAGATAAAAACGTAAAAAAAGAGGTTGTTTTTATACCTTTAAACTATGCAAACGTCTCAAGTATCTACTCAAAACTTGTGAAAATTGCCTCCACATTATATCCTGTCAACACAAAATCTAAACAACTAGATATTATTTCCAATGAAGCAACCAATACTATTATTATTATAGGGGATGTTACGGAAGTGAAAGCTTTAAGGGAGTATGTAAAGGAGCTTGATAAAAAAGATGATATAGTAAAACCTAAAGTTCATATAGTTAAGCTTAAAAACTCAGATTGCGAGGAGATGCAGAAAGTTTTAAATGATTTGGTTTCTAAAAAAAGGTATGACAAAAAGGAGACAAAACCCTCTATCACAATAGACAAACCTACAAATACTCTAATAATTTTATCTAGTCAAAAAGAGTTTGAAGAGCTAAAAAAAGTTATTGACGTGCTGGATATCGATAG
Source organism: Nitrosophilus labii (assembly GCF_014466985.1). Lineage (NCBI taxonomy): Bacteria > Pseudomonadati > Campylobacterota > Epsilonproteobacteria > Nautiliales > Nitratiruptoraceae > Nitrosophilus > Nitrosophilus labii. Next base: position 183,935 of record NZ_AP022826.1, read on the forward strand.
GCAGCAAGTTTATGTAAAAGCAAAAATTGTGGAGATAAGCGGTAAAAAAGCTTCGCAAATAGGAGCCAAATACGGAATATTTGGGGGAGTGGCTAATAGCTCAGGGCTTTATAGCTTCAGTACCAATCTTGGAGGGCCAGCTATACCTTTTGATCTTAATGAATTGGGTATTGAAAAGCCAACATTAACTCAAGGTCTTGCTTTAGGGGCGACTATCTCTCTTCTTGAGACCAATGGGGCTGCAAAAAAGCTCTCAGAGCCATCTTTACTTTGTGTAAACAATACCGAATCTACCATATATGTAGGACAAACCGAATCGGTTATAACTCAAGGAACAGTGGGAGCGAAAACGACGGACTATACAAAAAATGTATATACTAGACAAGATATCGGTTTGACACTTAAAATTAAACCGAGAATCTCTTCTGATAACAAAGTCTCTTTAGATATTAAAACAGTTATCGAAGATATCTTACCCGGAAGTCAGATAGGTCTTCCTATTACCTCAAAAAGAGAGATGGATACAACCACTATAGTAAAAAACGGACAATCTATAATAATAGGAGGATTAGTTAAAGACAATCTAGATATAACAACTTCAAAGGTACCGCTTTTGGGTGATATACCTATTTTAGGGAATATCTTTAAATATGAGGAGAGATCTAACGATAAAACCACTTTAGTAATTCTACTAACTCCTTATATCGTAAAAAAATCGGAAGATCTTAACAAACTAAGAGCTCTTCTTGGAAAACTGGATGCTTTAGAGAAGAAGTTTGCTAAAGAGTTTATAAGGGCCAAAAAAGATGAATCTAATAGATAGATTGCCTAGATTTAGAGAACTTGATCTTTATCCGGAAATTCTTGATGATGTAGATATAGAATTAGCCGTTAAAAATAGACTTCTTTTTACAAATATAGATGGAAAGGTTTATGCTGTAATTGATCCTGAATCGATAGCGGATTCTCTCAACTATTATTCAAAGCTTACTCTTAAAATACCTGTAGCGGTTTTAGACAAAGACTCTTTTGAAAGACTATATCACAGATTTTTGGAGCTTAAAAGCGACAAAGTTTTTAGCTCTGAACTAAATGAAAGTGAGAGTGAAGAGTTTATAGAAGAAGAGCTTGAATTATCCGATTTTTTAAAAATTTCCGAAGATATCTTAACTAGTGAAGAGTCTGCACCTATTATAAAGTTTGTGAATGCACTTTTTTATCAGGCTGTAAAAAAGAGAGCAAGCGATATACATATAGAAAGCCATGAAGATAGGGGAGTAGTAAGATTTAGAATAGACGGCATTTTACTAAAACACTCAGAGCTTGATAAACGCGTAGTCTCTTTGGTCATAAGCCGTATAAAAGTTATCTCGAATTTGGATATATCGGAAAGAAGGATTCCTCAAGATGGAAGGACGCAGGTTAAAATTGCGGGGAAAACTTTAGATGTAAGGGTCTCGATTTTGCCTACTTATCATGGCGAGAGAGCGGTTATGAGAATTTTGATGGAGTCTGAAGAGATTCCATCTTTAGAAGAGCTTGGATTTGAGGAAGAGCTCACAAAAAAATTTAAAGAACTACTTTCACATACATACGGAATGATACTTGTTACTGGTCCTACGGGAAGTGGAAAATCCACCACATTGCACGCTTTTTTGCAAAATGTGGCAACTGAGGAGAAAAATATAATAACCATTGAAGATCCGGTAGAGTATAAAAGCGAAAATATAAATCAGATTCAGGTTAACCCAAAAGTAGGGCTCACTTTTGCTTCGGGACTAAGATCTATCTTAAGACAAGATCCTGATGTGATATTAGTAGGTGAGATAAGAGACAAAGAGACGGCTCAGATAGCTGTTCAAGCGGCACTTACTGGGCACCTTCTGCTTTCAACACTTCATACCAACAATGCTGCTTCTGCAATCACTAGACTTATGGATATGGGTATTGAGCAGTTTTTGATAACCTCTTCCCTGCTTGGGGTTCTTTCCCAAAGACTGGTTAGAAAACTCTGTTCGCATTGTAAAGAGGTGGATGAGAGTGATTTGAAGGAAAGGTTTTCAATCCCAAAAGAGAGCGTTATATACAAAGCAAAAGGGTGTGCAAAATGCAACTATACCGGTTATATAGGAAGAAGTGCGGTGGGTGAACTCTTTTTGCTTGATGAGGAGACGAAAAATCTTATAAAAAACGGAGCAAACGAAAACAAGTTGAGAGAGTATATGAAAAAAAGAGGCTATAAGACGTTGCCCGAGTATCTAAAAGAGAAAGTTATAAACCAAGAGACCTCTTTGGCGGAAGCCATAAGAGTAGGATTAACTGAAGAGATAAAAGATGCGATATAGATATATAGGCTTTTCTAAAAAAGGGGAGAAAGTTTCGGGATATATTGAAGCATCCTCCATAGAAGAAGCTAAAAGAAAGTTAAAAGATGCATCTATAGTTTATGAAGAGTTAAAAGAGATAAAGCCGCTTTTGCCATCTTTTAATTTTAAAAAAGAGGTACCTAAAAATATACTTATAGATTTTTCCAAAACTTTGTCTATATACCTAAAGTCGGGCATATCTATCGCTAAAGCGATAAGACTTGCAAAAAATCAGTTTAGTGACGGTAAAACTTTAGATTTTCTATTTCAGATCCAAAAAAATATAGATGAAGGAAAAAGTTTTTATCAAGCCCTTGATAAACAAAAGATTTATGATATACCGAAATTTTATAAAGAGTCGGTTAAAATCGCAGAAGAGACTGGAACTTTACAAGAGGTTATTTCTGAGATGGCCGATTTTTTAAAAAATCTAAAATCTATGGAAGATAAAACAAAAAGGGCTTTGATATATCCTCTTTTTATTATAATTGTCGCTATTTTTATGATATCTTTTATGTTAAGTTTTGTTATTCCTAAAATCTCGGCAATCTTTTTACAGTTACATCAAGAGCTTCCAAAAATTACTAAATTGGTTATATCTATAGGAGATTTTTTGACACAAAACTGGATTGGCTTGGTATTTATTATTTTTTTACTTATTTTTTCTTTTTCCTTTACAGTGAAAAAAATATACAGATTTAGATACATGTTGCATTTTTTCATTTTAAAAATACCGATAATTAAAGATATAGCCATAGCTTCGAATCTGGGTAAATTTTCATATCTTATGTCGGTTTTGACAAACTCGGGAGTAAACTTTGTTCATTCGGCAAAACTATCTTCAGAGACTTTACAAAATGAAGTGATAAAAAGAATTTTTCAAGATGCTTCTAAAGAGTTAGTGGAGGGAAAAAGGTTTTCAAACGCATTGGTAAAAAATGGATTTAATTTTGATAAATCTTTTATTCAATCTATAGCACTTGCGGAAGAAACAAGTGAGGTAACTGAGATATTTAAGAATCTATCTGAGCTTTTTAAGGAAAAGAACAGTGCTAAAATAGAGCTTTTTTTATCTTTATTGGAACCTACTCTTTTATTGGTAGTGGGGATTATCATAGGATTTATAGTAACTGCTATGTTATTGCCTATTTTTAGTATGAATTTAACTGTAGGATAAATGTTAATTTATGATTTCTTAAAAATGTTTTATTATAATTGATTATAAATTTTTTGCTTGAAGGATTTACATGCCTAAATCGATACGAGCCAAGTTTATAGTTATGTTACTCTCTACGCTTTTAACTATTTTTATTTTGCTTTCGATCCATCTTTTTAATAGTTTTAATCAAATAATCGAAAAGAGTGCAAAAGAGAATCTTAAAACGTTAAGCGATTCTATATTTGTTGCAATTAGATCTAGTATGAATTTTGGAAGTAGTGAAGAAGTACAAAAAACATTAAACAATATTAAAAAAATAGAGGGAATTAAAGATATAGATATTGCAAAATCTAAAAAGGTAATCCAGCTTTTTGGTTTAAATGAAAATTTTGAAGACTATAATAAGGAAATCAAAAAAGTTTTTAAAACAAAGAAAATCAAATATATAGAGGATGAGGTTAGAGATAGTATAAAACTTTTAAAACCTATCGCGGCAACTAAAGAGTGCCTTAGCTGCCATACAAATGCAAAAGAGGGAGATGTTTTAGGAGTAATTGATCTTGATATCTCTTTGGAGAGTACAACTAAACAGATAAACTCTCTAAAATTTTATCTTTTTAGCAGTATTTTAGTTTCAATTATAATTTTAATAGCTCTTTTTACACATTTTTTTAATAAAAACATATTTAAACCTATTGATGTATTGACACAAAGAGCTAAAGATATAGCAAGTGGTGAAGGAGATTTAACAAAGAGACTTAGATTTGTAAAAAAGGATGAGATAGCGGAAGCAGGAAACTGGATAGATGCTTTTATAGATAAAATACAAAATGTTATTTCGAACGCCAAAAAAGCTAGTAAGAAAAATCTCGATATTGCAAATCAGCTTAGTAATGAATCTGAAAAAGTTACAAAACGCTTACATGAAGGAATAGAACTTGTCGAAGAGAGTGTATCAATAGGTAAAAATGTACATATAGCACTTGAAAATAGTCTTTTAACTATCAAAAAATCACAAGAAAATGTTTTAAACGCTAAAGATAAGATTAATATTATTCAAAATGATATTTCCAAGCTTACTACAAAAATAGAGAAACAATCAAGTGATGGTGTAAAGCTTGCGCAAAGATTAAATAATCTTTCAAAAAGTGCAGATTCTGTAAAAGAAGTTTTAAATGTTATTGCAGAAATAGCTAATAAAACAAATCTTTTAGCTTTAAATGCTGCTATAGAAGCAGCAAGAAGTGGTGAACATGGAAAAGGATTTGCTGTTGTAGCAGAAGAGGTGAGAAGACTTGCAGAACAGTCTCAAGCTAGTCTCCAAGATATTGATGAGACTATTAACGAAATAATAGATGAGATAATAAAAAGTGCCAAAAATATGGATAAAAATGCAAAAGAACTCCAAGAACTGATGATTTCAGCTAAAGAGAGTGAGAAAAATATGATAGAGACTGCTGATTTTATGGATAATGTCAATAAAGTAAGCATAGATTCTCTAAATATATCACACTCTTTGGCTAAAGAGGTAGAGAAAATACTTAATGAAATAGAAAGAATAAAAGAAGTTTCACAAGAAAATATAAATAGTGTATCACAAATGAAAGGATTGATTGAAGAAATAAATAAGATAGCCATTAATTTAAATAAAATCTTAGAGAGGTTTAAAACATAATTCCACAATTTTTCCTCAATTTTTTTATATCATCTCCTAAAGTTATAGGAGGTGGGTTATGAGAAAATTTTTTCTAGCAGTAATACTTCTTCTTTTAGGAACAAATATTTTAGCAGCCTCTTTTAGTTATACTGAGTATGTAGAGGTAACAAGAAGCGAGCCTATTTACAGGACGATTACTAAAAGAATTCCATATCAAGAGTGTTGGTATGAAGAGGTACCTGTAGAATACAGTTATGATGAAGGTATAGATGATAATGTTGGAGCACTTATAGGAGGAGTAGCAGGGGGAATTATAGGTCACCAGATAGGTGAAGGTAGCGGTAAAACTGCTGCGACGGTAGGTGGAGCAATTATCGGAACTTTGGTTGGAAAAAATCTATCTAAAAAGAGTGATACTTATGTGGAAAGAGGCTACAAAAGAGTAAAAAGATGCCGAACTAAGTATGAAGAGCATGAAGAGCGTATCCAAAGAGGGTATAGAAACTAAACTTTTTATAACGGAAAAGAGATTGTGAAATTTAGTAAAAGACCTCTTAAAAGAGTAAAGATAAACGTCACCGTCTCTGGGAGTGTAAAAATAACTGTGTAAATCCTTATAAAAAGATTAGATAAAATTAAAGAATAAAAAGGATTTACACAATGAGGTATATCAATACAGAAGAGGTAAAAAAAGCTATCAAAGAGGGAAAGGGGATAGATATTGATGAGATCTTGGAAGAATTCAAAGGTCTTTTAAAAGAGGTTTATCAGACTGCTACAGAAGTAGAGTTAACTGAGCATTTAGGATATGAGAAGCATCAAGTTTCAGATAATCCAAATTATCGTAATGGATACAGTGAAAAAACTTTAAAGTCCAAATATGGGGATATAGAGGTTAAGATACCAAGAGACAGAAACGCTACCTTCGAACCAAAGCTTATCAAGAAACGACAGACTCTCATAAAGGGGACAGAAGATTTAATTTTGTCTTTATATGCAAAAGGGATGAGTGAACAGATTTCAACACCATCTTGATGATTTATATGGATATGAACTTTCTATTCAGACAATTTCCAATATAACAGAAGCAATAATAGATAAGGCAAAAGAGTGGCATAGTCGTCCGCTAGAGGCAATATATCCGATAATATTTATGGATGCTACAGTTTTAAAAATAAGAGTGGATAGAGTAGTTAAAAATATTGCTGCATATATAATGCTAGGCATAACTCTTGAAGGGAAAAAAGATATTCTTGGTATATGGATAGGTGAAAATGAAAGTTCTAAACAGTGGTTAACACTTTTAAATGAGATAAAAAACAGAGGTGTTGAAGATGTATTGATATTTGCAATAGACGGACTAAATGGATTTAAAGAGGCTATAGAGGCAGTTTATCCAAAGGCAGAAATTCAAAGATGTATTGTACACCAGATCAGAAATAGCCTAAAATTTGTATCTTGGAAAGATAGAAAAGAGGTAGCTAAAGATTTAAAGAGTATCTACACTTCATCAACCGAAGAAGAAGCAGAGCTTGCTCTTACAAATTTTAATGACAAATGGGGTCAAAAATATCCCCATATTACCCAGTCTTGGCAATCTAACTGGAATGAGCTATCTACATTTTTTAAATATCCCCAAGCTATAAGAAAACTGATTTATACGACAAATCCCATAGAATCGATAAATTCAAATATTAAAAAAAGAACAAAGTCTGTGGGTTCTTTTCCAACCATCGATTCAGCTTTTAAGCTTCTTTATCTTGCCACACAGGAGGTACAGCACAAATGGAGTAATACAAAAATCAGAAGCTGGAGTGAAATCTATCCTCAGCTTTGTATATTTTTCAGTGAAATTATGCAAAAATATACACGCTAAGGTTTTAAGGGCTTTAGGTGGTTTACACAGTTTATTTTACAGTCCCCCGTCTCTTATTGATATACATTGTATTTATTTTGTTTCCTAAGCCTTACGGCTTGCCTTTAAAATATTTTAACCGAAAATCTTGCATTATTTTACAATGGAGATTTTCTTCAAGGTAAATTAGCTTTTCGTATGTTCGTTACTAAACTCTGATGAGTTTAGAACTCACATAGACTCAAAGCTTTCGCAAAGGCACGGAAGCAAAGCAGTTTGCTTCCTAAGCCTTACGGCTTGCCTTTGCTAATTTAAGCGTTTTCTTTATTAACCTATTATAATATTAATTAATCAATTTTTTAAAATTTTAAGGAAGATAATGAAAAAGATATCTATAAAAGAGGCTGCACAGATTTTAGGTATCTCTGAACAGGCTGTTAGAAAAAGAATCAGCAGAGGAACTTTAGATTCGGTAAAAGAGAACGGGCATGTATATGTTATTTTAGAAGATGACAGTGCACAGAAGATGGAAAGAGAGGATTATGAGCAATTTTTCAATCTCTTTTTGGAAGAGATTGAAAAAAAAGAGATAGAGATAAAAGAGCTAAAAGAGATCATTAAACAGAAAGAGGAGAAGATAGATTTACTGCAAAATGAGGTCAAAGAGGCTTTAAAGGAGAATGCCAAATTATCACAAGGCGTACATATAGAGGCTAGAAAACTTATAGAGACTTTTTTGCCTATGCTTGAAGATATGAGACATGAACCTGTGAAAAAGAGAAACAAAAAGAAGAAAAAGTGATAACTTATAGGGTTTTTAAAAAAAAGTTTGGATAAAAAGATAAAAAGTGGTATAATGTTTTTCTCTTTTGATTTAAAAGTCTTCAGCGGCTTTTCTATCTCAAGAGGTGCATTTTATTTCAAAGGGACAACGCAATGAAGCAAATTTATGTAGGTAATCTACCTTACAGATCGGGTGAAGAAGAAGTTAGAGAGCTATTCTCTCAGTATGGTGAAGTAAATTCGGTAAAATTGATAACTGATAGAGAGACTGGAAGACCAAGAGGTTTCGGTTTTGTTGAAATGGAAGATGATGGTGCTTTGAAAGCTATTGATGCTCTTGATGGAAAAGAGTTTGAAGGCAGAACTTTAAGAGTTAATGAAGCTAGACCAAGAGAGGCTAGACCTAGAAGAGAATTTAACTAACAAAATCTAACAGAAGTGCGAAAGCACTTCTGCTTCTTTGAACTTCTACAAAAATTTTTACATTTTCATTTATAAGTCAGCCTAAAGGCCGACCTGTTTTAATCATCATCCACTTCATTTTCTCCATAAGGTCCGTTATGGCAATCATAACAGCTTATCTTATGTCCAGCAGCAAATGTTTTTGTTTGTCCATCTTCTATATGAAATGTTCTAGCACTAAAAGTTTTTGAAAGCTCGCTGCCTCTATAGTCGCTTCCATGGCACGTACTACAACTTAAAAGATTATTTTTAGCTGCATCTTCATGATTTTCTATCCAAGCTTGTCCTACTGTATGAAGCCCGTGAGGACCTCCGTTAACAGTATCCGGTACGGTTAAGTGACATGCCGTACATTCAGCTATTGTTCCTGCATGTCCTTGAGCGGCAATGCTTTGTGCATTATCTTCAGGTCTGCTTGAAGGATAAATTGCATGGGTTGAACCGTGACAAGCAGAACATTGAAGTCCACCATGTCCTTTACTAAACCTATATAGGCTCTTTCCTTGAATTGGTGTATCGGGGTTTGTAGCAAAACGGCTATCTAATGTAGTTCTAAGAGTTCCTGTTAGCATATCGGTAACAGCTTCGGTATAGCGTTTGCCGTTTTGATGGCAGCTTTGGCAGTCTGGTTCATCAAGCCAGCCTTCTCTAGTGCTACTGCCTACCGCACTCATTACGCCATGACAACTTTGGCATTCTATTAGATTTGTACCATCAGGATTTTTTGCTTTACCCATAGCTCCTCTTAAACATTGCGTAGTTGAGCCGGGATGGCAAGTGTAACAAGCATTTCTATTAAGAGAGTCGTTAAGAGATAAGTTGGTATCTGGATCAATAACTTTTGAATGTTTTGCGTGAATAGCTTGCGTTAACGGTGATATGTTGTCTATTCCGGTACCAGGTAGTGCATTGCTTTTATGACAAGAGGCACATAAAACAGGTGTTCCCTCTTTGACGGTTTCTTCTAAACCATTAATATTATAGTTCCAACCTTTTGCAGATAGTGAAATATTGTGTTCTAAAACAGCATTAGGAAACTTTTCATCATGAAGTCTTAGTATATTAAATTTATAGTCTTTTTCAGGCTCTGTTAATTCTACCCAACCATTTTTAGGTTTAGCCGCGTCATAACCTGATGTAGAGCTATGGCATTTTTTACAATCCATTTCATCGCTGACAGGTAAAACCGTAGTTGTTTCAGCAAGTATATTACCAGCTAAATCTTTTGCGACAACTTTTACCATCGGATAATGGTTTACAGAACCGTCATCATTTTTAGGAGCGGTTGGAATTCCTTCTGCGATCCACCATTTATATGTGCTGTTAAAATCCATATTGACAGGTGACAAACTTTGTACAGGCTTGCCTTTTAAACCTGTATCGGGTTGTAGATTGATACCGAAAAGTTTTGAGACATAATCCCAGAAGTTTGTTTTATCGCTGCTTGTAGTGTTATACTTTCCGTCAAAAGAGACAGCAGCTTCATAAGTAACGATAACTCCTGAAGTTACAAGTTCAGCCGTTTTGTCACCTTTTTTGATAAGTTGCGCAACTAACGTATTATATGGAGGTAAAATAGAAAATACCGAATAGTCGTTACCGTCCATACAGTGCATTCCAAGATCGTTCCACGCTAAAAGCTGATACTCTGTTGAAGAGGTTGTAGTTGTGGTATATTTTTCCTCATCATAATCTTCTTCAAACTCTTCAACCTCTCTTTCTAATTCATCTTTTTCCTTTTCTATTTCGATTAATGACTCTTCATAGTGAGATAGAGCTTCATCTTCTGTCGCAATAGTATCTTTTTCCAGGTAAGTTTTGATAACAGACTCATTTATATCATCCTCTTCGTCAAATCTTATTGGTAGTTTTTGCTTAAGAAGTTGTTTTGTCTCATCTGAAATTGTTATTCCGTTTGCAGGATCTCCGTCAATATCTGCAGATATTAAAAACTGAACCATTCTAATCACTTTTGTATCATTGGCATCTACAGGCTGTTTTAGTTTGTATTCCAATATTTTTTGTGGAGTTACGATAAAATCGTTTGGCTCTGGCTGAGCTTCACCTAAAATCACATTTTCTATTTTAAAGGTAATTATTTCTCCATCTTTAAAATAGAATCTTCCTAAAGAGTCTGTCTCACCTGTTGTACCTAAATTACCAACATATTCCAATCCTGAAACTTTACTGTCGATAAATACTCCAGCATTTGCTGTTGTAGTTGTTGATGAAGTCGTCGTGTCTTCTCCACCTCCACCACCTCCGCATCCAGAGAGCAAGATAGTTATACTCAAACCTATAGAGTACAGAAAACCCTTGTTCATGGCTTCTCCTTTAATGTTTCTTTCAAAAAATAATAATAAACTATTATTATGAAAATTTGATGAAAAAGAGGAGACTCTTTTGTATATATTGCTAGTGGATGATAATGAGGAGCTTTTGTACTCTTTGGAAAAGATTTTAAGAAATGAAAAATATAGTGTAGATAGCGTTTCAAATATCGAAGATGCTTACCAAAAAATAGATTATAAAAATTACAATCTAATAATCTTGGATTGGATTTTAGAAGATGGAAATGGTGTAGAGTTTTTAAAAAAGATAAGAGAAGATGGATTTACCACTCCTGTTATGATGTTATCTTCAAAAAATGAGGCATTGGATAAAGCTAAAGCCTTAAATTTAGGGGCAGATGACTATCTTGAAAAACCCTTTTCCAATATAGAGCTATTAGCTAGGGTTAAAGCTATATTAAGAAGAGAGTTTAATCAAAAAAAACCTGTTATAGCGATAAAGGGAGTTAAGCTTGATTCTGTTAAAAGAGAGGTAGAAGTAGATGGCAAAAAGATTACTCTTTCTTTGAAAGAGTTTGAATTGTTAGAATTATTAATGCTCAATGCGGATATGGTTTTGACAAAATATCAGATTTTGCAACATATAAGTAGAGATTTTGATACTTTAAAAGGGAGTAATATTGTAGAAGCTCATATCAAAAATCTAAGAAAAAAAATCAAAAAAGATATAATAGAGACGGTAAGAGGAGTAGGGTATATCATCAAAAAGAACTGAAAACGAAAACGGAAGTTGTTCCTTTTCCGATCCCCTCACTGTGGATATTTATATCTCCTTTGAGTAAAGTTGCAAACTTTTTGCTAATTGATAATCCAAGTCCTGTGCCGCTTTTGTAAATTTTGCCTTGGTAAAATTCGTCAAAAATGTATTTGAGATCCTCTTTATCTATTCCTATGCCGCAATCTTTAATATAAATTTTATAATCATTTCCCTCTTTTTTTAAGCTTAAATAAATATTGCCTTTTGGAGTAAATTTTATAGCGTTAGAGATAAGATTTATGATTACTATTTTAAATAATTTAGGATCAGTATTTATTTTTAGTTCCTCTTTTATATTGTTTATGATTTTAATACCTTTTGATTCGGCTAAAGGATTTAAAATATCTAGCACTTCTTTAACAGTATTGGAGATATCTGTTTTAGAGATCTCCATATCGATTTTTCCGGAATCCACTTTTGCTATAGTTAAAATATCGTTTATTATCTGAAGTAGATGGTTTGCCGAATGTTCTATTTTTGAGATTGATTCTAAGTTGTTTTGGTCAAGTTTAGAAGATGTAAGTAGATATTGAGAAAGACTCAAAATAGAACCTATAGGAGTTTTGAGTTCATGAGACATGGCTGAAAGAAAAGAGGATTTTGCTCTTAAAGCCTCTTTTAGTTCTTCCATTAAAGATATTCTCTCTATCTGTAAAGAGATCATCTGTTTAATAGAGTTATAAAATCTATTAAGATTTGTTATCTGGTTTGTAGGGTTGAAGATAACTATTTTCCCAAGATTTTCGATCCTGTTTTTTTTGAAATTTTTAACATCAATACCAAGCACAAAAGCGTTTTTAAACTCTCTTTTGTCATTTGTAAAAAAGATATCTTGAGTATTCATCAATCTTTTTAGTTCTCTTACGGCGACTGTGATAGTATCATATTTCGATTCGGTTTTTGTTATTGTATTGAAAAACTCTATCAAGTCTATCAAGCTCTCTTCATACTTTTTACTTTGTGCTTTTATAGAATCTAGCGACTCTTTTGTTTTTTTTATCAGTATATTGAAAATTTTAGTGAGATTTCCTATTTCGTCTTGTCTATTGGAGTAGATCTCTTTATTGTAATCACCTGTTTTGACAATGTAATGGGCAGTTTCATATAATGATTTTATAGGAAGTACCAGATTTTTAGAAATAAAAAATATAAAGACTGAGGTCAAAAGTATCATGATAAGAAAGACGATATTCAAAAGCGTTTGTACATGATATACAGTCTCAAAAGCTATTTTTTTGTCAACTGCATAATGGAGAGTGAGATTTTGCAAAGGTGTAAAAAACTTTTTTTTACCTCAAGAGTTTCTCCAGGTATCTCTGGCTTTTCAAAATCGATAATATCAGAAGTTATCCATGAGTATATTCCTTCGCTGTTTTTTAAATGTTTTTCAAGATTTTTTAAAAGATAGAGCAAGATAAGATTGCCTATATATCTATTTTTATCAAATGAGGCTGAAACTGGAGTGTTTATTATAAAAAAGTTGTGGATTATCTGTTCTTGTTTCTTGAGTTTTGAAAACCTAAGTTCAATATCTTTTTGAGAAGTTGCGACTATTTTGCCATTACTGCTTATAACGGCGAAGATAATATTTTCACCAAGGTCTTGTGCCTTTTTCTTTAAAAGATTACTTACTCTTTTATCTATATCTTTTGCGATAATATCATCCATAATCTCAAGTTTTGATAAAAAAGTTGCCTCTTTTTTCAAAAAAATTAGATAATTTTTTAGTTCAGAGAGTGTATAGTCGGCTTTATTTTCTAGTTTTTTTATCTCTTTATTTATTAAAATCTCATTTTCGTATTTCATAATATAAAAAAAAGTAAGACCATATCCAATAAATATAATAACTAAAAACGTGAAAACAATTTTTGTTTGAATAGAGATACTATTTTTTTGGTTTAGATTCACCGTTTTGTACCTCGTACAATATTTTCAGCTTATGTTTTGTTGCTACATCTTTTTCTAGATATCCTATGGCATTGTCAACGTTTTTCAAAAAAGAGGCAATTGCTTCTTGAGACTTTAAAACTTTTGGAGGTCTGTGTCCCATATAGTGGGTTTGAAGCCAGTATCTTTCAAGCTCAAATCTTTTCATTTTCAAAATTATGTTTTCAAACTTTTTTCTTAATAAATGATCATAAGGAAGGTTTATAGGAATAATCTTTTTTTCTCCTAAAAATCTTATTTTGTCAAGGTAGATTTTTTGTACCGTTTTTCGATTTAGGGTATCTGCCGGGAAATTTCTATTTGCGGCGATAACAAGAGAGTCGGCATATATAAATGAGGCAGAAAGTATGAAAATCAACTTTATAGACCACTTCATTTTTTGCCTTAGAACATAAAAGAGAATGAAAAAAGCCATTTATCGCTCTTTTGTATAGAGTATCGATTGTACTCACCTTTTATGGCCACATTAGGATACGGTCTGTATGTAAGGCCAAAAGTCCATATATTCTCTTCGATATTTTCACTATCGGTTAAAATATCCTCTTCATGAGTTTTATATTTTTCAAATCTTGTTATTAGGTAGTAATGTTCACTTAGATTCCAAACATTTTGTAAATAAACATCATAAGGAATTAGATTTGATGAGTCTATTTTTTTTATAGATGATTCTATCGTTAACGTATAGTTTTGTTCTATTTTTTTAAAAGCAAAAACGCTATAAATAGACTCTTTATTATCTCTTTGCCGAAAATATCCCCCGCTTACTTTAAAGATACCGTTCTTTTTTTCAAACTCTAGTGTTATACCATAATGTTTTTTGATTTTGAAGTTGTTGTAACTACTATCTATATCTTCGTTGTTTTGCAATGTTATATATAAAAAATCGAAATTTTCATTAAGAGCGAATCTGTAGCATATTCCCGAAGTAAGTTTTGGAAAGCTGTTTTCTACAATATATGGACTAGAGGTCGTATCTCTTAAAACATTTATTGGCATTATGTTCCAAAAGCCTATGGGCGAATTGAATTTGCCAATTTTAATGGTTTGATAATTATCTATATAGTAAGTTAGATTTATTCGTTCTATTTTAAAGTTAAGATTGCTATCTTCTACCTTCATAGGAGTGTTTTGGTTAATATATATATCTTTTGCTTCAAACTCTGAAACAAAATCCCATCTATCATCTTCGCCGTATAACAAAAAAGCAAGATCATCGACTAAAAAAGCCTCTTTTTCATCGCTTTTTTCATATTCTGTAGATAAATATCCTCCAAGATAGAAAGTATCGCTTATTTTGTATCCTTTGGTAAAATCATCGCTTATAGATTTTAATGGGGAAAATAGCAAAAAGGATAAAAAAAGAAGATTTGATATGAGTTTTGTATAAAATCTCATTAATTTGGCCTTAAAAACTCTTTTTGAAGAAATAATATCATAAAATATTATATTTTTATATAAACTCAACTCCCCACTTTAGAGTGTCAACTCCATATTTTTTTCTTGCTTTGCTAGTTTGGAAGGAGAGCCTTTTTGCTTTTTCGTCATCTTTATAGGTGAAAATATCGAAGATTTTTTTTTCGTAAAATTTCCCGCAAACCATACTTAAGCGAATAACTTTTGAATATCTGTATATATCTGCTTTCAAAAAGAGTCTAAGCATGGTGTCTTTTAAAAGTTTTTCGCTAAAAGGTCTGTTTAAAAGTTCGTGAGCTTTTGATCTGCCTTTGAAGTCGTAAACTATCTTAAAAGAGAAGTATCTGGGATTAAGATTTAGTTTCATTACGGAAAAAGCTAGATATCTGCTCATAATCACGATTCTTCTTTTAATCTCCTCTCTATCTTCTATAGGATCTATAGTCCTAGATATCCCTATAGATTTTTTAGGATGGGAGATTAAAATAGGTTCATTGTCTATTCCCAAAACTCTTTTATAAAGAGTAATGCCCGGTTTTTTCCAATTGTAAAAAAGCTCTTTTGCCTCTTTTATATCTCCTAGCTTTTTTATCTTCACTCTGTGTAATCTTTTTGCATATCCTCTTCCTATACCTGGAAAATCTTCAATTGGGATATCTTTGATAAAATCCTCTATCTCATCATCTTTTATTACTTTGATACCGTTTGGTTTTGCAAAAGATGTGGCAAGTTTAGCAGTCCACTTGCTTCTTGCAACTCCTATGGAGATAGGCAGAGAGAATTTCTCTTTTATCTCTTTTTTTAAATATATCAAAAACTCTTTGACCTCATCTTCTTTTATCCACCCCTTCAGATCTCCGAAAAATTCATCTATACTGAACTGCTCTACCAACGGGATTCTGGTTTGCAAAAACTCTTTTAATTTATGAGAAAGAGAGTGGTAGTAAAGATGATTAGGCGGTACTACTATAAGTTTTGGATAGATACTTAAAGCCTCTCTTATGCTCATTCCCGTTTTTATACCGTATTTTCTTGCTTCATAGCTAGCGGTTATGATAATGCCTCTTATCTTTTCTCCCTCTATAAAATATTCTTTGAAAGTGGAATCTGAATTGTAAAAGATGTTTGGAACAAATGCTCCGCTATTTTTTTGGACTATATCTATTTTGCTTTTTTGTTCTTTGTCAAATATGAAAGGATCTCCTCTTCCTCCAACTGCTGCTGGAATATCTCTCAATGATGGATTTTTAATTCTCTCTGCTGAGATAAAAAAGGAGTCTAAATCCATATGTATCTTCATAATCAACCTCTTTTAATTTAGTTAACAAAATATTAATACAGTTAAAAATACACTTTTAAATAATTAAATATTTGTTAATTTAAATAGTGCTAAAATTGTGATAAAGGGTAAAAAGGAGTTTGAATGCTATCTTTTGTTGAAGTGATGGAGAGAGTAAAAGATATTTTATCGCGCGAGCTTGGAGAAAAAAAAGTTTATGATAAAGATGTGGCTGCTGCTCTTGGGATCTCTAAAGAGCACTTTTCTATGATGAAAAAAAGAGGAAGACTTCCTCTAGAGGAGCTTATAACCTTTTGTGCTAAAAGAAATATAAGTATAAACTGGCTTTTGTTTGATCAAAGTCCCGAATCTTTGTGTGAACCTACTCAGAAATTTGCCTATATAAGATATTTTAAAGATATAAACGCAAGTGCTGGTGGCGGTGCTATTAACTATGAAGAGGAGGCTCAAAAGCTCTATCTTGATAGGGAATTAGAAGAGTTTTTAGGAAAAGAGAATATTAAAAATATAGAGGCTCTAAATCTCATAGGAGACTCTATGGAGCCTCTTTTGAAAGATGGAAGCATAGTTTTTATAGATAAAAGTAAAAGAGATATTAAAAAAGGGGGTATTTTCGTTTTGGCGACAAATGCCGGAGTTTTTATAAAAAGAGTGATCTTAAAAACTGATGGTAGTATTGAATTGATATCCGAAAATAGTCTTTATCCAAAAGAGACTTTGGCTTTTGATGAGGTTAAAATAATTGGAAAAGTTATAGGGAGTTTAGAAAAGATATAAGAAACTATTAAGATTTTAATAAAGTGTGAAAAGAAGTTTTCATCGAAGTTGTTGATTTATAAAAAATTCGATAAAATGAAAATATTATGAAAACATATATAAAATATCTATCTTTTAATATTTTGATAGTGTTTGGCTTAGGCTTTATTCAGCATTATATTATTTTTCCTCCTTTTTATTTGCACTATTATTATTACATAATTCCCGTTTTAATTGCTGCTATTTTAGCTATTTTCCCGACACTGTTGGAAGAGAGAGCTAAATTTTGCGAAGAGCGACTAAAAAGGCTGAAAAAGAAAAGCTCTAAAACCGATTTAAAAAAAATAGAAAAAAATTTAGAGCTTATTAACAAAGCAAAATACGATTCTTTAACAAAAGCTATGAACAAAGGCTCATTCAATGAGATAATAGGCTATAAGATTATAGAGTCAAAACATTTTAAAACTCCACTTTCTATAATTATATTTGATATCGATTTTTTCAAAAAGATAAACGATACCTACGGACATCCTGTAGGAGATAAAGTTTTGTCTGAACTTGCTGATGTTATCAGAGAAAATATAAGAAAATCAGAAAACTTTGTAAGATGGGGAGGGGAAGAGTTTATAATACTTTTGCAAAATACCTCTTTATATAACGCCAAAATGGTTGCAGAAAAGTTAAGGCAAGTTTTGGAAAATCACAGATTTAATAAGGTTGGGAAAGTAACTTGCAGTTTTGGGGTTACTCAACTAAAAAATGATGATACTATTGAGACGTTTATTAGCAGGGTCGATAGAGCTCTTTACAATGCAAAAGAGAGAGGAAGAAACAGAGTCGAGGTGTTAAAATAAAAAGAGTTATAGTTTATGGAGATATTCACGGTTGTTTAGAGGAGTTTTTGGCACTTAGGAAAAAGATAGATATAAAAAAAGATGATATAGAAATAAGTGTGGGCGATTTTATAGCAAAAGGTCCTTATTCGCTTGATACACTAAGATTTTTGGAAAAGAGAAAAATTTTATGTGTACGAGGAAACCATGAAGATAAGTTTATCAGGTATAAACTTCATTATGATGAGGAGAAACGAAGCGGGAAGAAAAATCCTATGAAACTAGAAGAAGAGGAAAAGAAGTTTTTTTTCTCTTTGAAAGAAGAGGATTTTAGATTTTTAAGCTCTACAAAATTTTATTTAAAAATAGGCTCCTTAACGGTTGTTCATGCCGGTATTACCAATAAAATCTTTTTAAGTAGAGCAACAAAAAAAGCTTACACACAGGTAATGAGAGTGAGGTTTGTAGATGAAAAGGGAGACTTTGTCACTTTAGATGAAACAGATAAAAAAGGGTGTTGTTACTGGAGCGAGGTTTATGATAACCACGAAGGATTCATAGTATATGGACATCAGCCATTTTTAAAACCAAAAATAGATAGATTTAGTATAGGGATAGATACCGGTGCTGTTTACGGTAACTTCTTGAGTGCAGTGGTTTTTGATATGGATGAGGATGTAAACATATCTTCATATAGATTCTATTTTCAAAAATCCAAAAAAGCTTACGTAAAAAGAAAAAAGTCTTGGTTGCAATGAAGTTTTTAGCTGATGTTCATCTAGGCGGTATGACAAAATACTTAAGAGCCTTGGGTTTTGATACTCTCTATTTTAGCAACATAGAAGATAATAAGATTATTGAAATTGCAAAAAGTGAAGATAGAATCGTATTGACAAAAGATAGAGCGCTTTGTGAAAGATTGAAAGGTAGATGCTATCTTGTAAAATCTAAAAAAACTATAGAGCAGATAAAAGAGATAGCAAAAAGATTTAAACTGAAAAATGATGCAAGCCCTTTTACAAGATGTTTAAAAGATAACACTATATTAGAAAATGTGGATAAAAGTGAGATTTTAGACAGACTGCCTCTTAAAGTAAAAAAGTTTTATACAAGTTTTAAAATATGTCCAGTGTGTAAACGTATCTATTGGCTAGGAAGTCATTATGAGAGAATGAAAAGGGTGTTGGACTCTATACTTATTTGAGATAGATATTTTTATAGATCTGTTCTAGATCGAAATTTTTAAGTTCTTCTTCCATACCCATTAAAAAAGGTATGAGTTCGAAAAAGATATAGCCTAGATGAAGCATAGGCAAAAAGATGATAAGTAGATATTTAAATGTTTTGGGTTTGTGGTGTTCTTTTATCCACTTAATGGCACTTTTTGTTCCGTTTAGTGCAAGGATGGATTCAAAACTGATTATAAATCCCCACACTATATATGTTAAAATTGTGCCAAATATAAAAAGGTAGTAGATATACTCTAACATTTCCAATCCTTTTTTTTATTGTAACATTTTTTCTTGAAAGGAATAGATGCGCTACTTTTTTTTAATTTTTTTTCTTATGTTTTTCGGATGCTCCTTTAAAAAACCGGTTGGATACTCTACATATCTTATCACAATTAAAAGTAAAAATATGAGATTTAGCGATATAGGTTATATCAAAAGATATGATAATGGCTCGTTGGAAATGGAGGTTTACAGTGCGGGTACTGCTTTGATAAAACTAAAAGTTGATGGGAAAGTGTGTAGTGAAGAGGGTTGCCTTTCTAAAGAGAGCTTTAACAAAAAATATTTTAGTAGAGAGTATCCTCCAGAACTATTTAAGAGAGTTCTTTTGGGTAAACCTATATTTGATTCTAAAAATTTGATTAAAAAAGGAGATGGATTTGAGCAAACAATTTACAAAAAAAATAGTTTCGATATAATCTATAAAGTAAATAATGAGCTAATCTATTTTAAAGACAGATTTAATAAAATTTTGATAAAAGTGAAAAAAATTGAGTAGTTTAAAGAGACTATTTGTCAATTTTAACTAAAAACAAGGATACGAATGATAAATAAAAAATTTGTAGGAGCACATGTGAGTGCAAGTGGCGGTGTGTTTAATGCACCAAAAAATGCGAAGGAGATAGGAGCTAAAGCTTTTGCACTCTTTACAAAAAATCAGAGACAGTGGAAGGCAAAGCCCTTAGATTCTAAAACTATAGATCTTTTTCATAAAAATTTAGAAGATTCAAGTATCGAGCCAAAACATATCCTGCCACATGATAGCTATCTTATAAACTTGGGACATCCAGAACCCCAAAAGAGAGATAAGAGTTTAGAAGCCTTCATCGATGAGGTTAACAGATGTTCACTTTTGGGTTTGGATAAACTAAATTTTCATCCTGGAAGCCATTTGAAAAAAATAAGCGAGGAGGAGTGTTTAGACCTTATAGCTGACTCCATAAACAAAACTTTGGATGTTACCAAAGGGGTAACTTTGGTTATTGAAAATACGGCAGGACAAGGAAGCAATCTTGGCTATAAGTTTGAGCATCTAGCATATCTTATAGATAAATGCGAAGATAAAAGCAGGATAGGTGTTTGTCTGGATACGGCACACCTTTTTGGTGCCGGATACGATATTAGAGATGAAGAGTCATATAAAAAGACAATGGATGAATTTGACAAAATAGTAGGATTTGAGTATTTAAAAGGTATGCATATAAACGATTCAAAAGCTAAACTAGGTAGCAGGGTGGATAGACACCACTCTTTAGGTAAAGGCGAAATAGGACTTGAGGCTTTCAGACTTATTATGAATGATGAGAGACTTGAGGATATTCCTTTGATTTTAGAGACTATTGACGATACTATATGGGATAAAGAGATAGAGCTTCTATATAGCATGTGTGGGGAGTGTGTTCAGTGAAGTTTCTAGTAGATTTTATCGAATCTAAAGATATAACTAAAAGCAAAATTTTTCCACAGTTAAAATGCAGTGAAGAGGAAGCGGAAATTTTGCGATATATTACGAAAAAATATATATCGGGAACTGAAGAGATAAACGTACTCGATATTTTATTGGATCTCTATGAAGAGGAGGATTATGAGTATCTTAAAAAACTTCCTCTTATCAAAAATCTTTTGGATTTTGGATGGGTAGTTTTTGGTAGCTTTTCCAATCTTAAAACAAATGAGAACACAAACCTAGAACTTTTGCACTCAAATATAGTTTTAAGTGTTCCTTTTCTAAAACTTCTAGAAGAAGGAAGTTTAGATCTTGTTCTTCCGGAAATAAAACCTTATACCGATCATCTTGAGTATCTTCAAGATCAATTTTTTAGGATAGATTTATATCAAAAGTTGGCATCTTCAAAACAGAATTTCAATATTAACTCTCCAAATATCAACAGGCTAAAAAACAAACTCAAGCTTTTGGAAAAAAGAATTGAAGAGAGACTTAAAGTAACAGAACAAGAGATAGAGATAGAAAAGTTTTTTAAAGAGTATGAACTAAATGAAAAAGAGAGAATCATCTTTTTGGCACTTTTGAAAGAGGAGTATGCTGCTAGTGAAGGTGCGCTTAGAGATATGAATATGCTTATA
Organism: Nitrosophilus labii; assembly: GCF_014466985.1. NCBI lineage: Bacteria > Pseudomonadati > Campylobacterota > Epsilonproteobacteria > Nautiliales > Nitratiruptoraceae > Nitrosophilus > Nitrosophilus labii. The sequence goes on from NZ_AP022826.1 coordinate 205,170, forward strand.
GATCTTGTAAGTTTTGATGAGTATGAAAGAATCGAAAACAGAGTTTTGCTTGAAGAGGGCTCAAAACTTATAGAGGAGAGAATCATCGATTATGATGAGATGCTTACTCCTTTTGGAGGAATCAGCAGATCTTTTTTCATACTTGAAGATATTTTGCAAAGAATCATACATCCAGGAAAGAAGAAAAAGAGCAAAAAACTAAAACTAAATATGCTTATAAAAGAGCAAGATATTTTCGAACTTATAGAGCCAAAAACTACTTTAGAGGATGTGGTGTTGCATCCAGAAACAAGAAAGACTCTTAACTCTTTATTGAAACAGATGGATAAAAAAGTTGCAAGCAGACTAAAAGAGTGGGGTATCAAGCCTAAAAAGAAAGGAATAGATGCTAGAATCATCTTTTATGGCCCTCCGGGAACAGGTAAAACGATGACGGCTCTTTCTTTAGCAAAATCTTTGAAAAAATCTGTTTTGAGTTTTGATTGCTCTAAAATTTTATCTATGTATGTTGGTGAGAGCGAAAAAAATGTTAGAAAGATTTTTGATACATATACAGAACTAAGCGAAAAGGCAAAAACCGAGCCTGTTTTGTTACTAAATGAAGCAGACCAGTTTCTTAGTGCAAGAAGTTCTAGTCCGGGTAGTAGTGCTGATAAGATGCACAATCAGATGCAAAATATTTTTTTAGAACAGATAGAAAAGTTTGAAGGCGTGCTTATAGCCACTACAAATCTTTTAGAGACGATAGATCAAGCTTTTTCGAGAAGATTCAACTACAAAATTGAGTTTAAAAAACCAACATATGAAGAGCGAATCCAACTTTGGAATAAGATGCTTCCAAAAAATGCTAAGTTTGAAGAGGGGTTTTATGTAAAGAGACTTGCTGAGTTTGAACTTACCGGTGGCCAGATTAACCTAATCGTAAAAAATACCGCTTATAAGGTAGCGGTAAAAGATGAACCTGTTTTCACAATGGAAGATTTTATAGAGGAGATTAAAAAAGAGAGAGCCTCTACGTTTGATAATGAAAAATCAATGGGATTTTTAAAATAGATCCGTTATTTGAAAACCCGATTTATATTAGATTTACTGATATCTTTAATAATATAAATTGATTATAATCATATTGACAATAAGTTATACTATCTGTTTCTATTGGAAACAAATAAAATCTTATGTTTGTCAATTTGAAAATATCAAATTGCTTTTAAAAATTTTCTGATATAGTTGCAATTAGAATGAATATAAGTGTGGAGTGGAAAGTTAACGGCGGCGAGAATCACTCTTGTTGTTGGTTAAATTCGTTGCTTACGCATATAAAAAGGAGTAGTTATGATGAGTCATATGGATGTGGCACATCCCTATTTTGGTGCATTTTTACTGTTTGTAATTACTGCGGTAGCTTTTATCGCCACTACCACGGCTGCAAGATTTGTCAGTAGAAGTCTTGCTAGACTAGATACTGAAAAACTCAAAGCTGCAATTTATGAATGCGGCCCTGAAGTTACCAAACAGCCAAATAGAATATCTGCACAGTTTTATCTAATCGCTCTTTTGTTTATTCTTTTTGATGTGGAAATAATATTTATGTTTCCTTGGGCGATTGACTTTAAGATTCTAGGATGGTTTGGTTTTGCTGAAATGATTTTATTTATACTCTTATTGGCTATAGGTTTTATATATGCATGGAGGAAAGGAGCTCTTGAATGGCACAGCATCAAGTAAATTACGCTGCAAGCGGCGGTTTGCCGGTTGCTTTGACTACTGTAGACAAAATTGTAAACTGGGGAAGATCGAACTCTTTGTGGGCTTTAACTTATGGTTTGGCTTGCTGCGCTATTGAGATGATGGCATCAGGTGCGAGTAGATACGATTTTGATAGATTTGGAGTTATATTTAGAGCAAGTCCAAGACAAGCAGATGTGATGATTGTTGCGGGAACACTTACCAAAAAGCATGCTGAATTTATTAGAAGACTTTATGATCAGATGGCGGAGCCCAAGTGGGTTATCTCTATGGGAAGTTGTGCCAATACAGGTGGAATGTTTAACACTTATGCGACAGTTCAAGGTGTAGATAGGGTTATTCCTGTAGATCTATATTTGCCAGGATGTGCTCCAAGACCGGAGACGTTGCAGTATGCTGTAATGCTTTTGCAAAAAAAGATTAGAAAACAGTCTATTTTCCAAAAACAAAAACCAAAAAGGTTGGTATGATGAGACCTTATAGACCCAAAGATAATGTTCAGAAAAAGGCCTACTATACTGATAGATTTTGGATAGCGCCAAGAATTCCTGAAGAAGATGTTTCTCAAGATAAAGTATATGCTGTGGATCTTGAAAAGATAAAAGCAAAATTCGATATTAAAAAGGCTTATATCCAAAGAGGGCAGCTTGTTATCATAATAGATCCTTCTATTAACAAAGAACTGCTTTTCTTTTTAAGAGATGAGCTTGGATATGATATGCTCATAGAGCTTAGTGCTATCGACTATCTTGCTCAAGATGGTGAGTTTGAAGTCTTTTATCAGCTGCTCTCTTTAAGCAAAAGAAAGAGACTAAGAGTAAAATGTAGAATCAAAGAGGATGAAGCGATAGAGAGTGTAAATCCGGTCTTTAGAAGTGCAGACTGGAGTGAGAGAGAGATGTATGATATGTTTGGTATTAAAGTCAACAATCACCCATACTTTAAAAGAATACTTATGCCTGATGACTGGGTTGGATATCCTCTTAGAAAAACATATCCTCTACATGGTGACGAAGCAGCACAATGGTATGAGATAGATAAGATTTTTGGAAAAGAGTATAGAGAGATAGTAGGACCAGAAATTAGAGATGCGGCGTGGATAGATAAAACCGATACTGAACAGTTTGCAAGATACGGCCATGAAGTACCAAAAGGTGCGCCATACGATAGCGAGCCTGTGAAGATAGATTCTTTTAACGAAGATGCACCGCTTGTGGAGACATTTGATCTTAAAAAATCGAAAATTGTTGATAGAGATAGATAGGAGCCTATAAATGCAGCAAAGAAATAGATTAGAACCTTTTTTTGAGAACCTGGTTTTTGATAGAGATGATAACACTATGGTTGTCAACTTTGGTCCTCAGCACCCTTCAGCACACGGTCAGTTAAGGCTAATACTAGAGCTTGACGGAGAGCAAGTAGTAAAAGCTGTGCCTGATATCGGCTATCTTCACAGAGGTATGGAGAAGATGGCTGAAAATATGATATATAACGAATTTTTACCGACAACTGACAGGATGGACTATATAGCCGCAACATCTAATAACTACGCATTTGCCTTTGCTGTTGAAAGGTTGTTGGGTATAGAGAATGAGATTCCAAGAAGAGCAAAGGTTATAAGAACAATACTGCTTGAGTTAAACAGAATCATATCGCACCTTTTCTGGCTCGCTACACATGCACTTGATGTTGGTGCTATGAGTGTCTTTTTGTACTGTTTCAGAGAGCGTGAATATGCGATGGATTTGATGGAAGATTATTGTGGTGCTAGACTTACGCACAGTGCAGTAAGAATAGGTGGGGTGCCGTTAGATCTTCCAAAAGGTTGGCTAGAGAAACTATCTGTGTTTTTAAACAACCTTCCAAGTCAAATAGAACTGTATGAAGGTTTGCTTGATAAAAACAGAATCTGGAGAATGAGACTCGAAAATGTAGGCGTAATCCCACCTGAGATGGCAAAAAGCTGGGGATGTAGTGGCATTATGCTAAGAGGTAGCGGAATTGAGTGGGATATAAGAAAAGAGGAACCTTATGAACTTTATGATGAGCTTGATTTTGATATTCCGGTAAGTGACAGATGTGATAGTTATGGAAGGTATAAGCTTTATATGGAAGAGATGAGACAAAGTATCAAAATTATAAGACAACTTATACCGATGTATAAAGAGACGGGGCCAGAGTTGATGGCGAAGGTTCCTCAATACATTTCTGCATCCAAAGAAGATATTATGACTCAAAACTACTCTTTGATGCAGCATTTTGTTCTAGTTACCCAAGGAATGAGACCGCCTGTTGGAGAAGTTTATGTTCCAACTGAGTCTCCTAAAGGAGAGTTGGGATTTTTTATAAGAAGCGAAGGAGAGCCATATCCATACAGGCTTAAAATTAGAGCACCAAGTTTTTGGCATACCGGAATATTGCAAGATTTACTTCCGGGACACTATTTGGCTGACGTAGTAACTATTATAGGTTCTACAAACATTGTTTTCGGAGAAATTGACAGATAAGCAGGGAAGGTGAAAAGGTGGGAAGGTGAGAAGGTAAAAATAAGTCCTTCACTCCTTCACTCCTTTACTCCTTTACCCTTTAAAAAAGGATGAAAATGGTTAGATATGATTTGAGACATTTAAAAGACAACTTTTATGATCGAATGATGGAACTTTTGGAAAATGAAGTTAAGCCTGGAGAGGTAGCGATATTTTTATTTGAAATTGGTGATTTTTCTCCGATCCAAAAAAGTGCTGATTTAGTAAAAGAGGCTGGTCACGAACTTCTAAATTCACTTAAGTTCAATCAGGTAGATTGGACTATAGTGGTTAGAAGAAAAGCGTAAAGAGGGTGAGAAAGTGAGCAAAGTCTATTTTTCATGTTGGCGAGATGAATTTATCGACAACAGAGGCAAGCCTATAGAAGAGTGGGCAGAATCATCATACAATTTTCCCGTTAATTACAATATAGATATAAACTCTAAAGCATTTATAGGATGGGATGGATTTGCACTCTTTGATGAGAATGTAGATGTAGTTAGGCTTGCTACGGAGTATGCTAAGCAGTATCAGATCTATTCCGAAGCATGTGGAAGATGTGCGCCTGGAAGATGGGGAGGCAGAATTCTTTATGATCTATTTGATAAGATAGCCAGAGGCGAAGGTGAAAAGAGTGATGTTGAACACTTAAAAGAGGTTTCTAGAACAATGATGGAAACCAGTAAATGTGAAATAGGTAGAACTGTCCCAAGACCACTTTTGTCTATTTTAGAATATTTTGAAGATGATATAAATAGTTTGATAGAAAATAAAAAACCTTCCCCTCATTACAATGAAGATATAAACTATATTGCTAAAGTTACAGCACCATGTATGGATGCTTGTCCTGCACATGTGGATATTCCTGCATACATTGAAGGTGTAAGAGATTTAAGATTTGACGATAGCTTGCAGGCAACAAGAAAGACTATGCCTCTTGCTCATACTTGTGGACGTGTTTGTCCTCATCCATGTGAAGATGCGTGCAGAAGGGCCAACCTTGATGAACCAATCTCTATTATGGAGCTTAAAAGGATCGGTGCAGATTTTGAAGATAATCATGGACTTTTCTGGCTCCATCCTAAAGAACAAAAACCTTTGAATGGCAAAAAAGTAGCGATTATAGGGGCAGGCCCTGCAGGTTTAACAGGTGCTTATTATTTGGCACTAGAAGGTGTGGCCTGTGATATATATGAAGAACTCCCTGTCCTTGGTGGTGAAGTTGCCGTTGGAGTTCCAGAATACAGAATGCCCGTTGGAAAATATAACAAAGATATAGAAGCGGTTGCATCTTTGAATGGCGTAAAGTTTATAACCGGTAAAAGAGTAACTGCCGATGATATGAGAAGATTTGAAAAAGAGTATGATGCAATACTAGTAGCAACGGGTACAAGAATATCTAAAAAAGTTAGAGCAAAAAATGAAAGAGAAGAGATTAAAGGCTATTGGGGAGCTATTAACTTTTTGGACTGCGTAAATTTGTACGTTAAATATGGGATTCCGGTACCAAAAGAGATACAAGAACAGCAGATGCTCGATAAAGATTATGTGGATTTGACCGGAAAAACAGTTGTTTGTGTAGGCGGTGGTTTTACATCTATGGATGTTGTTAGATGTGCAGTTAGAGCTAATGCAAAAAAGGTCATTATGCTCTATCGCCGGGATGAAGCAACGATTATTAGAAATACTACTTACGAAGAGTATCATGAAGCGGTAGAAGAGGGTGTAGAGTTTATTTTCTACTCAGCTGTTGAAGAGATTATAACAGACGAAAATGATAGACTCAAAAAGCTTAAAGTAAATAGATTTGAGTTGGTTCCAGATCCTAACGGAGGAAGACCGCAGCTTGTTAAGATTGAAGGTGCGGATTTTGAGATAGAGTGCGATTATCTTATACCTGCAGTTAGTCAAAGTGCCGATCTTTCGCATCTTCCTGAAGAGTGGGAGATCGAACTTACTAGTTGGGGAACTATAAAAACGGATGGGAAAACATATATGAGTTCAAGAAAAGGCGTATTTGCAGCAGGAGACTGCGAATATGGACCAATGACCATAGTTAATGCTGTAGGTCAGGCTAAAAGAGCTGCTTCCGTTATGAGTAGATATGTACAAACTGGAGAAGTAACTTTGACAGATGAAGAGATTATGGAAGATCATCTAAGAAATCTAAAAGTTTATGATAAAAAAGAGAAAATTACTGGTTGGCTTCCTGGGCTTCCAAGAGTAGTTAGTGAAAAACTAACTGTTCAAGAGAGAAAAGATAACAATAAAGAGGTCAATTTAGGTTTTACCCAGGAAGAAGCTATTGCGGAAGCTGAAAGATGTATGAGATGTTATTATATTGCTATGGTAGCTATTTAGGGGCGCGTACATGATAAAGTTTTATATTGACGGACGTGAAGTGACAGCTAAAAAAGGCGAAACTATACTTCAAGTTGCTAGAAGAGAGGGGATATATATCCCAACAATGTGTTATTTGCCTAAAGTTAAGCCGATCGAATCTTGCCGTCTCTGCGTTGTGGAAGTAGAAGGTGTAGAGGGATTTGTTCTTAGCTGTCAAACACCTCCAACACCAGATATTAAAGTAAAAACAAATTCTGCAGAGCTTTTTACTCATAGACAAAATATCATGAAACTATATGATGTAAATCATCCGCTTGAGTGTGGGGTTTGTGATAAAAGCGGTGAGTGTGACCTTCAAAATAAAACTCTTGAGTTTATGGTGAACTCTCAAGAATTCACTGCAAAAGATCAAAATAGAAAGATAAAAGATTGGAACTATATTCAATATGATCCTTATTTATGTATTTTGTGTGAAAAGTGTGTTCATGTTTGTAATGAAGTAATAGGTGATGATGCAATTGAGATAGAATACGGCGGATACAAATCTCAGATAATTCCAAAAGATGCACCTACACTTGATTGTACTTTTTGCGGTGAGTGCATCGCTGTCTGCCCTGTTGGTGCATTGATAAGTAAAGATTTTCAATATACTTCTAATGCCTGGGAGTTAAACAGAGTTCCGGCAGCTTGTGCCCACTGTAGCGCTGCTTGTCATCTCTATTATGAAATTAAACACACATCTACTGACAATCCAGAACCTAAGATCTACAGAGTAAAAAATGAGTTTGAATTTGCAAATCTTTGTGGTGCCGGTAGGTTTGGATTTGATTTTGAAAACAGGGCAAAAAAAGATGAAAATGCCTTTAAAAATGCGCTTACAGCTTTCAAAAAAGCTGATACAATAAAATTTAACTCTATTATTACAAATGAAGAGGCTTTGATACTTCAAAAATTGAAAAACAGATTTGGATTAAAACTTATAAATAACGAAGCAAAAGCGTATCAAAAGTTTTTGAAAAAATATAGCGAGTTTAGTGGTAGAACTCTTTACTCTGCAGATTTGGAAGATATAAGAAATAGTGATTTTATAATAATTTTTGGGTCTATGGTGGCAACCGATAATCCAGCCGTTAGATATGCTATGACATTTTCAAATAGAAAAAGAAACAGTGAAATAATAAATTTTCATCCTATGGAAGATGAGCTATTAAAAAATGTTGTTACTAAGTTTGTAAGATATGAAGTTGGAACAGAAGAAGGCGTTATGGCAATGTTGGCTAACGCTCTTCTTTCTAAAGAAGATAAAGAAAATATTGATAAAGAGTGGTTTGAAGATTTAGATATAGGATATCTTAGTGCTGAGAGTAATGTAGGGGAAGAAGAGATAGAGGATGTTCTAAAGAGGCTTACAAGAAAGAGAAGAGTAAGAGCAAAGAAGTCGACTCTTATATTAGGCGAGGATTTATACACACATCCTAGGGCTGAGAATATAGCTAGATTAGCTGGGTTGATAGATAGGTTTACAGATTTTGATGTGATGATTATACCTTCTAAGACAAATACACTTGGAGTTTCGTTGATATGTGATTTGGATGAGGAAGAGGGAGATTTTGTTATAGGTTATAACACAGACGGTGATTTTGTATTGAGTGCGTTGGGTGATGGCGATTTGGATATGCCGGCACTCAATCAACAGGAGGGTACATTTACAAATATTGACAAGAGGGTTGTACCTACAAATGTTGCGTTACCGTACGAAGGGTACGTGCTTAATGATATAGCTAGGGCTTTGGGGGTTAGCGATAAGGATTATACGATAGAGTTTACAAAAGAGCTACCTAAAGAGAAGGGTTTTAAAGCTATAGATTTTGATGAGTTGCCGAATCATTTTACAAATGCCGGTCAAGAGGAGAGAGGTTATATATTAGAGTCAAATAAGGTGGCAATTAGTAGGGAGAAAGTTGAGGAGATAGAGGAGTTGCCTGAGTTTAACGGTGTTGTGATATATAGATGTGAACCAGTATTACAATTTAGCCCATTCACCGCCAAAACACACCAGCTAAACTTCTCTTCCGAGCTAGTAGGTTCCAAACAGTTTTCTATTGCTGCTAAACTGAAAGATGGCGATGAAGTAGTTGTAAAAACTTCTTTTGGAGACCTAAAAAGGGTGTTTAGAATTGACACAAGCCTTAAAGGAACTATAGGTCTTTTAGAAACTTTTGATATGGGATTAAGCTACTTTGATATACTATCGGATTATCGATACCAAGTGATAAAAATTGAAAAAGCGAGCGGACAATGAGTGAGAAAATAAAGATAATTATAGACGGCAAAGAGTGTGAAACTCGTGATGGTGAGTTTATACTAAATGTTGCGAGAGCTAACGATATTTTTATTCCAGCTATATGCTATTTGACAGGTTGTTCGCCTACACTTGCTTGTAGATTGTGTCTTGTCGAGGCTGACGGCAAACAGGTATATGCTTGTAACGCTAAAGCCAAAGATGGGATGAATGTGGTTACCGTAACTGAAAATATTATAAAAGAGCGACGAGCGATTATGGAGGTTTATGACGTAAACCATCCATTGGAGTGCGGTGTTTGTGATCAAAGCGGTGAATGTGAGCTACAAAACTACACTTTAGAAATGGGTGTAGATGAACAACACTATGCCATCAGAGATACCAACAGACCTATTAAAGATTGGAATTTTATACATTATGACGCTTCGCTTTGTATTGTTTGTGAAAGGTGTGTAACTGTATGTAAAGACCTAATAGGTGATTCTGCGCTAAAAACCGTACCAAGAGGCGGAGACAAGCTTCCTAAAGAGCTCAAAAATGAGATGCCAAAAGATGCCTATGCAATGTGGAACAAGCTTCAAAAATCGATAATAGGTGCTGTTGCTGGAGAAGAGCTCGATTGTACATGGTGCGGTGAGTGTATTGCTGTTTGTCCGGTTGGTGCTTTAGTTAGTAAAGATTATATGTACACTACAAATTCTTGGGAACTTAACAAAATTCCAGCTTCTTGTGCACACTGTAGTGCTACATGCCATCTGTTTTATGAAACAAAACATACGTCAATTAACAATCCAGAGCCTAAACTCTACAGAGTAACAAATGAATTTCATTATCAGCCTTTATGTGGTGCAGGTAGATTTGGATTTGATTTTGAAAATAGAGCAAAAAAAGATGAAAAAGCATTTGAAAATGCGATAAACGCTTTCAAAAAAGCTGATACTATAAAATTTGACTCATATATAACAAATGAAGAGGCTTTGATACTACAAAAATTAAAAGAGAAGCATGGTTATAAACTTATAAATCAAGATGCGTTAAACTATAAAAAATTTTTAAACACATATTCAAAATTTAGCGGTTCGTCTTTATATAGCGCAGATGTTAAAAATGTACACGAATCCAATTTTGTAGTATCTATTGGAAGTCAACTTAAAAGCGACAATCCAAGAGTAAGATTTGCCTACAACAATGCTGTTAAAATGAACAAAGGAGGGGGTATATATTTTCACCCACTAAAAGATTCTGTGATAGAGTCTCTTGGTAAGAGTGTAGTTCCAGTATATCATAAACCTTTAAAGGAGGAAGCGGCTCTATATCTTATTTTGGAAATGTTCGCAGATAAAGAGAAACTTCCTAAAAAGATCTCCTCATATCTTGAATCTTTTCACACCCAAATAGATAAAGAGATTGAAGAGACAATCAAAGAGAAAGTAACGCAAAAAGTCAAAAAGAAAGTGAAAGATGAAGAGACTGGAGAAGAGAAAGAGATAGAAGTTGAAGAGACAAAAATAGTTCCAAAAAAAGTTAAGAAAACTATCAAAGTTGATCATACAAAACTTTTGGATATGCTTGATGCACCGTCAAATTTTATGGATAAGTTGGAAAAAGTTTTATCAAAAAGAGAGAAGTCGACTCTTATATTAGGCGAGGATTTATACACACATCCTAGGGCTGAGAATATAGCTAGATTAGCTGGGTTGATAGATAGGTTTACAGATTTTGATGTGATGATTATACCTTCTAAGACAAATACACTTGGAGTTTCGTTGATATGTGATTTGGATGAGGAAGAGGGAGATTTTGTTATAGGTTATAACACAGACGGTGATTTTGTATTGAGTGCGTTGGGTGATGGCGATTTGGATATGCCGGCACTCAATCAACAGGAGGGTACATTTACAAATATTGACAAGAGGGTTGTACCTACAAATGTTGCGTTACCGTACGAAGGGTACGTGCTTAATGATATAGCTAGGGCTTTGGGGGTTAGCGATAAGGATTATACGATAGAGTTTACAAAAGAGCTACCTAAAGAGAAGGGTTTTAAAGCTATAGATTTTGATGAGTTGCCGAATCATTTTACAAATGCCGGTCAAGAGGAGAGAGGTTATATATTAGAGTCAAATAAGGTGGCAATTAGTAGGGAGAAAGTTGAGGAGATAGAGGAGTTGCCTGAGTTTAACGGTGTTGTGATATATAGATGTGAACCAGTATTACAATTTAGCCCATTCACCGCCAAAACACACCAGCTAAAAGAGTGTGGAGGATTGTATGCAAGCGAAACATTTATGAAAGAATTTGAGCTAAATGAGGGCGATAAAGTTAAAATTCAAAAAGAAAACAATACCATTACATTAGAAGTTAAACTTGATGATAAAATAGGTAGTGGAGCATATATACCTACCTTTGATAAAAAGATAGATGCCGGAAAAATCTTCGGCAATGGATATAGATTTACTGAAGTAAACATTGAAAAGGTGTAAGCTATGAGTGGTGCATTTATCATAGAGACAATTATCAAGATTTTAATAGTTTTGGGTCTATTTTCGGCTCTTGCAGGTTTTGCTACATACATTGAGCGTAAAGTCCTTGCTTTTATGCAAAGAAGGCTTGGACCAATGCATGTTGGACCTTATGGTATTTTACAGGTATTGGCAGATGGTATAAAACTCTTTACTAAAGAGGATTTTGTTCCACAAAATGCAGTAAAATCGATTTTTAAAATAGCACCTGTTATCACTGCTGCCACTGCATTTATGGCTATGGCCGCAATACCGATGTTCCCTGAGTTTACGATTGGTGGGTATACTGTTAGACCGATTATTTCAGATATAAATGTTGGACTTTTATATGTTTTAGGTGTTATGGCCGTAGGTATGTATGGGCCACTTTTAGCAGGTATGGCTTCTGGAAATAAATGGTCGTTGATAGGTGCGGCAAGGACAACAATCCAGCTGCTTAGCTTTGAAGTTGTTACGGGACTTTCAGTTCTCGCCCCACTAATGATGGTAGGATCGCTTTCATTGATCGATATAAACAACTATCAGTCAGGAGGAATGGAAAACTGGTTAATTTGGAGCCAGCCGGTAGCATTTGTGCTTTTCTTGATTGCTGGGTTTGCTGAGACAAACAGAACTCCTTTTGACCTTCTAGAACATGAAGCGGAAGTAGTTTCTGGTTATGCAACAGAGTATTCTGGAATGAGATGGGGTATGTTCTTTATTGGAGAATATGCAAACCTTTTTACAGTATCATTCTTAGTTAGTATAATCTTTTTAGGCGGTTTTAACGATTGGGGATTTATACCTGGAGCGATTGCGATACTTTTAAAAGTATTTTTCTTTATATTTTTGTTCTTATGGACAAGAGCGGCTTGGCCTCATATCAGACCAGATCAATTAATGTGGTTATGTTGGAAAGTTTTGATGCCAGTTGCGGTTATCAATATAGTAATTACCGGTATCGTTTTGATGATATGAGGGGGATGTAATGAGTTTAGAACAGTTTAAAAACAGATATGTTGGATCACAAAATTACAAGCTTATAGAGATAGAAGAATATCCAGCAACACCATGGGAAAAGTTTAAAAGAGTAGTAAAAAGAACATTTAAAACCGAGTTGTTTGTAGGTCTAAAAATTGTATTCATGGAGATGGTTAGGTTTAATATCCATACAATACAATATCCAAAAGAGAAAATTCCTATTGGACCAAGATATAGAGCTATTCATAAACTATTAAGACTTCTTGAAAGCGGTAATGAAAGATGTATCGGTTGTGGATTGTGTGAAAAAATTTGTATAGCAAAATGTATAAGAATAGATACTAAAATAGATGAAAATGGAAGGAAAGTTCCGACCGAATATACTATTAATTTCGGAAGATGTATATTTTGCGGATATTGTGCTGAAGTATGTCCCGAATTAGCAATAGTACATGGTCCAGATTATGAAAATGCCAGTGATCAAAGAGCTCATTTTGCTTTGAAAGAGGATATGCTTACTCCAATAGATAAATTAAAAGAGCAGAAAGAGTATCAAGGTTTTGGAGCACCGACCCCGGAAGCAGATAAGCTTATCAAAAAAACACCATTAGCCTATTAAAAGGGATAGACATGATAGAAGCTATTGCATTTTATACATTTGCAGCTTTGACTATAGCAATGTTTACAATCACTGTGATGAGTAAGAACGCATTATATGCAATGAGTGCGTTGGTGGCTGGAATGATTTTTATTTCAGGATTCTTTTTTCTTCTTGATGCAGATTTCTTAGGTGTTGTTCAGATCATCGTTTACACTGGTGCAGTAATGGCTTTATATGCATTTGGAATGATGTTTTTTGATAGTGCTAAAGATGTAAAAGAGAATAATACAAGTAATAAAGTAGTATTTCTGTTAAGTGGAATGGCAGCGCTTTTACTTGTCGTAATATTTGTTGCACCGATCATTTCAGACAAGGTTCATGCACTATATCCTATGAAAGATGGAATTGGAAATGCCGAAGCTGTTGGTATTGTTTTATTTACTAAATATCTAGTTCCATTTGAAGTTGCAGCAGTTATGCTTTTGGTTGCAATGATTTCTGGAATTATTATGGCAAGTAAAAGAATGGATGAAAGCTTAACGCTTAAAGATGATGACGAAATTCAAGAAAAGGCAGTGCAATGATAACACTAAGTCACTATTTGGTATTATCGGCTATACTTTTTTGTATAGGCTTAGTTGGAATCTTAAGAAGAAAGAACTTATTAATGTTATTTTTTGCGACTGAGATGCTATTAAATGCCGTAAATATTGGCTTTGCTGCAATTTCTAAATTTTATATGGATTTGACTGGTCAGCTTTTTGCTTTTTTTATTATCGCTATTGCGGCTAGTGAGGTGGCCGTAGGGCTTGGTTTACTGATAATTTGGTATAAAAGAGTTGGAAGCATCGATCTTGATACGATGCAATCAATGCACGGTTAAGGGAAGGCACATGGAAAAATATCTATATCTTGCACTGTTTTCACCATTAGTAGGATCACTTTTTGCAGCTATGTTCGGTGCTCAGCCTAAAAAGCTGTTTACCGGAATTGTAGCTTCAGCACTACTATTTGTTTCACTATTTAGTTCACTCTATTTGCTTAGCTATGTTACATCAACAGGAAATATTATCCATGTCAAACTTTTTGACTGGATTAATGTCGGCGGGCTTGATATACCATTTGGCTTTATAGTAGATCAAGTATCAGTTATTATGATGGTTACTGTTACTACCGTTTCGGCTCTTGTACATGTCTATTCTATAGGTTATATGAAATATGACGAAGGTTTTAATAGATTTTTCTCTTATCTTTCAGCCTTTGTTTTCTCTATGATGATTCTTGTTATGAGTGACAATTTTGCAGGTCTATTTATAGGTTGGGAGGGCGTTGGTCTCTGTTCTTGGTTACTAGTTGGTTTTTGGTACAAAAAGCCAGATGTTACAAGAGATATTAACCCTTCTATAAGTCCTTCATGGGCAGCTAATGAAGCTTTTATAATGAACAGAATAGCAGATCTTGGAATGCTTATCGGTATCTTCTTAATCTATTGGAATACAGGTTCGTTACAGTATGATGTAGTATTTAAAGATGTTTCAGCGTTAAATATCGGTTTAGTTAGTTTAATAGGGATTTTCCTATTCATTGGTGCTATGGGAAAATCAGCGCAGTTCCCTCTTCATACTTGGCTTGCTGACGCTATGGAAGGACCTACGCCTGTATCGGCACTTATACATGCTGCTACAATGGTTACGGCCGGGGTATATTTGGTTATAAGAGCAAATCCAATTTATAGTACTATCCCAGACGTTGGTCTTCTTATAGCAACTATTGGTGCATTTGTTGCTGTTTTTGCTGCTTCAATGGCATTAGTTAACCAAGACCTAAAAAGAATAATTGCATATTCAACATTAAGCCAACTTGGTTATATGTTTGTAGCCGCAGGTTTAGGCGCATACTGGATTGCTCTATTTCACCTTATGACTCATGCATTTTTTAAAGCACTTCTTTTCTTGGGTGCTGGTAACGTAATGCATGCAATGGATGATGAACTTAACATATTTAAAATGGGCGGCCTTGCAAAAACAATGAAATGGACTGCTATTATGATGATCATAGCATCGCTTGCTCTAGCCGGAATATATCCATTTGCAGGATTTTTCTCTAAAGATAAAATATTAGAAGTTGCATTTGATTCAGAGCACTATTTACTATGGTTTATGTTGTGGCTTGGAGCCGGTATGACAGCATTTTACAGTTTTAGACTTGTAATGCTAGTGTTCTTTGGTGAAGAGAGATATAAAAAATATGGATTTCATCCTCATGAAGCTTATTGGTATATGTTAGTAGCTATGTTGCCTCTTGCAATTTTGGCAATTATATCTGGATTCTTTGAAGAGAGCTTTGAACATTTTGTTACTATGTTATTGCCTGAATACCACTTTAATGTTCACGGTATAACTGTTGTTGCTTTGATAGGTATAACTACTATGATTGCGCTATCGGGTATAGGCTTTGCTGTATATAAATATAGTAGAGGCGGCTTTAGCGAAAAATGGAAAGAGACTTTTATTTATAAATTATTGATAAATCAGTATTATATTCCTATTATCTATGAGAAAGTTTTCTCAAAGCCGTATGCTGAATTATCACGAATTGCGTGGAAAGAGTTGGATTTAAGAGTGGTTGATGCTACTGTTGATTTTATTGCAAACGTAATTTACAAATCTGGGTTTAAAGGTAGAGTTGTTCAAAGCGGTAACCTTTCAAGTATGCTTAAATGGATGGTTATTGGTCTTATTGCTCTACTAGTATTAGCTATAGTTTATAGTCCGGTAAGGTAAGGAGAAACTAAATGAGTTATATTTTATCAGTATTGGTCTTTTTCCCGGCCCTTGCGGGGTTGTTAGGATTTATCGTTAAAAAAGATAGTATAAGAGCTTATGGTATTACCGTAGCGGCTATAGAGTTTGTGTTATCACTATGGCTATGGCTGAGTTTTGATAGCTCAAACGGCGGTTTTCAGTTTGTAGAGTTGATTCCATTGATTCCGCAGTTTGGCATAAATTATTATTTAGGTGTAGATGGTATATCGCTATTTATCGTTATATTGTCTACTTTTATAACATTAATAGGTTTGATTTCATTAACTATTGAAAATAATTTAAAAAATCTTATAGTCTCTCTTCTATTTTTAGAGATGACTATGGTTGGTGTTTTTGTTTCACTAGATGCGGTATTGTTTTATATCTTTTGGGAATTATCATTAGTTCCGATGTTGTATATTATCGGTTACTGGGGTAGTGAGCTTAGAATTTATGCATCAATTAAGTTTTTTCTATATACCTTTACCGGATCGTTAATAATGCTTGTAGGTATGTTATATCTTGCCTATTCATACTATTTAGCAACAGGAACCATAAGTTTTGCAATAACAGATTGGCATAAACTAATACTGCCTTACGATACTCAAATTTGGCTTTTTGTAGCATTTTTTATTGGATTGGCTATCAAAGTGCCAATGTTTCCGTTTCATACTTGGTTACCTTATGCACATGGTCAGGCACCGACTATAGGTTCAGTGATATTGGCAGCTGTACTTCTAAAAATGGGTACTTACGGATTTGTTAGATTGTCATTACCAATATTTCCTGATGCTTCAGTAGCGGCTATAATACCTGTGGCTATTCTTTCACTTATTATGATTATCTATACAGCTATGGTCGCTTATGCTCAAGAGGATATAAAGCAAGTAATCGCTTATAGCTCAATTTCCCACATGGGTGTTATTGTTTTAGGTACTTTTGCTATGAACGTAGAGGGTATTGCTGGTTCTATATTTTTAATGCTAAGCCATGGTATCGTAAGTGGTGCTCTGTTTATGCTGGTTGGAAATATATATGATAGAAGACATACTAAACTTATAAAAGAGTTTGGGGGGCTTGCTTCAGTTATGCCTAAATACGCCACTATATTTGGAATTATGCTAATGGCCTCTGTTGGACTTCCACTGACAATAGGATTTGTTGGAGAGTTCTTGAGTCTACTTGGATTTTATAAAGTCTCTCCTGCATTAACGTTA
Source organism: Nitrosophilus labii (assembly GCF_014466985.1). NCBI lineage: Bacteria > Pseudomonadati > Campylobacterota > Epsilonproteobacteria > Nautiliales > Nitratiruptoraceae > Nitrosophilus > Nitrosophilus labii. The sequence goes on from NZ_AP022826.1 coordinate 222,190, forward strand.
TTAGCTGGAACTTCAATAATTTTAGGCGCTGTTTATATGCTTAGAGTCTATAAAGAGAGCTTTTTTGGTCCATTAACAAATGAAAAAAATAAAAACCTCACCGATTTAAACGCTAAAGAATTGACATCATTGGTTCCTTTAGTACTAGTAGTTGTTTGGTTAGGAGTATATCCTAAGCCTGTACTTGGTCCTATTGATACTAGTGTTAAAAGTCTTGTAGAATTGATGGAGAAAAAGGCAATAACAAAAGAAGCGAAAGAGTTGTTTAGCACAAATAGAGTAGAATTGGAGGCGAAATAATGGAGCCGATTAAAGTAAGCTTAGAATCGTTAAATCTAATAACCTTAGCTCCTATGCTTATTGCAGTTGCTGGAGGATTGGTTATTTTATGTATAGATTTGATAAAAGAGAATTTGCATAAGTCGTTGTACGTAATGCTTTCTATTTTGTTCTTATTTATAGATTTGGGGGCCATTATCGGACTGGATGTAAATGAAAGAGGTTTTTTTGATGTTATGTTAATAGATGGTATTGCAATACTTTCACAAATAATTATAGTTGTTGCCTCAATGCTATTTATACCTTTAGCATTAACATCTAAAAGATTTCATGAATTCAGTCTTCCAGAGTTTTTTGCGCTTTTTTTATTTATGATAGCCGGTTTTCAGTTTATGGTTGCAACAGACAACTTGATTTTGATATTTGTTGGTTTAGAAACAGCAAGTTTAGCGCTATACACATTAATAGCTATGCATAATAGAGAGAAGAGCTTTGAAGCCGCTATTAAATATTTTACGATGGGAGCTTTGGCCGCCGGTTTTTATGCTATGGGATCAATGATTATATATGCTTTGACCGGAAGTGTAGAACTATATAAGATTGCTGAAGTATTGGCTGATAGAGGATATGAACCGATTTGGGCTGTTCTTGCAGCAGTAGCATTTATGATTGCTGCTATTGGTTTTAAACTTTCTATGGTCCCTTTTCATACCTGGACTCCGGATGTTTATGAAGGTGCAAGCGCCGCTTTGGCTGGTTATATGTCTGTAGTACCAAAAATAGCAGGATTTATAGTAGCCATAAGATTTTTCGAATTTTTAATACATAGTGATGTTACTTGGGTAAGAGATATATTGTATATAGCTGTTGTTGTAACTATGACTTTTGCCAATATCGTTGCTTTGGTTCAGGACGATGTAAAAAGAATGTTAGCTTATAGTTCCATCAGCCATGCAGGTTTTGTTATGGCGGCAATAATGATAGGAACTACACAATCTAACAGTGCTCTATTTTTATATTGGGTCCTTTTCTTGTTCACAAATCTAGGCGCTTTTACAATGCTTTGGATTTCAAGACATAAAAGTACAATTTGGCATAAGAGATTTGACCATCCATACGAAAAATTCTCAGGACTTGTTCATATAATGCCGGTAGCTGCAACCATAATGGCAATTTTTATGCTTAGTCTTGCAGGTGTCCCCCCATTTAGCCTTTTTTGGGGAAAATTATATGTAATGAGTTCTGCAGTTAATGCTGGATATATAGTATTAGCTTTGATTATGGCTATAAATAGTGCAATAAGTGCATACTACTATCTAAAATTGATTGTTTATATGTTTATGAGAGAGCCTATAGTAGATAGCAATACCGTATATTTTAAAAATGCCTCACTTTCACTTAAGACTATAGTAGGCTTGTCAGCTGTGGCTACTATACTATCTGTTGTTTTTATTTCGCCTTTGATGGAGTATATAACTCATTATGTTAGTATAAGCGGTTTTTAATCCGCTTATCTAACAAAAATCTTTTTTGATTAGCTCGTAAAGTTTATCTATTGTATTACATGTTTTCTTATCAAATTGAGTTTTATTAAATATTTGCTGTCTTTTGGCAAGTCTAGCTGTATTTGTAGTGATTTTTTCTATTAATTTCTCTTTGTTGTATTTTCCATCTAAATATTCTAGCGTCTCTTTTATACCTATAGCCTTCATCGGATTTGGTTCTCTTGTGTATTTTTTTTCAAGATAGGCGACTTCGTCTATTAAGCCCATTTTGATCATCTTTTTTGTTCTAGTTTCAATTTTCTTTCGTAAAGTTTCTCTATCAATATCTATTTCATATATTGTTAAATCATTTATAAACGGTATTTTGGGATTTTTCATAAAGTAAATGGATGGAGGTAAGTTTGAAGAAAAGTATATTAACAGAGCTTTTTCTATTCTGTATCTGTCGCATGAAGAGATTGTTTGTACATATAAGGGATCAACTTTTTTTAATAGATTATATGCATCTATAATGTTTTTCATTATATTTTTTGTTTTTATAATTGTCTCTTGTTCTATTTTTGGAATAGGAGAAATTCCTTCAATAAGAGTTTTTAGATAAAAACTTGTACCTCCGACCATTATAAGATTTTTTTTCTCTTTTGAAGCAGTCTCTTTTGCTTTTTTGTAGATATTGATAAAAATGTCTACGCTAAAGTGTTCATTTGGATATAATTCATCAATACCGAAGTGTAAAATCTTTTTTAATTCCGATTTTGAAGGTTTTGCAGAGACTATATCAATCTCTTTATAAACAGATAGACTATCAATTGACAAAATATATGCATTACACTCTTGTGCTAATTCTAAAGCAAGATTACTTTTACCGCTCGCAGTCGGTCCAATGATGGCTAATTGTTTCATCTTAAAATTATACAATGAATAATTAATTTTGAAAAATGTATAATTTCAATTTAGTTGAGTAGTTAAGCGGTTGAGTAGTTAAAAAAGCTTAATAATTAAACCATTCAACAAATCAACTTATTTGACCAATTTAACAATCTAAAAGAGGTAATATGCAAAAGATATATAAACTTTTAAAAGATTTTAACGAATTTGTGATGTTTAAACATACTATCTTTAGTCTCCCATTTATTTTTATTGCAATGATTGTTGCGGCAAATGGATGGTTTGGATGGAAACTCTTTTTTTTAGGATTGGTAGCAGCTGCAAGCGCAAGAAATTTTGCTATGGGTGTAAATAGATACTTAGATAGAGATATAGATAAGTTAAACCCAAGAACTTCAAATAGACCAAGTGTTGATGGTAGAATAAGTGAGCAAGCACAACTTTTATTTATAATAGCCAATGCTTTTATTTTTATAATTACTGCATATTTTATTAACAATCTAGCTTTTTGGCTCTCTTTTCCTATACTATTTATTTTAGGAATATATTCATATTTTAAAAGATTTAGCGAGTATGCTCATATAATCCTAGGAGTCAGTCTTGGTTTGGCGCCAATTGCAGGAGTTATTGCTGTAGAGGCAAAGATAACATTATGGTCTGTTTTTTTAGCTATTGGTGTAATGTTTTGGGTAGCGGGATTTGATCTTCTTTATAGTTTACAGGATATGGAGTTTGATAAAAAGATGGGTCTATACTCAATTCCATCTAAGTTTGGAGCTAAATGTACTCTTTTTTTATCTAAGATTTTTCATAGTCTGACTGTGCTTTTTTGGTTATTTTTTGTAATTGAGTCGAAGCTAGGTTTTTTTGGATATTTAGCTGTTATAGTAAGTGCTGTTATGCTTTATTATGAACACTTAATAGTAAATAGGGATTTTAAAAAAATTGATAGAGCCTTTTTTACTGTAAATGGATATTTGGGAATAATTTTTTTATTTTTAACTGTTTTAGAAGTATTATTTGACAAAATTTAAGTTTCATTTTTATAAGAAATAACTATTTTTAATATATTTTTGCTCTTATCTTTTTTATATTGATATCTCCATTATGTATTAGTACAATTTTTTTGCCAAAGCAAGTTCTATATTAAATCCGGATTATGCAATAGAATTTATTTCAGTAGTGCTTTTGCTTGAGCTTTAGAGGCTTTTTAAAAATTTTGAAGGCCTGTTTACAAGGTGATAAGTCAAAAAATTTTTGATCGCCAAAACCTGATGTTTAGTAATAATGTGATAAAGTCTATTGCAAAATCCGGGTTTAATAAAAATTTATACTTTTTAAAGCCAAAGCTATCGGATTTTTTAAGACATTACTCATAGCAATTTTGATAATATTGTTAATACCTATAAAAAGCACTTTTAATGATATGTTTTTTTGCAGTTGTACCATGTCTAAAAGTGGCCTTTATAGGCTTTTTTAGTACCTTAAAAATAAAAACTAATATAACTTATGTGCAAAAGTTGAGTTATATAACATAAAATTTATAGTTTGATAAAAATAGGCTAGATTTAAATATAGTGAGCTTTTATGGTTGAAAATAGTTGGGGAGAGATAATTTTAGAATCTTTTAATGTTCTTGACAAAGATTATAAAGATTTTATAAAAAACAGCAACTCATATTTCCCAGATTTTAACAATATGTTCAATGCATTTAAAACTTTGCCATTAGAAAAAACAAGATATATTCTTTTTGGACAAGACCCGTATCCAAGAAAAGAGAGCGCTATAGGTTATGCTTTTATAGACGCAAAAGTTAAAAAAATATTTGATGAAAAAAATGGACTCTCCAAAGAGGTAAATAGAGCCGTTAGTCTTAGAAACTTTATTAAGATGGCTTTGATAGCAGATGGAAGACTTACTCAAGAGGATACTTCCAAAGAGGCGGTAAAAAGAGTTAAAAAAGATGATCTTATCAATGACATCATGGAGCTAAAAAGCAATTTTGAAAGAAACGAAGTTTTACTTTTAAACAGAGCACTTATTTTTACGAAAAAAGAAGATAGCAAAAAACATCTAAAACTTTGGTATCCATTTATTGAAAAGATTTTAGAATCTATAAAAGATAAAGATATTGAGTTGATTTTGTTTGGAAATGCCGCAAAAGAGATAGATAGTATGAAAGTATCACAATATTTTAAAATCCATAGGTTCGAACACCCTTATAATGTTAGTTTTGTCTGTAATAAAAACGCAATAAACTTTTTTAAGCCGATGAAACTTTTATCTAAAAATCTTTTATGATATAATTTCACCGCAATGCGCCCGTAGCTCAGCTGGATAGAGCAACAGGTTGCGGTCCTGTAGGCCGGGAGTTCGAATCTCTCCGGGCGCGCCATAGCTTAACCTTCATTAATTACTTTTTTTTAAAGCCGAAGTTTTCTACAGGACTAGGTTTGTCTCTATATTCAAAATATATTTTTGCTGCTTTTAGAAGATTTCTTAAAAGAAGTATGTTTGATATGGCTATCAAAAGAGCCGATAACTTCTCAAGTGGCAAAAAAGGTAAAATTAAAAGAGAAATAAGTGCTAATGTATGAAAAATAAGCTGTAATTTTGCATCTTTATCTTTAATCATCTCTTTCATAGTGGGTATATCGAAAAAACCTCTACTACTTAAATGAAACCAAGCCAAAAAAGGAATGATCTTATATAGCATTCCGTTTATCAAAGATATGGCAAACCCATATATCAGTAAAACCCCTCCTATCCATAAAAGTTGGTCTATAGAAGTGAATAGATAGATAGTGAGTAAAATAGCTCCAAAAATGAGTGAAACACTAGAAAGCATCCAGTAGTTGATAGTGATATCTTTTAGTTTTCTTTTTCTTTTTCCATAAAGCTTCAAAGTAGCTACTGCAAAGATTATATAAAGAGCCGATAAAACAGTTAGTATATATTTAAACTCTATAAAAAGTGCCGCTGTACTTAAAATCAGAAGTGTAAATATACAAACATCAAGATATTTTTTGATCTTTTCTTCAAAATCTGGAGTAACGTAAAACATAGGTATTACCTGATAGCTTACACCAATGATAAGAAGTCCTACCCAGCCAAAAACTGCAAACATAGCATGTAAAGATAAAAATGTATCAAAACTCTCAGAAACCTTTGAAATTCCCAAAGAAACTAGAAGATGTGCACCTAAAAGAAGTGTGATAAAAAGTGATATCAAAGAGAGTTTCATAGCATTTACAGTGGCACCCGAATATGAGGCACTAAAGAGTTTATAAAGTGTTATCAAAGCAAAAATTCCCATACCCACTAACAAAAAGAAGAGGGCTCCCATTATGAGTGGAGTTTTGAAAAAGTAGAGTCCCGCTGCAAACAAAACGGTTCCCAAAATCAAAGAGATATGTATGATTTTAGAGAAAAATATGGGTTTTGGAAAGGTAACGCCTACCAAAACAGGCAGCATCTGCTGCATAGCTCCTATCATTATCATACTCATAAAACCGATAGTAAACAGATGTAAAATGGCAACAGTCTCGGGAGAGTGTATGCTTGATAAATCTTGAGAGAAAAATATAAGAACAGCTGCTGCTATTGCAAAAATAGGAGCTGTTAGGAAAAATCTAAGGGGCGCTTCAAAAGGTGGTGCTTGATCCAGTGAGAGCCCGGTAAACATTATCCGAGAATTTCCTCTATTTTATTTCTGTCATTTTTGAAGAATATATAAATATGATAATCTTCTCCATCCTTTTTTACGATATAGTCGTACTCCATACCTTTTATCTTGTTTAGAAGCATTTGGGGAACCATTCTGTGGATTTGGTGTATGTAGCTCTCCCCTTCTAGAACTGATTGCAAAGCCGAAAGCACCATCTGCATCGGTGCTGGAGCTTCGAACTCTCTTGTATCTACTAATATTTCAGTCATACATCGACCTTTTTCATCTCTTCTAATGTTTGTTCTTTGTCGATAGGAAGCTGTTCGGCCATATTGTAAAGTATCTGTTCTTCTTTCATGTTATGCTGTTGAGTCATAATCATAAACGTTTCTCCTAGACCAAGAGCTTTTTCTTGATTTTTAGCTTCTATTGCTTCTCCAAGTTGATCTATTATACTTCTTATCTGTGCATGCTCCATCTTCATAATATAAATCGGACCTTCACCGCTTCCCATAAATTCTTCCATCTTTGGAAACAGAACCTCTTCTTCCATAGCAAAATGTTTTAGCATTGCTTTTTTAAAAGGTATGAAAAGTTCTAGCGCTTTTTCGAAATCTCCTTCATTTAGGGCCTCTTCTAATGGAGCATAAAGATTGTCGCATTCTCTGTGATCTGTTGTCATATACTCTTTTATACTCATTTTTACTCCTAAAATTTTTTTGTTATTTTATCTAAAATATAAGAAAATATTTTGATTAAGATCAAAAAAAGTAGAGGCTATATTGGAAGATTTAAAGAGGAAGGCAACTGAAAGTTGCCTTGCGAGATTAGGCTTTTTTTAGGTTAAAACCTAGCCACATTGCTACAGAAACTACGCCGACTACTGAGTAAACAATACCTAAAATTTCAGATGGCATCATAATATCTCCTTATTATTGATATTAAAAATAATAATAATAAGAAAAACTCTTATAAAAAGTTTTTCTTATGGTTTTATATTAATGATATATAAATAAATTTTATCTTAAATCTGTTGTAATTGTAAAGAAAAAAGTAGAAAATGAGAAGAAAAAACAAAAATTGATAAAAATATTTTATCTATCCATAAATTTTTTTGAATAGATGATAAATACCTTCTTTAAAATAGATTATTTTTCATTTTGCGTTTTTAAATATAATGTTACTCTTTACTTCCCTTTTCAGCTTCTGCGATCAAAACATCTTCTATAATTTTGTCAATATCTCCGTCAAGAATGGCTTCAACATTAGAATAGGCAATGCCACTTCTATTGTCTTTGACCTGTTGGTAAGGAGCCAAAACATAGCTTCTTATCTGATGACCCCATCCTATTTCGCTCTTTTCGATACCTTCTTCTTCGGCTTTTCTCTTTTCTAGCTCAAGTTCATAGAGTCTCGATTTTAACATTTTCATAGCCGTAGCTCTGTTTTTATGTTGGCTTCTGTCGTTTTGGCACTGTACTACTATTCCCGTTGGGATATGCGTTATACGAATCGCCGAATCGGTTTTGTTGACGTGTTGTCCTCCGGCACCTGAAGCTCTGTAAGTATCGACTCTAATATCTTTATCTTCGATAACGATATCTATATCATCATCTACTTCGGGACTGACCATAACCGAAGCAAAAGATGTGTGTCTTCTTGCGTTAGAATCAAAAGGGCTTATTCTAACTAGTCTATGTATCCCATTTTCCGCTTTTAGGTAGCCGTATGCGTTTTCTCCCTTTATTATAAAACTAACATCTTTTATTCCTGCTTCATCTCCCTCTTGATAGTCAAGAACTTCTACTTTAAAACCGTGCCTTTCTGCCCATCTAAGATACATCCTATAAAGTATGCTTGCCCAATCTTGAGACTCTGTGCCTCCGGCTCCTGGATGTATAGAAACGATAGCGTTTTTATCGTCGTTTTCACCGCTAAGCATAGTTTCTATTTCTATTTTAGTAACTTTTTCTTCCAAAGAGGTTGCCTCTTCAAAAAGCATACCTAAAGTCTCTTCGTCCCCTTCTTCGCTAGCCATCTCAAAAAGCTCTTTAGCATCTTCTACAGCGCTTTTTGCTTCATTATATTTTTCCAAAATTCTAGATATTTTGTTTTTTTCTTTTTGAATTTCGCCTGCTTTTTTTGCATCGTTCCAAAATTCTGGAGAGTTTTCCACCTCTTCTATCTCTTTTAGTCTATTTTCTATAGCAGATGGTTTTATTATATTTTTGATATTTTCTATCTTCTTTTCAAGCTTTTTTAGAAGTTCGGAATATTCGTAGCTGTCCAATTTTATCTCCTAATTTGGGTAAAATAACTTTAAAAGTTTAGTGCAATTATATCAAATAATTATATCAATAAGGATATGTATGAAAGTAGTAAAAAACCCTAAAGAATTGATGAAGATTTTAAGAAAAGAAAAAAGAAGCATTGGGTTTGTTCCTACAATGGGTGCTTTGCACGAAGGACACCTCTCTTTAATCAGACAATCTTGCAAAGAAAATGAGATTACAGTGGTATCCATCTTCGTAAATCCTACTCAATTTCTACCGGGAGAAGATTTTAGCAGATATCCTAGAAAATATGAAGCGGATAAAAAAATATGTGAACTAGCTGGAGTAGATTATCTTTTTATGCCAAGTGTGGAAGATATATATCAAAAAGATGAGGTTTTGGTAAAAGCGCCGAAAATTAAAGGATATATACTCGAAGGCTACAATAGACCCGGACATTTTGATGGAGTTTTACAGATAGTAAATAAACTTTTAAATATTGTTAAACCTACACGTGCCTATTTTGGTAAAAAAGATGCGCAGCAACTGTATCTAATAGAGAAGATGGTGGAAAATTTTTATATGGATGTAGAGATTGTTCCTTGCGATATTGTAAGAGAATCTGACGGTCTTGCAATGAGTAGCAGAAATGTATATCTGAGTGAAGAAGAGAGGAAAAGAGCACTGCTACTTTCTAAGTCCTTAAAAAGAGCTGGAAAGTTAATAATGCAAGGCGAGAAAGATGTCGAAAAGATAAGAGAGGAGATGTTTAAAGTCTTAGAGAAAGTTGAAATCGAATATATTGAAGTAGTTAATAAAAATTTGGATAAAATAAAAAGTGTTGAGAAGGGGAATAGTATCATTTTAGTTGCTGCGAAAGTTGGAAATACAAGGTTTATAGATAATTTATGGATATAGTTATGAATTGTAAACGATGGCTCTCTTTAAAAAAGCCCAATATTGAAGATACTAGAAAAATTTCTGAGGTGGCTAAAAAGACTTTAGCCTTTATGGCAAAGCATTATATCCCCTTAACTCCTAAGAATTACGAAGATTGGTTTTTTGTATTGTGTAGCGCTATAAATGAAAAACATCTTTTAACGGATCAAAATATTTTTTTATTATATGAAGAGTATTTAAAAGATAAGCCTATAATTTTAGATGATTATGTTGCAAAAGAGGTATCGGATAAGTTAAAAAGCGTAGCTAATGAGTCTGAAAATATAATCTCTATGATAGATTCAAACATTGATAAACATAGACAATATATAAAAGATAGTAAAGATGTTATTGAAGAAAAAGAGTTCGGAAAAATTAAAGAACTACAAATAAAAATTAATGAATTAGAAAAAGAGAATAGAAAACTAAAAGAGAAGATCAATAAAAATATCAAAAAGTTAGATAACCTTCAAGACAAATTTGAGGAGTATAAACATCTTTCATATATTGATCCATTAACCGAACTTTATAATAGAAGAGGTTTTGAGAAAGAACTAGAGAGAGTAATAAGCGACTCTAAAAATGTATTCTTAATATATCTTGATATTGATGACTTTAAAAAGATTAACGATCAATATGGTCATAATGTAGGTGATGAGGTATTGAAAAATATAGGTGAGATTTTGAAAAACTTTATAAGAAAAGGGACAAAGGCATTTAGATTAGGGGGAGAGGAGTTTGCGATAATTTTGTCCGATTTGACGCAACAAGATGTATATAAAATAGCCGAAAGACTTAGAAAAGTTATAGAAAATCATAATGTCAGAATAGATGAAAAAATAATTTCATATACGGCAAGTTTTGGTATAACGGAGTATAAAGAGAGTGAAAGCATGGAAGAGTTTTTAGATAGAGCCGATAAAGCTATGTACGAGGCAAAGAAAAAAGGTAAAAACAGAGTAGTTTTGCTATAGAGAGTCTAAGATAATTTTTATAGGGAGTGTAAATATAACTGTGTAAATCCTTATAAAAAGATTAGATAAAATTAAAGAATAAAAAGGATTTACACAATGAGGTATATCAATACAGAAGAGGTAAAAAAAGCTATCAAAGAGGGAAAGGGGATAGATATTGATGAGATCTTGGAAGAATTCAAAGGTCTTTTAAAAGAGGTTTATCAGACTGCTACAGAAGTAGAGTTAACTGAGCATTTAGGATATGAGAAGCATCAAGTTTCAGATAATCCAAATTATCGTAATGGGTACAGTGAAAAAACTTTAAAGTCCAAATATGGGGATATAGAGGTTAAGATACCAAGAGACAGAAACGCTACCTTCGAACCAAAGCTTATCAAGAAACGACAGACTCTCATAAAGGGGACAGAAGATTTAATTTTGTCTTTATATGCAAAAGGGATGAGTGAACAGATTTCAACACCATCTTGATGATTTATATGGGTATGAACTTTCTATTCAGACAATTTCCAATATAACAGAAGCAATAATAGATAAGGCAAAAGAGTGGCATAGTCGTCCGCTAGAGGCAATATATCCGATAATATTTATGGATGCTACAGTTTTAAAAATAAGAGTGGATAGAGTAGTTAAAAATATTGCTGCATATATAATGCTAGGCATAACTCTTGAAGGGAAAAAAGATATTCTTGGTATATGGATAGGTGAAAATGAAAGTTCTAAACAGTGGTTAACACTTTTAAATGAGATAAAAAACAGAGGTGTTGAAGATGTATTGATATTTGCAATAGACGGACTAAATGGATTTAAAGAGGCTATAGAGGCAGTTTATCCAAAGGCAGAAATTCAAAGATGTATTGTACACCAGATCAGAAATAGCCTAAAATTTGTATCTTGGAAAGATAGAAAAGAGGTAGCTAAAGATTTAAAGAGTATCTACACTTCATCAACCGAAGAAGAAGCAGAGCTTGCTCTTACAAATTTTAATGACAAATGGGGTCAAAAATATCCCCATATTACCCAGTCTTGGCAATCTAACTGGAATGAGCTATCTACATTTTTTAAATATCCCCAAGCTATAAGAAAACTGATTTATACGACAAATCCCATAGAATCGATAAATTCAAATATTAAAAAAAGAACAAAGTCTGTGGGTTCTTTTCCAACCATCGATTCAGCTTTTAAGCTTCTTTATCTTGCCACACAGGAGGTACAGCACAAATGGAGTAATACAAAAATCAGAAGCTGGAGTGAAATCTATGATAATGTCAAGAAAAATTCGCAATTTTCCTTCCCAGCAAGTTGTATTTCATTGGATATCAAGCAGCTTTAAGCTGCGCTTCATAGATTTCCATCACCTCTTGAAGCTTTTGTGGATGAATATAGCTTCTCTCAATCTCCCAGTCTTCAGTGTACTCCATCAAGTATGTGGTAATGAGTCTAATATAGGACTCTCTTGATGGAAAAACAGATACTACTTTAGAGCGTCTTCTAATCTCCTTGTTGATTCTTTCTAACACATTTGTCGAACTTATCCTCCTTTTATCAATTTGCGGGAAGTGATAAAACTGCAAAGAGTCTTCCAATCCATTTTGAAGCACTTCAATTGCTTCAGGGAATTTTTTGCCATATTCATCGATAATAGCTTGGGCTATAAGATAAGCTTCCTTTTTGCTGTTTTGCAGCCAGATTTGTTTGAGTTTTGCTGCAAATTTCTCTTTTGCTTTAGGTGGAACATGAGCCAGGATATTACGCATAAAATGGACTTTACACCGTTGCCATGATGCGCCAATAAAACTCTCTTTGAAAGCCTTTTGAATCCCTAAATGTGCATCACTGACAAGAAGGGCAATCTTTTCTATGCCTCTTTGTTTGAGTTTATCAAAAAAACTCTTCCAGCTCTCTACGCTTTCATTGACAAAAGGCTCGATCGCCAATACTTCTCTTTTTCCTTCCAATGTCACACCATAGGCTATCATAATAGCGGTAGATACCACTCTTCCTTCATAGTCTCTCACTTTCTCATACAAAGCATCAACCCTTGCGTTGGGATACTCTTTTTGCAGTGGTCTGTTTCGAAACTCTTCTACTTGTTCATCTAGCCCTTTGTTGATTTGTGATACCTGTGATGCACTGATATTCTCTATTCCAAGCTCTTTTGCAAGGCGCTCTATCTTTCTTGTTGATATTCCATTGACGTATGCCTCTTTCACCATCGAAATCAGAGCCTGTTCACTTCTTCTCTTTTCGGTGATGAAAAAGGGAATGTAGCCACCTTTTCTTATCTTTGGAATCATAAGATAAACTGTCCCTAGTCTCGTATCGAACCTTCTTGGTCTATAACCACTGAAATAGCTTTTTCTCTCACTATTATGCTCACCTTTTTTAGCTCCAACTTTCATCTCGGACTCTATCTTCATCAACTGTTCCATCATCCATTTCATCATTGATAAAAGTGGATCTTCATCAACTACAAACTGTGTCATTATCTCTTTGAATATTTTTGTTTCATCTATTTTTTTGCTATTATTTCTTTTAGATTGGTTTCCTCCTGCTTGCTTTATTCCTCACTGGGAAGTCTATCCAACTCTTTTGAAGATTTCAAAATCTAAAAAAGAGTCTTCAAGTGAAATTGCGAACTTTAGTGTACACTATCAAATCTATCCTCAGCTTTGTATATTTTTCAGTGAAATTATACAAAAATATACACGCTAAGGTTTTAAGGGCTTTAGGTGGTTTACACAGTTTATTTTACAGTCCCTTTTTATAGTCCATAGCTACTATAGTTTTATAGTTTGTAGGTAGTGAAGTTAAATATAGTATATTCTTTAGCGAAAAGCTATATCGATTTAACTTTTTATGATCTCATCTATAACAGATCTAGAACCTCCTCTTTTTGTAAGGCCTATCAATCTTTTGCTATATTGAGACAGATCCTTTTCTATAATATCCAATAACTGTTTTGGACCTAGTTTTTTATCGTATAAAAATGCGGCTTTATATTTTACTAAAAATCTTGCGTTGAACTCTTGATGATTTCCGGCGGCGTAAGGATACGGCAGGAAAAGTGTGGGGATTGCGTTTGCGGCAAGTTCCCAAAGAGTACTAGCGCCTGCTCTACTAACTGCAAAGTCCGCTTTTTCGATTTTTTCTACAACTTTTTTATCAAAATCAAAAATATCAACTTTTATATCTAGTTTTTCATACTCTTTTTTAACTCTTTCAAGATCTTTTTTGCCGGTTTGATGAATGATTTTTATACCCCTTTGTTCTAGTTCTTTTGCAACATAAAGAGCAAAATCGTTTATCTCTTTTGCACCTTGACTACCGCCTAAAAATATGACGGTTTTTACCTCTTTTCTAATACGCCTTTTTTCAAAAAAAGATTCTGAAACTGGATATGGATCATAAGGGGGTAAAAATGAGCAAAAGACTCTTTTTGCAAAAGGAGAAAGGATTTGGTTTAGTTTTCCTTTTACAGCATTTTGTTCATGGATAAAAAGAGGAGTTTTTGAGAGTATTGCTGCAAAACTTGCAGGTGCGGCTGAGTAGCCTCCTACGCTTATGACAGCCTCAATATTTCTAGTTTCTATAATATCTTTGCACTTTTTTGCTATTTTTAAGATATTTATAAGTGAATATATTTTTTTTAATCCTTTTTTATTTATTACTCCTGAGCTATCGAAAAATATTTTTTCACTAAAGCCCTCATCGTTTTCAAACCAGGCTCTATCTTGTCCATACGTAGAGCCGATATAGATAGGACGAATCTCTCTTTTATTTAATTCCTCTTTAAAAGCTTTGGCTACGCTGAGATGTCCACCTGTACCCCCACCGGTAATTATAATATTCAAGCTTATTCCTTTCCTAAAGTTTTAAGTGATGGGTAATCAGTGGTTAGTAATCCGTCACTCACCACTCATTACTACTCTATTTTATCTTCTTACTTATCATTAAAACAAGTCCAATAGCTATACCGTTAGCGAGCATAGAGCTTCCTCCATAGCTTAAAAAAGGAACTGCGATCCCTTTTATCGGTGTAAGACCGCTTATTCCATACGCATTTATTAAAAAAGAAAAACCTAAAAGAAGACCTACGCCTATGCAAAAAAGATAATCCAAATGATCTTTGCTTCTATTGGCAATTTTGAATATTCTATGAATCATCAAGGCTATTATAACGGTAACGGCAAAAACGCCTAAATAGCCAAGTTCTTCAGCAATTCCGGCAAGTATAAAATCTGTATGTACCTCGCTTAAAAAACCCAGTTTCAGTACTCCCTCTCCAAGTCCAGTTCCAAAAATACCTCCATGATGTATAGCATTTAGTGAGTGGGATATCTGATAAGGTTCAGGTGCATTTTCTACTCTTAGTTTTTCCGCTATGGCTTGAGGTAGATAAGATAAAATATAGTTTTGGGCATTTGCCCACCAAGATAAAATTCTATTTATTCTGTGCTCGGAAGTAAAAATGAAAATGATAAAAAGAGCCACAGCCGAGCCAATTAGAGTCAAAAAGAGTTTAAAGCTTCTTCCGGCAAAAAAAAGCATAAAGCTTAAAGTCAAACCCAAAACCATCACTTGTCCTAAATCGTTTTGAAATACGGCTATTAAAATAACAACGAATAAAAATACCACCATATACGGTAAAATCATTTTTATCTCTTCTAAAAGATCTCTTTTTTTCTCATCATTTGCAAATTTTCTTGAAAAACTCCAGGCCAAAAAGTATACAAAACCTATTTTGAAAAACTCTACGGGAGCTAAAGAAAAACCGGAAAGTCTTATCCATCTTTTAGCGCCTCCGGCACTTGTTACCAAAGATGATGGTAAAAAATACATAGATATCATTAAAATGAAAAATATTATAAATAGAGATATTCCTATAATTTTAGTCCATTTGGAGGGTTCTAACCTAGAGATCCCCCACATCAATAATATAGCACCTATACCGGCTATGAACTGCCTTGTTAAAAAATGAAACTCGTTAAAACCGTATAGTAAAGTTGTGTATGTAGAAAAAGTATAAGAGCCTATTATACCTATAGTTATAAGTATAGAAGCGAGAATAAAGAGTGTTTTATCTACCATATCAATCTTTCTTAAACTAACCCTTAAGTCAAATTTTATAGCTTTAAGAGTATCATTTTAGCCACTATAAGCCAAATCTTTGATTAAGAATAGATTTTATGAATACCCAAAGCAAACTATACAAAATAGCCACCCTTTTTTTCTTGCTATTGTTCGGTTTTTTAATATTTTTGTTTGCCGTTTTTAAGATAGTAATAGACGATAGAAAACTACCTGCTCTTAAAATAAGTGAAAAAAACAGAGCTATTAGAGGAGCAATAGTTACAAATGACGGTTTTAATGTAGCAAGTAGTAAAAAACTGTATAAAATCTCAGTCAATACAAGATGTATTGATCCGAACAAAAAAGAGTTGTTTGTAAAACTTTTTTCTGTTTACAGTGGAATGGATCACAATAGAATAAAAAAGGTTATAGAGAGCAAAAAAGGTAATGTTGTTCTTACTTATGCGATGGATCCAAAAAGAGCTAATCTTTTAAGAGAACTTGCTAAAAAGCTATATCTTATGGATGTATTTATTGAGTATGAATCAAATGGCAAAGTCTACAAACAAGGACTTTCCGTAAAAGAGAGTGGAGAGAGTAGATTATATCCTTATCAAGATATTTTAACTCCCATAGTTGGATATGTAAGAAAATATGAAGATGAAGGGTACACAAGAATAACTGGGGTCAAGGGTATTGAAAAATATTATGAAGAAAAGCTCAAGCCTATACAAGATGGGTTAATAGAAGGTTATAGAGATATTGGAAATAATATCATTTTAAACAGAGAATCAAAAATAAAAAAAAGAGTTGACGGTTTTAATGTGCATCTAAATATTCCAATACTTCTTCAAAAAACTGTAGAAAATATACTGGATAGATATAAAAAAAAGTTAAGAGCGAAAGAGATAATTGCAGCTGTAATGGAGAGCAGAAGCGGTAAAATAATAGCTTTGGCTTCTAGTAACAGATTTGATCCAAAAAACATAAGAAAAAGAGATTATGAATCTCTCAATGCTTCTGTAATAGAGTACAGTTTTGAGCCAGGTTCTGTTATGAAGCCTATAACTTTTGCTCTTTTACTTGAAAACTCTCTTGTATCTCCCTACGATATTATTAGAACTTATAGTGGACGATTTAAACTTGGAAAAAAAATTATAACCGATGAGCATAAAGAGGAGTGGATGAGTGCCGAAAATGTTATAGTTTACTCCAGTAATATAGGTATAGCACAGCTTGCGCAAAAACTCTCTCATATACAATTTTTTCAGGGATTAAAAAAATTTGGTTTTTCTAGGAGGACGGAGATTGATCTTCCATATGAGCATACAGGTTATATTCCTTCTCTATCAAAATTTAAAAGTGAAATCTACAAAGCAACTATAGGGTACGGATACGGTATGAAAGCGACTTTTATGCAGCTTCTAAAAGCGTATAACGTATTTAACAACAACGGAAAAGAGGTAATTCCGAGAATTGCTAGCTATCTTAGTTTGCAAGACGGGAAGCAGTTTGCTCTACCAAGATTTAGTGCTCAAAAAGTGATCTCTATTGGCACAGCTGCAAGAATGAACAAGATTTTAGTGAAAGTTGTGGAAAAAGGAACTGGAAGAGCAGCAAAGATAGAAGGCATTAATATAGGAGGTAAGACCGGAACGGCTCACATAGTAAAGAAGGGAAAATATGTAAAAAGCTACAATAGCTCCTTTTTTGGTTTTGCTAACGATGAAAAGAATAGATATACTATAGGAGTGACAGTGATTGAGCCAAAAAAAGTTTATTTCGCTTCACAGACGGCTGTACCGGTATTTAAAGAGATAGTAGATGTTTTAATAGACCAAGGATATTTAGTGCCTATGATTAATGAGTAGAGGAAAAAAGTATAAAGTTTGGCTTACTTAGTTACAAATCACGAGTTATTGTAGTATAAAAAAGGATAATATTAAACTCCATTAACGAACTAATTTATGTTAAAATTACCAAAAAAATTAATAAGAGGCTTTTATGGATATTAGAAGTGAATTTTTAAAATATTTCGAATCAAAAAATCATAAAATCTATCCCAGTTCTCCTTTGGTACCTGAAGATCCTACCCTCCTTTTTACCAATGCAGGGATGGTGCCTTTTAAAAAGATTTTTACAGGAGAGCTTCCGCCCGAGAGTTCTAGAGCTACAAGTTGTCAAACCTGTATAAGAGCTGGCGGGAAACACAACGATTTAGAAAATGTTGGATATACAGCAAGACATCATACATTTTTTGAGATGCTTGGAAATTTTAGTTTTGGGGACTACTTTAAAGAAGAGGCTATAGAGTACGCATGGGAGTTTGTTACAAAAGTTTTGGAACTACCTATTGATAGGCTTTGGGTTACTGTTCATGAAAGTGATAATAAAGCTGAGAAGATTTGGCAAAAGTTTGTAAGCAAAGATAGAATAAAAAGATTTGGGGATAAAGATAACTTTTGGCAGATGGGTGATACGGGACCTTGCGGTCCATGTAGTGAGATTTTCTACGATCAAGGAGTGGTGCGTTTTAACGGTCCTGAAGATTATCTTGGAGGAGACGGGGACAGGTTTTTAGAGATTTGGAACCTTGTTTTTATGCAGTACGAGAGAAATGAAGCCGGTGAACTTCTTCCTTTACCAAAACCTAGTATTGATACAGGAATGGGTTTAGAAAGAATAACGGCCATAAAAGAGGGAGTTTTTAGTAACTACGATAGCTCTTTGTTTATGCCGATCATCGAAGAGATTTCAAACCTAGCTAAAAAAGAGTATATTTACAAAGAGGGGGCTAGTTTTAGAGTTATAGCCGATCATATTAGAGCCGTAACATTTTTGCTTTCTCAAGGAGTTATGTTCGATAAGGAAGGGCGCGGTTATGTTCTTAGAAGAATTTTAAGGCGTGCTGTTAGACACGGATATCTGTTAGGATTAAAAGAGCCGTTTATGTATAAACTATCCGATGTGGTCGCCGAAATTATGGGAAAACACTACACATATTTAAATGAAAAACTTTCTACCGTAAAAGAGCAAATACGTGCCGAAGAGGAGAGATTTTATCAAACTATAGAAGCGGGGATGAGACTTTTTGAAGAAGAGCTTTCAAAAACTCAAGAGGTTTTTAGCGGTGAAGTGGCATTTAAACTTTACGATACATACGGATTTCCTCTAGATTTGACCGAAGATATGCTTAGAGAAATAGGTTTGAGGCTCGACAAAGAGGGTTTTGAGCGTCTTATGAAAGAACAGAGAGAGCGTGCCAAAGCTGCATGGAAAGGTAGTGGAGATATGGCGCTTTCCGGTGATTTTAAAGATCTTTTGGGATTAAAAAACGAGTTTGTAGGTTATGAGAAACTAAAGGCCAAAACGATAATTTTGGCGATTTTAAACGAAGATTTTAAAAGAAGCGAGAAACTCAAAAAAGGTGAAAAAGGTTGGATTTTACTAGAAGAGACCCCTTTTTACGCCCAAAGCGGTGGACAAGTTGGAGATATAGGCGAGATAAGAGTTTACGAGGGAGAAAATATAGCCAAAGTTTTGGACACTCAGAAATTTTTCGATCTCAATATGAGTCTTGTTGAAGCTCAAGATGAGGTAAAGGTTAACGAAGCTGTTGAAGCTGTGGTAGATAAAAGCCGCAGAGAAATTGCAAAACACCACTCTGTTACGCATCTTTTACACTCTGCTCTAAGACAAATCTTAGGAGAACATGTTACGCAACAAGGAAGTTTGGTTGAAGCAAATAGACTAAGATTTGATTTTTCCCATTCAAAAGCCCTAAGTACCGAAGAGATAAAAAAAATAGAAAATTATGTAAACGAAGTTATTGCACAGGGTATTGAAGCAAATATAGAAGAGATGAGTATAGAAAAAGCAAAAGAGAAAGGGGCAATGGCTCTTTTTGGCGAAAAGTACGGTGATATTGTGAGAGTCGTAGAGTTTGGCGATGCCAGTATAGAGCTTTGTGGCGGGACTCACGTTAAAAATACGGCAGAAATAGGTAGTTTTTTTATAACAAAAGAGAGTGGAGTCAGCAGTGGAGTAAGAAGAATTGAAGCTGTTTGCGGTATGAGTGCTGTTGCGTTAGCTAAAAAGTGGAGAGAGACTTTAGAAGAGGCTAAAGCGGAGCTAAAAGCTAAAGATCTGCTTTTGGCTATCAAAAAACAAAAAGATGAGATTAAAAGACTAAAAGAGGAACTTAAAAATGCAGCTAAAGTTAGTCAAAAAGAGCTAAAAAGCTATGAGATTGGTGGTGTAAATGTGATAGTGGATGAAGTGGAAGCAGGAGATATAAAAAATATCATAGACGATATAAAAAATGCAAATGAAAAAGTGGCTGTTATGCTTTTTCAGAAAAAGGGCGATAAAGTACTCATAGCTGCAGGAGTAAAAGGAGTTAGTCTAAAAGCTGGCGATTGGGTTAAAAAAATTGCTCCTATTGTTGGTGGTGGTGGAGGAGGCCGTCCCGATTTTGCTCAGGCTGGCGGAAAAGATCCAAGCAAAACCAAAGAAGCAAAAAGAGAGGCTCTAGAGTTTGTAAAAAAGAGTTTAAATTGATATAAAAGGAAAAGATATGAGAAAAGTTTTGAGCGGCTTATGTGTAATGTTTTTTACAGTATCCGGTTTAAATGCCGATTTTCTAAGAGCAGAAGTAGGTGCTGGTGCGTGGATAAATACGCCTAAAGGTAGTGCAGAATATTTAAGTAGTGACGGAAGCGTAGGCGGAAATGATACTTTTAAGGAAGATTCAACAACCAATGGTTATGTTTGGGCTTTTATAAAACATCCAGTACCACTTTTACCTAATATCAGAGCTGAATATAGTAAGTTCGAAGCTGAAGGAAATCCAACGGGAAAATGGGGCAACCAGACTTTTAATACCGGAGCTGCAAGTAATCTTGATATAACGCAATACGATATTATTCCTTATTACAATATTTTGGATAACATGTTTTGGTTAACAGTAGATTTAGGGATAGATTTTAGAATATCTGAAGTTAAATATGAGGCTTATCAAACTTCCAATCTAGCAAAATATAGTTATAATGATACTATTGTTTATCCTCTTGGTTATTTAAGAGCCAGAGGGGAAATACCGATGAGCGATATCGGTATTGAGGGTGATATAAAATATATAAGTTATAATGGCTCTACAATATATGATTATCGTATAAAGCTTGATTATACTTTTTCTTTTATAGGTTTTGAAGTAGGGTATAGATATGAAAAAATAAATATAGATGACAAAGATGTTTCTGAAGTAAAAACCGATCTCTCTTTTAGCGGAATATATACCGGAATTATGTTTAGATTTTAACAATCAATAAGGCGGTGTAATGGAAAACTATCTTTTATATATCATCTTTTTTCACGTTTTAGGAGCAATTATTTGGGTTGGGGGTATGATAGCTATTAGATTTGCCGTTCATCCGGCACTGCAAAATATAGATGATGCCAACACAAGAATGGCTAGAACTTTGGAGATAACAGGAAGACTGTTTGCACTGGTTCTGCCTTTTATCCTTATCATTTTGGCTACTGGGCTTATGATGGCTAGTACTTTTGGTTTTAGAGGCCAAACAGATTTAAGTATGATAGTTCATATTAAAGAGGCTATTTGGCTTGTTATGACACTTAATTACGCTTTGATGGTATATATAAGATTTCAGGCACAAAGCAGATTTTTAGCTGCGGATATAGAAGGGGCTAAAAATCTTTTATCCAAAATAGCAAAATATATGCTTCCTTTAAATATCTTTTTAGGGGTTTTGGCGCTATATTTTGGGCTGGTTCTTAGAGGATTTTAATAAAAGGATGTAAATGAAATCACTTGGAAAACATCTTTTGGCGGAGTACTATCGATGTGACGAGAGTGCTATAAACGACGTCTTAAGAGTCGAAGAGGCACTGAAAAAGGCTGCCGAGATAGCAGGTGCTACGGTTATAGGTAGTTCTTTTCATAGATTTGAGCCTTATGGAGTAAGTGGCGTCGTAGTCATAAGCGAATCTCATCTAACAATTCATACTTGGCCAGAATACGGTTTTGCGGCTGTTGATATTTTTACATGTGGGGAATATGTCGATCCTATGAAAGCTCATGAGTATCTAAAAGAGGTTTTCAAAACAAAAAACGCTACCGTAGAGACTGTTTTAAGAGGCGTTTTGAATATTCCGGATCTTAGACACAAACCGGGAGGAAGCTGTATAGAAAGTAGTTGTGATAGAGCTTTAAAGGAGTGAGGTTGATAATACTTGCGAGCGCAAGCGAAACAAGAGCAAAGATTTTGACTGAAGCTGGAGTTGAGTTTAAGCAATCTCCAGTAGAGTTTGACGAAGACTCTCTGGCTTTAAAATATACCTCTGCTAGAAGTTTTGTTTATCACGTCACAAAAGGAAAACTTCAAAAGGCTATTGAGAAACTAGGACTTAATGAGCCTCTTTTGGTAGCCGATACGGTAGTTGCCGTAGGAGAGAATATTCTTAGAAAAGCAAAAAACGAAGAAGAGGCCAAAAAAATTTTGGAACTTCAAAGCGGTTCTAAAGTTTCTATATTAACTTGCACTGCCTACAAATCTAAAAAGATAGAGTTTATTGACATTAGCGTTACATCATATATTTTTGATATATTCGACGAAAAAGAGTTACAAGAGTATCTAAAAAGCGGTGATTGGAGAGGGAAAGCCGGAGCTTGTATGGTTGAAGGTTTTTGCAAAAAGTATATAAAAGAGGTTAACGGCTTTGAAAGTTGTGCTAGAGGTTTGACGATAGAAAAGCTTATTCCTTTTATAAAACTGGATGAAAATCATTAAAAAAATTTTTGAGGGAAAAAGAGGTGAAATTTTTCTAGTTGAATATAGAGGCAAAATTTGTGTTATGAAAAGAAAAAAAGAGGGAGTTCCTGACTTTATAGATAAAGAGTATGAGATTTTAAACTATCTTTCTAGCGAATATGTTCCAAAAGTGTGTGAAAAAACAGAAGATTATATTTTGATGGAGTATCTAAAAGGGTACGATTTTAAAGAAGCTTTACGATTAAATAGAAAAACCTCTCTTCTTCTTGGACTTAAACTTAGCTACTTTTTAGATAAAAAAAGAGTTTACCACTCTCAACTCGGAAGATACTATCATCTAATAGTCTCTAAAGATTTTAAAAATATAAAAGCTTTGGATTTTGAGAGAGCAAAAGTCGATACTACCCAAAAAAATCTTTTACAGATTGTCGGATATTATATGAGAGATTTTTATCCTTTTTTAAAAGAAGAGATAAAGATATATAAAAGTGATATCGATAGCGGATATGAGAGGATTGTTAAAAAAATTATGTTGGTTGATGATTGATGGTGTATTAGTATATTAAAAAAATAAACCAATACACTAATATCCAAACCAAAATACTAAATTTACAAGTTATGACTTAAGGTATAAAGGCAATGTATGTATGAAAAAGAGCTTTTAGCTTTAAAAAGAGCAGATAGATTTAGACAAAGAGTTGTATATGATAAAAATCTCAAAGATTTTGCTTCAAACGATTATTTGGGATTTGCGGAAAAAAAGAGTTTTTTAAAAAAAGCCTATAAAGAATTGAAAAGATTTCCATCAAATGCTGCCAAGGCATCTTTACTAGTAAACGGATATACACAGATTCATAAAAATTTCGAAGAGGATCTTTGTAGAGTAAACGGTTTTGAAAATGGGGTGGTTTTAGGAAGCGGTTTCTTGGCAAACATCGCTATGATTGAGGCTCTGCCAAGAAGAGGAGATCTTCTTTTGATAGATGAGGAGTATCACGCAAGCGGCATTTTGGCTACGAAGCTTAGCATAGGAAAGGTTGAGTTTTTCAGACACAATGATGCAGAGGATTTAAAGAATAAAATAAAAAGAAGCTCTGCTAAAAGAGTTTTCATTGCCGTAGAGGGTGTTTACTCTATGAGCGGCGATTTACTAAATGAAGAGATTTTTCACATCGCTGACGAAAATGAAGCTCTTTTAATAGTAGATGAAGCACATAGCAGCGGTGTTATAGGTCAAAAGCTTATGGGAATATTTGATTATTATAAAATTTGGCCAAAATCAAACCATATAAAGATGGGAACTTTGGGAAAAGCTTATGGCAGTTATGGAGCTTATATTTTAGCTTCCAAAGAGATAATCTCTTTTTTAGAAAATAGAGCAAAAAGCATTATCTATACTACTGCACTTTCACTTTTTGATGTTTTGTTGGCTCATGAAGCTTTGAAATATATTAAAAAAAAGAGTAAAAAGTTATCAAAAAGAATTGAGGAAAGAAAAGATATAATAAAATCTGTTTTGAATAAAGATATAGAGTCTTTGATACTTCCAATAGAGTTTAAAAGCTCTAATGATGTTTTAATGGCTCAAAAATCTCTTTTACAAAAAGGTTTTTTGGTCGGGTCTATAAGGCCGCCGACAGTGAAACAACCGATACTTAGGGTGATTCCTAGGTTAAAAGAGAGCAAAAAAAGTTTTTATAGACTTTTAAAAGAGATAGAGTTACTTCAAAAAGAGTTTAGGTCAAAATAATGTTTATATGTGAAAAGTTAACAATAGCAGATTTTGAAAAAAGAAAAATTTTGGTTGATATATCTTTCAAGATCGAAGACTCTTTGGCATTAGTGGGAGAGAGCGGCAGTGGAAAGAGTCTGACTTTAAAGGCTCTTTTGGGACTTTTGCCATCGAACATAAAAGCAGATATGAAGATAAAGAGTGAGTTTGAGTTAAAAAGAGGCAAGACAATCTCTTTGGTACCCCAAAATCCGTTTACCTCTTTATCTCCACTAACAAAGATAAGAGATCAATTTTTAACCCCTTTGGACAAAGCAAAAGAGTTAATGAAATTGGTAGGATTAAAAGAGGAGTTTTTAGATAGATTTCCACCAGAACTTAGTGGCGGGCAGCTTCAAAGAGTCATTATAGCTATGGCTCTCTCTTTAGAGCCGAAGCTTCTTTTGCTTGATGAGCCAACAACTGCGCTAGATCCCGATACAAAAGATATGGTTATAAAACTTTTGAATGATATGAAACGAAGATTTGATTTTTTGACACTTTTTGTAACACACGATATAGATAGTGCTTCAAAGATTTGCAAAGAGATTTCTGTTATAAAAAAAGGTGAGATAATTGAAGAGGGATTAATGAACCAGATTTTAAAAAATCCAAAAAAAGAGTATACAAAAAGATTGATAGAGTCAAATTTTGCTAAAAGAGAGTGGAGAAAGTGAGATACTTTATATCTTTTTTGTTGATAACTTTTATGGCAATAGGCGCTATACTCATATATTATTATAATCAAATAAGGGGACAAGCCGACTATATTATTAACTATGAACCTAAACTCACTACTAAAATATACGATAGAAATAAGAAACTGATTGCAAATCTCTTTGATGAGGAAAACAGAATATATGCTACGTACGACGAGATACCCGCACACGTTATCGAAGCTCTTTTGGCTATAGAAGATACTCTCTTTTTTGAACATCATGGAATAAATTTCGATGCGATTTTTAGAGCGATTATTAAAGATATAAAGGCTAGAAAGTTTGTAGAGGGTGCAAGTACTCTTACGCAACAGTTGGTTAAAAATACTGTTTTGAGCAGAGAGAAGAAGATAGAGAGAAAGATAAAGGAGATTTTGCTAGCTTTACGCTTAGAGTCAATGCTCTCTAAAGAGGAGATTTTAGAAAGATACTTAAATCAGATCTATTTTGGACACGGATATTACGGTATAAAGACGGCAGCACAAGGCTATTTCCATAAAAGTTTGAAAGATTTGACCCTAAAAGAGGCAGCTATGTTAGTTGGACTGCCAAGGGCTCCTAGTTTTTACGATCCTACCAAAAACTTAGAAGCCTCATTAGAGAGAGCCAACAGAGTAATATCTAGGATGCATCAATTAGGATGGATAGATGATGAGGAGTTTACAAAATCTATAAAAGAAGTGCCTATCGTTTATGATGATACCTTAACTCAAAACAGGGCTCCATATGTGGTAGATGAGATTATTAGAAGATTATCAAAAGATATCGAAGATTTAAAAAGCGGTGGATACAGTATATATACGACTATTGATCTTGAATATCAAAAACTAGCGAAAAAAGTTCTAAAAGAGGGATATGAAGCAATCCTTAAAAGAGCCAAAAACGAAGAGCAGGTAGAGACGCTAAACGGTGCTATGGTAGTTATGGAGAATAAAACCGGAGATATTTTAGCTTTGGTTGGAGGGGTCGATTATAAAAAAAGCTCCTTTAGCAGGGCTACCCAGTCAAAAAGGCAGCCGGGAAGCTCTTTTAAGCCTTTTATATATCAAGCGGCCCTCAATATGGGCTACTCTACCGTATCTTTGATTCCAGATGTTGCTCGAACCTACGAGTTTGATAACGGGGATGAGGTTAAAAAATGGCAGCCTAAAAATTATGAGAAAGATTTTAAAGGTCTTATAACTCTTAGAGAGGCTTTGGTCCATTCAAGAAACCTAGCTACCATAAACCTTGTAAATGAGATAGGACTTTTGAATGTTTACAAAGAGTTAAAAAGATTTGGCTTTAAAGACTTGCCTATGGATCTCTCCTTGTCTTTGGGAAGTCTAGGGATTTCACCTTATGAGTTTGCAGGTTTTTATTCGATCTTTTCCAACTATGGAACGAAAGTAAAACCAAGACTTATTTTGCAAATTAGTGATAAAAACGGAGATGTAATCTATGAAAAAGAGGAAAAAAAAGAGTATCTATTTGAACCAAAACAGGCCTTTTTGATGATAGATATATTAAAAGATGTGGTAAAGAGAGGAACCGGAAAAAGAGCTAGAGTAAAAGGGTTAGAGGTAGCCGGAAAAACCGGAACAACAAACAACAATATAGACGCATGGTTTTGCGGTTTTACGCCGGAATTAGAGGCTATTGTTTGGTTTGGAAAAGATAACAATACCCCTATGAGAAAGGGAGAATCGGGTGGTGTGGCAGCAGCGCCGGTTGTAGGGAAATTTTTTAAAGAGCTTTTGAAAAAACATCCTGAAATTAAAAGAGAGTTTGATGCTCCAAAAGGTATTATAATAACTAAATATAATGGTAAAAGAGAGGTATTTACTGATATCTCAAAACCTCCTGCTATGAAAGAGGAGCCGGTTATTGAAGATAAACTACTTTTTTAAAGGGAAATTATGTTGTTTGTAATGGAAGGAATCTGTCCAAAATGTAAACAAAAAGGACAAAAGGTCTCTCATGAGGTACTGATGGCACATCTAAAAGATATATCAAAAATAAAAAAGGATAAAGGGTATTACTTTTGTTGGAGCGGTGATTGTGAAAATATCTATTTTGCGATAGGAGAAAATCTAACGCAAGAGGATGTTATAAGAGAAGTTGGATATAAAAATTTCTCAAGTGAAGATGGAATAGTATGTTTTTGTTTTAACTATACAAAAGGGAGTATTGGTCCCGACTCTTTTAAAGAGAAAAAGTTGAAAGTTAAACTCCACGGATGTAACTGCGCTCTTAGAAATCCTAGCGGGGGATGCTGTACCAGTTGGTTTAAAAATTATGTAAAAGAGAAATTTAAGAGGGGTGATTAATTTTTAATCAAAAAATAAAATTTAATTAAATTTGATTTAGATATAATTTTTGGTGAATTCAAAAAAATATAAAAGGAGTATATATGTTTCAAATAGATGAAGCAAAGCTTCAAAAACTCTTTGATACTATCAAAGAGCATGAGATTGAATTTATAGACTTTAGATTTACTGACATTAAAGGTGCTTGGCATCATGTTACTTATAATGTAAAGGCTATTAGTGAGGAAACTTTTAGAAATGGACTTCCATTTGACGGTAGTTCTCTTCCAGCTTGGCAGCCTATCAATAAGTCCGATATGGTTTTAGTGCCAGAAGCTGGAACTGAATTTGTTGATCCTTTTACAGCTGATCCGACTTTAGTCGTAATTTGTGATGTTTATGATATATACAAAAACCAGCCATATGAAAAGTGTCCAAGAAGCATAGCAAAAAAAGCTCTAAAATATCTACAAGAGAGCGGAATTGGAGATGTTGCTTATTTTGGACCTGAAAATGAATTTTTTGTTTTTGACAACATTACAATCAGAGATGAGATAAATTGTCAAAGCTATGAGGTTGATACAAGTGAAGGAGAGTGGAATAGAGGTGTTGATAATCCTGAAAACGATGTTTACAATATTGGACACAGACCAGGAACAAAAGGTGGATATTTCCCAGTTCCTCCAGTAGATAGCTTAATGGATATAAGAGCTGAAATGAGTAAAGTAATGGAGGAAATTGGACTTGAGACATATGTAATACACCATGAAGTTGCCCAGGGACAAGGCGAAATTGGTGTGAAATTTGGAACGCTTATAGAAGCAGCCGATAATGTTCAAAAGTTAAAATATGTTGTTAAAAATGTTGCGCATATAAATGGTAAAACTGCAACATTTATGCCAAAGCCTTTGTATGGAGATAACGGTAACGGTATGCATACTCACATCTCTATCTGGAAAGATGGAAAGAACCTATTTTATGGAGATGGGTATGCAAATCTAAGTGAAACAGGACTTCATTTTATAGGTGGGGTTTTAAAACATGCTCGAGCAGTTGCAGCCTTTACAAATGCTTCTACAAACTCTTATAAAAGATTAATTCCTGGATTTGAGGCACCTTCAATTTTGACCTATTCGGCTCAAAACAGAAGTGCAAGTTGTAGAATTCCTTGGGGAGCCGGTGAAAAGAGCGTAAGGACTGAGTTTAGATTTCCTGATAGCTCTTCAAATCCATATTTGGCTTTTACTGCTTTGCTTCTTGCAGGTATTGATGGTATAAAAAATAAGATTCATCCTGGTGAACCTATGGAAATGGATTTGTTTGAACTTAGTCTAGATGAAATTAGAGAAAAGGGAATTAAACAGATGCCTCATACTTTAAGGGAAGCTGTGGAAGCAATGCTAAAAGAGAAAGAGTTATTTAAAGTTGGTGAAGTAATGACAGAAGAGTTTATTCAAACATACCAGCATTACAAGTTTGAGACAGAAATCTGGCCGTGGGAAGGAAGACCGCATCCATACGAATTTATAACTACATACTCTTGCTAATTTTTGGGGCTTTGCCCCAATATTAAAATTTAATCAATATTTTTTCTTTATTTCTAAATATTGCAAATTCTGAATATCCAATCCCTTTTGCTAAACTTTTTAACTCTTCTATTTTAAAACCTACTTGTTCAGGTTTGTGGGCATCACTTGCAAAAGTGATAGGTATATCCATTTCATACGCCATCTCTAAAAGTTCTTTGCTGGGATAGATTTCACCTACCGGTTTTCTTAGTCCAGCACTAGAGATTTCCAAAACCATATCAGATTTTTTTATAGCTTTTAAAGCATTTCTTGCAATCACTCTTACATCTTTTTTGGGTTTGTAATTAAAAACTTTTATAAGATCTAAGTGACCGACTATATCAAAAAGTCTTTTTTTTGCCATTGCCTCTATCGCATCAAAATAGTCTTGCCAGATTTTATCTATATCTTGATTTTTATATTCGCCGATAAACTCGGGATTGTCAAAACCCCAAAGATTTTGATGTATTAATATCTCTTTGTGAGAGCTAGTTTTAGGCAGAAAATGTACCGAGCCTATGAGATAATCCACTTTTGCATTTAAGACTCTATCTTCTATGAGTCCGGGTAAAAAATCCACCTCATAGGCTAAAAGAATCTCTATTTTATCTTTGTATCTCTCTTTTGTTTCTTTAACCATCTGTTCATATATCGCTATCTGTGATAGTTTCATTCTGTATTTTGGGTCAAAGTTCATTGGTGCGTGATCACTAAATCCAAAAATATCTATCTTTTTTTCGATTGCGGCTTCTATATACTCTTCAATTTCACCTTCTGCGTGGTTACAAAGTTTTGTGTGATTGTGAAGATCGACTCTCATTTTCTCCCTTTTAATATTTGATATAATATTATCTTAATTATAGCAGATGGGGGATTTATGAATATTTTTAACGAGATTAAAAGAGACAATATTTTGGGGGTAAAAGAGCTACTTGAGGAGATAGATGATGTCTCTTCTTTAAAAAATGAAAACGGAGAATCGCTTCTTAGATTTGCCATTAAAAATGGATGCAGTTTAGGAGTATTTAAACTTTTAGCAAAAAGCGGCGCTGATATTTTTGAAGTTGATGAGGAAGGGGTCTCACTTTTGGATGACGCTATCAAAAAAGGAAGACTCGATATTGTTACTTTTTTAGTTGAGAGTGGATTAGATCCTAATACTACCAAAAGAAAGTCTGGTTTTACACCTCTAATGGCCGCTGTTAGCTATGGGGATGAAGAGATTACTAGATATCTCTTATCCCTTGGTGTGGATACTACAACTAAAGATGGTTTCAACTACAGTGCGAAAGATTATGCGAGAATGACGGGATATAAAAGATTTATAAAAATCATAGAAGAGTATGAGAATAAGTGAGGATAGAGTGAAAAAAGTAGAGCTGTTAAGTCCTGCCGGAAATCTAGAAAAACTAAAAATCGCCATCAATTATGGGGCCGATGCCGTTTACGGAGGTGTAAGCCATTTTAGTTTGAGAATTAGAAGCGGAAAAGAGTTTACGATCGAGAGTTTTAAAGAAGGGATCGATTACGCTCACGCAAGAGGAAAGAAGGTTTATTGTACAATAAATGGATTTCCTTTCAATTCGCAAATAAAGCTTTTTAGAAAACATGTTGAGAAGATGGCTGAGCTGGAGCCTGATGCTTTCATCGTCAGTACCCCGGGCGTTATCAATCTTTGTAAAGAGATTGCTCCTCATATAGACTTGCACCTTTCCACTCAGGCAAACGTTATGAACTATTTAGACGCTCAGGTATATTTTGAACTTGGAGTAAAAAGAATCATAGTAGCAAGAGAAATTAGCCTAAAAGATGTTCAGATAATAAAAGAGAAATTGCCTGAACTTGAGCTAGAGGTTTTTGTTCACGGAAGTATGTGTTTTGCTTATAGCGGAAGATGTCTTATATCGACTATGCAAAGCGGAAGGGTACCAAATAGAGGTAGCTGCGCAAATGACTGTAGGTTTCCTTATACTCTTTATGCGGAAAATCCAGAGACCGGAACACTTTTTAAACTAGAAGAGGTGGCAGGTGAGGGAACATATATCATGAATGCAAAAGATCTAAATCTAGCAAGCCACATAAAAGAGATTTTAGATAGCAAAGCAGTAGATAGCTTAAAAATCGAAGGAAGAACAAAAAGTCCTTACTATACCGCGATAACAACTAAAGTTTATAGATGTGCGATAGATGATTATTATAATGGCAGATTTTATCCTGAAATCTATCAAAAAGAGTTGCATACTACTAAACATAGAGGTTTTACCGATGCATATCTTATTCAAAGACCTTATGAGAAGGCAGATACACAAAAGTTAGACAGCTCTATCAGTGAAGGAACTCATCAAGTAACGGCTGAAGTTACGGAAGATGGGCTTTACTTTTTGACAAAAGATAAGATGTGTAAAGGTGATGAGGTAGAGATAGTTTCACCTAATGGGGAGTTGACGGAGTGTGAAAACGAGATAGGAAAAGTTTACAAAAAAGAGGATTCTTGGTTTGTGAAATTTTACAAAATCAAGACCGAGTCCGGTAAAGAGATGGAGTGTATTCACAGCGGAAATCAAAATAGAGTAAAGCTTCCATGTAAAATGGAGCCTTTCTCGTTTTTTAGGAGAAAAATTGGAAAAAGTAACGATTAAAGAGATAGTTCCAATCTGGTGGGCATGGCAGTGGAGGGCTATGGTTGCTACATTAGTAGGTACTTTGGTATTTAGTTTTTTGATAGGTTTGATAGGAGGTATCTTAGGGTTTTCTAAAGAGAGTATATATATACTTACAAATCTGGTTTCTTTAGCGGTAGCCATATATGCCTCTTTATACTTTTTTGCGTATATTTTCAATATGAGGTTTAAAAAGTATAAACTCTGTATAATGGAAGATAGTAATCATTACGCTAAAAAGGCGGCTTTGATTTAAAGATAGATAGATTTTTCCAAAAATTTTTAATCAAACCAAACGTAAAGGAGTATTATGAGATTCGTATCTATTATAATGGGAAGTAAAAGCGATTATGAGATTATGAAAGAGTGTGCTAATGTACTTGAAAAGTTTGGCGTTCAGTATGAGTTGCTCATCTCTAGCGCTCACAGAAGTCCTCATAGAACAAAAAGTTATG
This sequence comes from Nitrosophilus labii, assembly GCF_014466985.1. Lineage (NCBI taxonomy): Bacteria > Pseudomonadati > Campylobacterota > Epsilonproteobacteria > Nautiliales > Nitratiruptoraceae > Nitrosophilus > Nitrosophilus labii. The sequence continues at coordinate 254,040 of NZ_AP022826.1, forward strand.
TTGTAGAGGCTGAAAAAAAGGGTGCCAAAGTATTTATCTGTGCCGCCGGGATGGCCGCTCATTTGGCAGGTGTGGTAGCATCTTTAACCGTTAAACCCGTTATAGGCGTACCTATGAAGGGAGGATTTATGGACGGAATGGATGCACTTTTAAGTACAGTTCAAATGCCTGCTGGTATGCCTGTTGCTACGGTAGCGGTGGGAAAAGCTGGAGCGGTTAACGCGGCATATCTAGCTATGCAGATTTTAGCTATAGATGATGATGAACTAAAGACAAAACTTGAAGAAGACCGCATAGCAAAAGCGAAAAAAGTTGAAGCAGATTCTAGTCAGATAGAAGTATTATTGTAGTTAATTAGTTGAATAGTTGAGTGGTTGAGTAATAGCGGTTTTTTTCTACTCAACTACTTAACTTTTTTAACCAGTCCACAAAACAACAAGGAAAATAATGTATATGAAACCAGATTGTTTGGCTTGTCTTTATAACCAGACATTGAGAGTTGTAAAAGCGATAAATTGTGAAGAAGATTGTGCTGTCAAGGTTTTGAAAGAGTCTGCAAAACTTATATCCAAACTGAAAATAGAGCAGACTCCACCTGAGGCCGCGTCGCTTTTGTACCCTAAGATTTCTGAGATTGTCGGTAAAATCGATCTTTATGAAGAGAAAAAGATAGAATCTACCGATAAAGCTTTGAAACTATTAGAACTAGTCCTAAAAAAAATGAATAATTCTGAAGATATTGTGGATACGGCTTTAAGAGCCGCAGTAGCAGGGAACGTCATAGATTTTGCCACTGAAGTTACTTTTGATATAAAAAAAGAGATTGAGACTATTTTTGAAGCCGAGTTTGCCGTGGATCATAAAGAGCTTTTCAAAAAGAGACTAAAAGAGGCGAAATCTTTGATGGTAATAGGAGATAACGTAGGAGAACATCTCTTTGATAAAGTTATGATAGAGACATTTTTAGATTTCAATCCAAAACTAGATATCTACTATGTTGTAAGAGGAAGGCCTATAATTAACGATGTTACCGTATCTGATGCGAAAGCTATAGATATGGACAAAATCGCCACTATTGTAGATAGCGGGGTTGATACTCCCGGATTTATCTTAGATAGAGCAAATGAAGAGACAAAAGAGCTTTTTAAAAAGGCGGAACTGATACTTGCCAAAGGTATGGGGAATTTTGAGTGTATGGAAGAGATGAAAGATGAGAGGCTCTTTTTTCTTTTCAAAGTAAAGTGTTCCGTAGTAGCCGATAAAATAGGTAAAAATGTTGGGGACTTGATTTGCATGAGCGCAGGATAGTTAAAATGGTTGAAGAGTTTAGCAGTTGAAATAATTAACATCTTTAACTACTCAACCATTTTAATTTTTAATAAATATTCTAAATTTAAGGAGGTGAAATGAGTGGAAAAAAACCTCAAAAAAAAGTTGTTATATTTACAGGACCAGGTTGCCATTGGTGTGTAAAAGCTAAAAACTACTTTAAAGCCAAAGGTATAAAGTTTAAAGAGATAGATATAAGCAAAGACCAAAAAGCTGCCAAAGATTGTGAAAGACATGGTTGCAGAGGTGTTCCGGTTGTACTTATAGGGAGTAGATGGATCTGCGGATTCGATCAGGCTAAGATAGAAAAAGAGCTGGGAATCAGATAAAAAGGAAGATTAATGATAACTTTTAGCGAATTGCTACTTAAACTCCAAAATTTTTGGGCAAAGGAGGGTTGTACAATAGTGCAGCCTTATGATTTTCCAAGTGGTGCAGGTACTTTTCACCCAGCAACTTTTTTAAAATCTCTTGACGACAAACCGTGGGCAACAGCTTATGTTGCTCCTTCACGTCGTCCCACTGATGGCAGATATGGAGAAAATCCTAACAGACTAGGAGCTTATTATCAGTTTCAAGTACTTATAAAGCCAAGCCCAGACAATATACAAGAGTTTTATCTCAAAAGCCTGGAGGCTTTGGGACTGGATATTAAAAATCATGATATAAGGTTTGTAGAGGATAACTGGGAGAGCCCTACTCTTGGTGCTTGGGGGTTAGGTTGGGAAGTTTGGTTAGATGGAATGGAGGTTACTCAATTTACCTATTTTCAGCAGGTGGGGGGATTTTCTTGCGATCCTGTGGCTGTTGAGATAACGTACGGGACGGAGAGACTAGCTATGTATCTGCAGGGAGTCGAGAGTGTTTTTGATATAGTCTGGAACAAAAATCCTGACGGTAGTTGTGTAACTTATGCGGATGTTCATAAAAGAAGCGAGTTTGAATTTAGCAGATACAATTTCGAAGTGGCAGATACTTCGATGCTGTTTAGGCATTTTGAAGATGCGGCTAAGGAGTGTAAAAGATGTTTAGAACAAAAAATCCCTTTGGCTGCATATGATTATTGTCTTTTAGCTAGTCATATATTTAATACTTTAGATGCAAGAAAGGCTATAAGTGTAACTGAGAGACAAAATTTTATTTTAAAAGTAAGAGAGCTTGCAAGAGGTTGTGCAACAGTCTATAAAGAAGTGAGTGGGGAGTGGGTGTGAAGGAGTGAAGCAGTGAAAGGGTGTTGGTGTTAGTGTTAAGAATTAAGTGTTAAGAGTTAGGATTATCTAATATATCAATTCCCAATACACTAATATACCAATGCACCAATGTCTAATATCCAATGTCCAATAAGGAAATTTTATGAAAGTTAAAGAAATTTACAATATTTTGGATGAAATAAGTCCTTTTGAACTTCAAGAGAGTTGGGATAACAGCGGACTTCAGATTGGAAGTTCCGATGACGAAGTAGATAGAGTTGTTGTCTCTATGGATATAGATTTTGAGCTTTTATCCTCTCTTGATGTAAAAACATTGGTTGTAACACACCATCCTCTTATTTTTAAAGGCATAAAAGAGCTGGATTTCTCTTCATATCCTTCAAATCTTATAAAAGAGTTTATAAAAAAAGATATCTCTTTGATATCGATGCACACAAATTTTGATAAAACACATCTAAACAGCTATGTTGCAAAAAAAGTTTTAGGTTTTAGCTCAGCTATTTGCGAAGATTTTATATGCTATTTTGAAGTGGATAAAAGTTTTGAAGAGATGGTACGGTTGGTAAAAGAGGCTTTCAGCTTGGAAAAAGTTAGAGTACTTAAGTGCAAAGAGAGAATAAAAAGCGTAGCTCTTACCACGGGAGCCGGCGGATCTTTGATAAAAGATGTAAAAGCGGATCTCTTTTTGACAGGAGATATAAAGTATCATGATGCAATGGAGGCAAAGTCTTTGGGACTTAGTCTCATAGATATAGAGCACTACTCAAGCGAGTGCTTCTTTGGGCAGATTTTAGCTGATGAATTGAAAAAAAATCAAATAGAAGCTATAATTTCATCAACAAAAAATCCCTTCGGATTAATCTGAAAAATCTATAAAATCCATAATTTTAAAAGATTTTTTCGCAATTTTATAGAAAAAAGTAGCAATTAGCACTAAAAGGAAAAAGATGAAACAGTTTATAGAACAGCTTGTAGAACTATCCAAAATAGATAAAGATATAGATGCTTTTGAACCAAAAATTGCAGAGATAAGAGCAAGGTTAGAAAAAGTAGAAAAAGAAAAGAGAACTATAGAAACTGCAATAAAACAGTTAAACGATGAGATTCAAGAGTGTGAACTCAAAAAGAGAAAGAATGAGCTTCATCTGCAGGAACTTGCTGAAAAGCTAGAGGAACTCTCTAAAAAAAGTGCTAATGTTAAAACAGAAAAAGAGGCAAAAGCTATTGGGCTTGAAGAGGAAATTGCAAAAGAGCAGATAAGCTTTGCAAACGAAGAGATTGCAAGACTTGAAAATCTTTGTGAAACAAAGCTTGAAGAGAAAGAGGCTTTAGAAAATCAGTTAATAGAGATTGAAGAGAAGCTTGAAAAGATAAAAGAGTCTGTAGAGGTTGAACTAAAAGAGATAGAAGATGAAAGAACAAAAGTTTTTGAAAAAAAACAAGAACTTGTTTCAAAAATCCCTCAAAAAATTTTGGCTTTTTATGAAAAGATAAGAAGATGGGCCGGAAACAGCGCCGTTGTCCCGGTAAAAAAGCAGGCTTGCATGGGATGCTTTATGAAAATAAACGACAAAACATTCTCTAAAGTTATTAAAGCCGAAGAGATTGTAACCTGTCCTCACTGCGGCAGAATACTCTATCTTGAAAAAGAGGAAGAAACGGTATAGGAATTAGTAATCAGGAATTAGGAATTAGAAAAATCCTAATTCCCAATTCCTAGTTCCAAATTCCAAAGAGGTTTAATGTTTCCATTTATCTACACAGTTTTATTAACTTTTTTTTATATAGTTTTAATTCCCTTTTTATTAATAATTTCTTTCAAAAACAAGTATAAAAGATCGATTCCATCGAGATTTTTTCTTTTTAAAAATCCTTCTTTCAAAGATAAAACCATCCATTTTCATTCATGCAGTCTTGGAGAAACCCTATCTTTAAAGCCTTTGATAGAAAGTTTTGACAAAGTTAATCTCTCAGTTATAACCGATACCGGATTCGAGGCAGCTAGAAAGTATTCAAATGCGGATGTGAGATTTTTGCCTTTTGAGATATTTTTGTGGTTTTGGCTAAAACCAGGTAGAGTTCTTGTAGTAACGGAAGCGGAACTATGGTACCTTCTTTTTTATCTATCTAAAAAAAGAGGGGGCAAAACCTTTTTGATAAACGCGAGAATCAGCGATAGAAGCTACAAAAGCTATCTGAGACTTAGGTGGTTTTATAAAAAGATTTTTGAAAATATAGATTTTGTATTTGCTCAGACAGAAACGGATAGAGAGAGACTAAAAACTCTTGGCGCTAAAAATGTAGAGGTGGCCGGAAATATAAAACTGGCAGTAAAACCTGTAATTACCAAAAGTTATGAAAAACCGAAAAAAAGAGTGATTGTTGCGGCAAGCACTCATGAACCTGAAGAGGAGATCATTTTTACTGCCTGGCTTAAAAATAACAAAGATTCGGTTCTGGTTATTGTTCCAAGACATCCAGAAAGATTTGACGAAGTAGATGAGCTTCTTTCATCTAGATGCAAGGCTGAGAGGCTTAGTTATCATAGATTTAGTCAAAAGAGCAGTTTTGATGCGGATGTGGTTTTAGTAGATAAAATGGGAGAATTGATAAATATTTATACCATTAGCGATCTAGTTATTCTTGGCGGAAGTTTTGTCAACGTGGGAGGTCATAACCCTTTAGAGCCGGCATTTTTCAATAAACCTATAATCAGCGGGAAAAATATCTATAACCAAAAAGAGTCATATTCATATGTTGGCGGTATAGAACTTATAGAAGCGGATGAACTTGAAGAGGTTTTTGAAAAAAAAGATTTTAAGCCTACAAAAATCGTTGCAAAAGCGGATATAAAAAAGATTTTAAAAAAGATAAAAGAGGCTTATGATGTGGTATGAGATAAGAGATGATTTTGTCATTTTTTATATAAAAGCTCAGCCAAATTCGAGTAAAAACAAAATTGCAGGAATTTTAGGAGATAGTTTAAAAATAAACATAAAAGCTCCGGCCGTAGATGGGGAAGCTAATAAAGAGCTAGTAAAATTTTTAAGTAAAAGCTTCAAGATTGCAAAAAACGATATACATTTTATTAGCGGCGAGACAAGTAAAAGGAAAAAACTAAAACTTCCAATAAATGAAAATATACAAAAGTTTATAGAAGATATGGAAAAAATATAAAGGAAAAGTTTGAAGGATAAAGCATACAAAGTTTTAGCAAAACAGCTGGATATCTCCAATAAAAAGGCTAAAGAGCTTATAGACAGAGGTTTGGTATATGTTGGAAACAAAAAGGTAAAAATAGCAAGAGGAGAGATAGATACTAAAACGAAACTAAGGGTTAAAGATATTCCTAAATTAGATGTGATATATGAGGATGAAAATATTTTAGCTATAAACAAACCAGCTTTTATAACCAGTGAAGAGATAGAAAAAGATAGTGGTTACAGACTTCTTCACAGGCTTGACAAAGAGACGAGTGGAGTTTTGCTTCTAGTTAAGAATGAAGAGTTTAGAAAAGAGGCGATAGAAGCTTTCAGACAGGGAAAGGTTTATAAAGAGTATTTTGCTTGGGTTGAAGGAATTTTGCCTGAAGAAACAACTATTGATCTTCCGATTTTGACTATCAAAAAGGGAGGAAGAGCAAAGAGCAAAATCTCTTACTCCAAAGGAAAAGAGGCTTTAACCGTAGTAGAGCCTTTGGAGGTGATGGCCAAATATACAAAAGTAAAAGCCCTTATAAAAACGGGAAGAACACATCAAATAAGAGTTCATTTAGCAAGAATAGACCATCCCATTTTGGGCGATACTCTATATGGAGGAAAAGAGTGGGACAGAATTATGCTGCACGCGGCTAAGATAGAGCTATTTGGTTACTCTTTTGAATCACCCGAACCTGATGAGTTTAAAAAATTGTTGTAGTATTGAGAACTTTTGAATTTTAAATTTAGCTAAAATTAATCTTTTTTTAAGTAAAATTCACACTCACGTAAAAGTAGGTAATTTTAACAATATTTTTAAATAGAAGGATTTAATAGGTGTTTGAAGCTATATCCAACTCATTTAGCAACGCTATAAAAAAGATCAGATTTCAAGATGATGAGAAAGCTCTTAAAAAGGCACTCTCTGAGCTTAAAAAGTCGTTGTTAAAATCAGATGTTCACCATAAAGTTGTAAAAGAGCTTCTAAACAAAGTTGAGTTGGATACAAAAAAAGCCGGTATAGGAAAAGAGAATTTTTTAAAGGCTTTAGAGAAAAATCTAAAAGATATTTTAGAAGTTGAGGGGAAGCAGGGTTTTGTTTTTGCCTCTAAACCTCCTACCGTAGTTTTGATGACTGGCCTTCAAGGAAGCGGAAAAACCACTACTACGGGAAAACTTGGATACTATCTAAAGCTTCGAAAAAAGAAAGTTTTGATGGTTGCTGCTGACCTTCAAAGGCTTGCAGCGGTAGAACAACTAAAACAGATAGGACAGCAGATAGAAGTTGACGTTTTTAGCGAAGAGGGAAGCGAGCCTGTAAAAGTTGTAAAAGATGCGTTGGATTACGCAAACAAAAATCTTTATGATGTAGTTTTGATAGATACTGCCGGTCGCCTTGCTATCGATGAAGCTTTGATGGAAGAGCTAAAAAGAGTGAAAGAGGCGGCAAATCCTGACGATATCTTTTATGTAGCCGACTCTTTAACGGGGCAAGATGCTGTTAGAAGTGCAGCTAAGTTTAATGAAGAGATAGGTATAACTGGGGTAATTCTTACAAAATTTGACGGCGATAGCAAAGGTGGCGTGGCTATCGGTATAGCTCACCAAATAGGTGTGCCGTTAAGATTTATAGGAACTGGCGAAAAGATGCCGGACTTGGAAGTTTTTATTCCTGATCGTATAACTAGCCGTTTGATGGGTGCTGGTGATATAGAGTCTTTGGCTGAAAAGACATCAGCTGTAATTGATGAGAAAAAAGCTAAAGAGTTAACCAAAAAGATAAAAAAAGGAAAATTCAATTTCGAAGACTTTCTAGAGCAGCTTGAGTCTTTAAAAAAGATGGGAAGTCTTAAGTCTTTGATATCTATGATTCCTGGTATGGGAAATATTGCAAGCGCTTTGAAAAATGTTGATCTTGACAACTCAAAAGAGATCAAAAAAATCAAAGCAATGATAAGCTCTATGACTCCTAAAGAGAGAAAGGACCCAGATCTTATCATGAAAAACAACAGCAGAAAAAGAAGAATTGCCCAAGGTGCCGGTTTGAGTCAGCAAGAGGTTAATAAAATCTTGAAACAGTTTAACAATGCAGCTAAATTTGCTAAGAAGTTTTCTGGTAAAAAAGGTATGCAAGATCTACAAAACATGATGAATCAGATGAAAACTGGAGGAATTCCTAGATAAGTTGAGTAAGGTGAGTAAGTTGAGTAGTTACACATACCTTATTTAACTTACTCACCTTACTTAACTATAAAAAAGGAGAAATTTAAATGACAGTTATTAGACTAACTAGAATGGGAAGAAAAAAAAGACCATTTTACAGAATCGTTGTAACGGATAGTAGAAAAAGAAGAGATGGAGGCTGGATTGAGTCTATAGGATATTATAATCCTTTAACTGAGCCTGCAACGGTGAAATTTGACGAAGAGAGATTAAACTACTGGCTTAGCGTAGGCGCTAAAATGAGTGAAAGAGTTAAAAAAATCACCGGAAAATAAGATGATTGAAAAATTTGTGGAAAAGTATGCGAAGCTTATCGCTACTGTTCCAGAAGATATAGAAGTCAAAAGGAATGATGTCAACGAAGGTTTTAGCGAGATAACAATCATTGCAAATAGAGTTGACGCCGGGAAACTGATAGGGAAAGAGGGCAAGATGATAGGCGCTATCAAAACCCTAATTTCCGGCTGCAAAGCAAAAGACGGAATCAGTTACAAGGTAAATGTTCAGATCAGGGAGGATTAGTTTTGCAAAAGGTAGATGTTGCAAAACTGGGCCGCTCTGTTGGTTTGAAAGGGGAGATGAAACTTCATCTTATCAGCGATTTTCCCGAACAGTTCAAAAAAGGCGCAAAATTTAAAATAGCCGATAAAGAACTGATTATAGAGTATTATAATCCCAATAGAGGAATTATAAAATTTTTAGGTATAAACACTCCAGAAGATGCAAAGAAACTCACCAATAAAATCATAACTTCATCTGTAGAAGATACCAGAAAATCTTGCAAACTCGAAGAGGGTGAATATTTTTGGTTCGATATTATCGGATGTGAAGTCTTTGAAAACGGACAAAGAGTAGGGATAGTTAAAGATATTCAAAGATTACCTTCAAGCGACTATCTTTTAGTAAATACAGATGATGAACTGATTAAAAGCGGTAAAGCAAAAAATTTTATGATACCTTTTATAGATAGATTTATAGAAGATGTTGATATAAAATCAAAAAGAGTCGATGTAAAAGAGGCTTTGGATATTTTGGACGCTTCATGAGATTTAGTTTTATTACTCTCTTTAGAGAACTGATGGAGTGTTATTTTCAAGACTCCATCTTAAAAAGAGCCATTGAAGAAGAGCTTATATCTATAGATTTTCACAATCCAAGAGACTATAGCAAAAATAGACACAAAAAGGTAGATGCTCCAAAAATTGGTGGAGGGGCCGGAATGCTTATGACTCCTCAGCCTCTGATTGATTGTATAAGAGATATGAAAAAAGAAGATAGCTGGGTAATATTTGTTACCCCCGCGGCAAAAAGATTTAATCAAAAAGATGCAAAAAGACTTAGCCAAAAGAGGCATTTAATCTTTGTTAGTGGCAGATATGAAGGGATAGATGAGAGGGTTATCGAAAAAGAGGCCGATGAGGTCTTATCTATAGGTGATTTTATATTGACTGGAGGAGAGCTTGCAGCTCTTTGTATGACTGATGCAATTGCTAGAAATATTCCCGGAGTTTTGGGTAATCCAGATTCACTAGAAGAGGAGAGTTTCGAAAACTCTTTATTAGAGTCGCCTGCTTTTACGAAGCCAAATATTTTTGAAGGTAGCTTTGTGCCTTCAGAATTTTTAAAGGGCAATCATAGTAAAATAAGCGCCTTAAAAAAAGCAATGGCAATTTATAGAACAAATTATTACAGACCTGGCTTAAAAGCGTAACATCAGCTAAAGGATTAAAGATGAGAAACAGATATATAGAGCATTTTGAGAAATCTCAAATAGAATCGAAAGATGTTCCTGAATTCAAAGCGGGAGATACTGTAAGAGTATCAGTTGAGATTAAAGAGGGAAACAAAACGAGAATACAGGATTTTGAAGGTGTTTGCATATCAATCAAAGGTGAAGGTACAGGTAGAACTTTTACCGTTAGAAAGATAGGTGCAAACAATGTAGGCGTTGAGAGAATATTCCCTCTATACAGCGACTCTATAAAAGGAATTAAAGTAGTAAGACGCGGACGTGTAAGAAGAGCGAAACTTTACTATCTAAGAGATAGACAGGGTAAATCAGCAAGAATTAAAGAGCTTAGAAAATAACTTTTATGTTTGAGGTTCTTCTCGAACCTCATTTCTTTGATTTTTCTAACACTTAAACCATTTTCTAAAAGCTTTAAAAAACGTTACAAACAATATAACTAAAAAGCTTTGAAGCAAATTAGTAGTTTTTCATAGCCGCTTTTGCTTCTCTATCCATTATTTTTCTTTTTATAGCTTCTCTCTTATCATGAAGTGTTTTACCTTTTGCAAGAGCAATTTCTAGTTTAGCGAGATTTTTATTGTTGAAATATAGTTTCAAAGGAACTATGGTATAACCTTTTTCACTGGTTTTTCCTATCAGTTTGTTTATCTCTTTTTTGTGTAAAAGAAGTTTTCTAGGTCTTTTTTCATCAGGTTTAAAGTGAGGGTTTGCAGTGCTAAGATGAGAAATATGCATACCGAAAATGAATGGCTCTCCTTTTACAATTTTAATAAAACTATCTTTTAGATTCACTTTCCCGGCACGGATGGCTTTTACTTCACTTCCTTCCAAAACGATACCGGCTTCTAGCTTTTCAATAATCTCAAAATCGTGGAAAGCCTTTTTATTTGTGGATACTATTTTCATTTTACTCCTTCAGCTTAAAAAGTGTGCTTCCGCTTCCGCTTAGAAACCATCTATCTTTAAAAGAGTCTAGTTTAGGACAAAGATCTATTGCGCTTTTATATAAATCATTTGCTTTTAGAGGCGAAATTTTAGTCAAAATCTTATATGATGGCAAGTTTTTAAGCTCATTTGAAAGCTCTATCTCGAAAATTTTCATAAATTTTTCTCTATAGTTTTTATAAACTCTGGCTGTATCGCACCTCTCATCTATAAACTTTAGCTCAATATCTGGAACCTCTTCTTCAAATTTTTCTATAATCTCTCCGACGCCGCTAACGTTTGCACTCTCATAATCGTATATGAAAAAGGGGATATCAGCTCCTATTGTAGCTCCTATTTCTGAAAGTCGTTTTATGGAAAGTCTAAGGTCGATAACATCGTTGCAAAGTTTCATAAAAGCGGCCGCATCGCTACTTCCGCCGCCAAGCCCTCCTCCTTGAGGTATTCTTTTTTTAACCACTACTTTATGATAATAGAAAAACTCTATGATAGCCGGATTTTGCGTATATTCGTTAAGTTTAATAAAAGCTTTGTATATGAGATTTTCCTCTCTTTTTATCCCCTCGCATCCCTCTATAGTAAATTTTTCAAAGTTTCCCGGGATAAACTCTATCACATCATACAGCTCTTTTATCTTGACAAATCTTGAGATGAGTTCGTGATAGTCGCCTCTGGTACCAACTATTTTTAAAAAGATATTTACTTTTGCATGAGCTTTTGTTTTCATTTTATTCATTCTCCACAATCTATATTTAACCCAATATGATTTAAAAGATACTTCACCTTTTTATCTTTAATCTCTATTATTGTGAAAAAATTATCGAAAACTAGATGGAAGACTCCTTCCTCTTTGATTTTTAGATCTTTTAGAAATATCTTTTTGCCGTTTTTTATCTCATCTTTTGACAGGCAGGTAAAGTTCTCTTTAGTATTTAGATATTTTACCGGATTTAAAGCTTTTTCATTTTCATATACAAACTCTCCTTCTCTGAGTCTCTCAAGACTGCTTAGGGTACCGACAGTACCAAGTTTTTTAGCTATTAGCTCTCCTAAACTTCTTATATAAGTCCCTTCGCTTACTTTTGCTTTAAAGGTTATAAAAGGGTGTGAATAGTTTATAAGTTCGATATCATAAACAAAAGATGTAACTTCTGGAAGTTTTACATCCTTTTCTTTTCTGGCAAGTTCGTAAGATCTAATACCTCCAACTTTTTTTGCGCTATATTTAGGCGGAGTATATCTTATCTCTCCTTTGAAAGACTCTACTACATCTTTTACTTTTTTGTAGTTTATAGGCAAAATATTTTTAATATCATCTATATCTTCTATATCTAATGTTTCGCTTTTAGCTCCAAGCCACAAGGTGGCTTCATAAACTTTTGGTGTTTTTTTTAAAAATCTAAAAAGTTTTGTGTATTCTCCAAAAGCCACTATCAAAACGCCTTTGGCGAAAGGATCTAATGTTCCAGAATATCCGGCCTTTTTGATTTTATATTTTTTTTTAATTTGAGAAAGAAATCTATTTGAGCCAATAAAAGGGGGTTTGTATGTTACAAAAAGAGAGGTGCTAGAAGGTAGAAGGTAGAAGGTTGAAGGAATAATTTCATTTTTCAATTTTTTACTTTCTATCTTTAACCTTCTTCCTTCTTCCTTCATCCTTCAACCTTTACTTATATTTTTTCAACAAAAGAAGCCAAAATATCTCTTTTTTGTCCGCTAAAATTTATAGAGAGTTTAAACTCGCGTCCCACTTTGCTAACACCCGTTACCCTGCCTATGCCAAAGATTTTATGTTTGACCAAATCGCCTTTTTTAAAAGATGTGGATTTTTCCAAAGAGAGGCTTCCTTCACAAAGCCCCGCCTCTTTTAAAAATCGACTTTTAATCAGTTCGGTTCTTCTGCCTTTATAAAACCTGCTGTGAACGTGGCTTAAAACAAGTTCCTCTTGTGCTCTTGTTATAGCAACGTAGCCCAAGCGTCTCTCTTCTTCTATATCGCTACCATCACCGGTTAGGGGAAAGAAACCCTCTTCAAGTCCTATTACGAAAAGGTATCTAAACTCTAGTCCTTTACTTGCATGTACGCTCATAATAGAGATAGATTCACCATCTATCTGATCCTGATCGCTTTGTAGTGAAAGTTCGTTTAAAAAATCGTCTAGTGTACTTTCGGGATTTTGTTTTATGAAATCTCTAAAAAGTCCGTAGAATTCGTCTATATTTAAAACTCTTTCCATGCCGTCTGGCATACTTTCATAATATCTTCTTAGTCCAAAAATATTTTCAATCTCATCTACAAATTTGTATAAAGATTCCTGTGATAAAGATTTTAACAGACTCAAGCCTTCTATGAACTCTTTTATAGTTTTATAGTTTTTTTTACCTATTAAAGAGATAAGTTCTTTTTCATCGGCTTCTGTTAAATAACTTATGATAGGTTTTCTGTTTTCGTATGCGGCTTTTTGGAGTTTGTCAAATGTAATTTTTCCTATGCCTCTTTTTGGTCTATTGATAACTCTTTTTAAAGAAAAGTCGTCATAAGGGTTTGCAACAATTCTAAGATAACTTATAAGATCTTTTATCTCAGCTCTTTCGTAAAACCTCATAGCGCCCACGAGTTTATAAGGTATTTTAGCTTTATTAAGTCCCTCTTCAAGTGAGCGGCTAAGAGCGTTGATTCTAAATAAAACGGCAATCTCTTTAGGATCGGCACCTGCATTTAAAAGTTCTTTTATCTTCTTGGCTATTTTTGCCGACTCTTCAATTTCATCTTTCGACTCGTATATCTCAATAGGCTTCCCTTTTCCAATAACAGCTTCCAATTTTTTGCCTAAGCGGTTTCTATTATGCTCTATCAAAGAGTTGGCTGCTTTTAGTATCTCTTGAGTAGATCTATAGTTTTTTTCGAGTTTAACTACTTTTGTGTTTGGAAAATGGTTAGGAAATTCCAAAATATTTTTTATATTTGCGCCTCTCCATCCGTAGATACTCTGATCGTCATCACCTACTACGCATATATTGTTATGTGTGTAGCAGAGTTTTTTCACAAGCAGATACTGAAGTTCGTTAGTGTCTTGGTATTCGTCTATCATTATGTATTGATATCTTTGACTGATTTGAGTGCATAAATCATCATTTTTGTCCAAAATTTTGTAAGTTAAAACTAAAAGATCATCAAAGTCTACCAGATTGTTCTCTTTTAGATAGTTTTGATATTTTTGATAGATTGCAGCAATCTTTTTAAAATTTGGAAGCTGAGCGCTTTCAAGTGCAATTTCTGGCTCTATCAATGAGTTTTTGTATCTTGAAATTTCGCTTGCAATTAAAGGGATTGGGATGTCCGGTTCAAAAGATTTTAGGATTCTCTTTTTATCATCTGTATCTATTATTACGAAAGTGTTGCTTCTTCCTAATTCTTGTATATAAAATTTTAAAAACAGAAGGCCAAATTTGTGAAAAGTGCAAAGAAGGGGAGGATAAACGCTATCTTCTATCAATGAAAGAGCCCTCTCTCTCATCTCTTTTGCTGCTTTGTTGGTAAATGTTAGAGTTAAAGTATTGGCAGGATCAATTCCAAGTTTTAATAGATAGGCTAGCCTAGAAGTTATAGTTTTGGTTTTGCCGCTTCCTGCTCCGGCTAAAATTAGAAGAGGACCATCTATGGTCTCTACCGCTTCTTTTTGAGATTCGTTTAAATGGTTGAAAATTTTATCCATATTGTTCATTATTTACTCTTATAGTTATATAAAGTATATTTATTATATCAAAATATGAATTTATATTGCATATAACCGTTTAGATAAGTATATATTTTCATTATATAAAACGAAAATATATGAAATATTAGAAAAAGTTATTGAATTATTCATTATATTTTGTTATAATTTCACCAATAAGATAATTTTTGCTAATAATGCTGAAAATGAGGGAAGATTATGCTAAAAGATTTCTCAAAATTGGAAACATTTTTAACGGTTGTAAGAGAGAAAAGTTTTTCCAAAGCTTCAGCTAAACTTGGGATTTCTCAACCTGCTGTTACTCAGCAGATAAAGTTTTTAGAAGATTATCTGGAAACTAAGATTGTAGAAAGGAAAAAAAACGGAATAAGACTTACAAAGGAGGGTGAAGAGGTATATAGAATCGCTCAGAAGATGGAGAGATGTATTAATAATGCCGAAAAAGAGCTTTTTAAGATAATCAATAAAGAGATTACTTTTATAATAGGTGCCTCTTTTACTATAGGAAACTATGTATTGCCTGAAGTTTTGAACAATATAAAACAGGCTATAAATAACGATGTTTTTATAAAAGTTGAAGTTAGCGAAAAGATACTCAATGAGGTTTTGGATAAGAAGTGCGATATAGGTCTAATTGAGTCTCCAATTTTTAAAGATGGACTTATATATAGAGAATGGATGGAAGATGAGTTGGTTCTTTTTAGTAACACTCCTCTTCCAAAATATATCAAAAAAGAGGATCTTTACAATTTTAACTGGATATGTCGGGAAGAGGGTAGTCATACTAGAAAGATGGTTTCGGAGCTTTTTGAATCGATGGGCGTAGAGTGTAAAAATTTTAATGTTATTAGCGAAGTTAGCAGTTCTACCGCAGTTGTTCAGACAATTCTTAGAAGTCCGGTTGATAAAAATAATCCAACGGTATCTATTATCTCAAAGTATGCAATCGCAAGTGAAGTAGAAAGTGGAAAACTTTATGAGGCTAGAATTAAGGGACATAAACTAAAAAGAAAGTTTTTTATAGTTTATACAAAAGATAGAAAACATGATGCTTTTATAGAAAAAGTTGTGGATTTTCTTTTGAAACTAAAAAATAAATGAGTGAGGACAAGCTAAAAGCTTAGTAAAGCAACTGCTTGCTTTGCGTGTCTGAGTGAAAGTTGTGTGTATATGCGAATCCTAAGTTTTATTAGTGATGAGCATATGCACAGCTGAATTACTTTGAAGAAAATCTTTGCTTAGAATCAGCACAAGATTTTTAGTTAATAAATAATATTTTTAATCGGTAACCTGGCGTATACTATGCAAAAAATTTGCATAAATGCTTTTTCTAGCGTATTGTGGCGCAAAGATAAACTTTGCAGATCACTATACCCATGCTAGCTAAAATCGTGAAGCATTTCACGATTTTTAACGACTCTTCTGTGCGGAGCTATAAATATAAAGCAGTTGGCTTTTAATTACCGTTCTTTGTGTGCTTGAGTATAAAATTATAAACTACTTTTTCTTCTTTTTCAAAAGTTTTTGATTTTCCGGATTTGATAAAAGCGCCTCCATCGAACTTTTAATACCTTCTTCTTTTCTTGGTTTGTTGATTGTTGCCGTTAGATTTACAAATATGGGAGTTTCATCAACTATGATCTGTAAAATCGATTCTATAGGAACCGTAACAACACTTCCTATATTTTCGCTTCCAAAACCAGCTTCAAAAATTAGCTTGCTATCTTCTGTGTAGGCACTTTCTAAAGTATAATTAACAAGCAAAAATAGTGTAAATTCAGCAAAAGTCTCTTTTATCTCTTTTGGAATATCTGGATTGAAACTTAATGTCTCCGTTCTCGCTAAAACTCCAAAAGGCTCATCTTTTTCCAAAAAATATCTAATCAAATCAGTTGCGTGATTTTTAAGTATTGCGCTAAATTCATCTTCTTGTAAAATATCGTAAAGCATAGTTTCCTTTCAAAAAGGATTTATGGATAACTTTATAAATTTTAAATAGTTATGCCCTTATATAATTATACCCTCTTTGATTTCGTAAAATCCAATCATTGCATTCATAAGAGCAAATTTTTCAAACTTTTTTAGATCTTTTACTTTTATATCGGCTAAAAAAACTTTTTGTTCTTTTAAAAGTCTCTCTCTAGTTGTCCCTTTTAGCAAAGGTTTTTTTGGTGTTAGCCATTTTTTACCGTCGAAAAAGGCTATATTAGCTATTGATGTGTCTGTTATATATCCCTCTTTTACAATCAAAACATCATCCGCTTCGCCTCTTTTTTCAAAGAGAGTGTCTATGTCGTTTCTATCTAGATACTTGTATGAATAGTCAATATCCGACTTTATAAGTTTTAACTTTTTTATCTCTCTTATTTTGTATGGATAGTAAGAGATTTGTAAAATATCTCTATCATATATTATTTTACATCTATAAAGGCCACTGGGTGGCGACTCTATAAAGTTTTGTAGTTTTATATCCTTTTTTAAGCCAAAATTGTCTGTTATAGTTTTATTTAACCTTTTATTGTGATAATCTATATGAAATACTTTCCCATCTTCTATCTTAATTGTTTCAAAAAAGATTTTTTCTTTCACTATTTTACTCGAACAGCTCTGTACTTAAGTATCTTTCACCCGTATCGCAAAGAATCGTCACTATCGTTTTTCCCGGATTTTTCTTTGCCACTTCGCAGGCCGCTACAAGATTGGCCCCGCTAGATATCCCTACTAAAAGTCCTTCTTCTTTTGCTATCTTTTGGCTCATTTTAATGGCATCTTCGTCTCTTACCTGAATAACTTCGCTGTAGATTTTGGTATTTAATATTTTTGGAACAAATCCGGCGCCTATGCCTTGAATCTTGTGAGGCCCAGGGTTTCCTCCTGAGAGCACGGGAGAGTTTTTAGGCTCCACCGCATAGATTTTGATATTGGGATTATGCTCTTTTAAAACTTCCGACGTTCCTGTTATAGTTCCGCCGGTACCAATTGCGGCTACAAAGCAATCGATATCTCCGTTTGTGTCTCTTAAAATCTCTTTAGCGGTAGTTAATCGATGGATCTCAGGATTGTATGGATTGTCAAACTGATTTGGCATATATGAGTTTTCTATCGTTTCAAGTAGCTCGTAAGCTTTATCTATAGCTCCTTTCATACCTAATTCAGCCGGGGTTAGTTCCAGTTTGGCACCAAAAGCTTTTAGAAGCTTTCTTCTCTCAAGACTCATAGATTCTGGCATTGTAAGTATCAGTTTTAGTCCAAAAGATGCGCATACACTAGCTAGCGCTATACCAGTATTGCCGCTTGTTGGTTCAATAATAGTGGTTTTTTCGTTTATTTTACCATTCTCTATGGCTCTTCTTATCATATTGAATCCTATTCTATCTTTAACGGAACTTGTCGGATTCATAAATTCGCATTTTCCAATGATTTTTGCGCCAAATTCGCTAGATAGAGAGTTAATCATAACTAATGGAGTATTTCCGATAAGTTCTGTTATATTTTTTGCTATCTTCATGATTTTTCCTTTGCTCGTTATGTGTATGCAAGAGCTTTTATTTACTTAGAAATATTACCAAATAACCGCTGTTTTTGCAATATTAGTCGAGTGATAAACTACGATTCTATGGCTTTTTGCGTAATATTTTATTATAAGATTTTGTAATGTGGGCTCAATGGAGGGTGTAAACCAGGCGTTGTTGCTGATTGCTATCAGATATTTTGGAGTATTTTTATAAAGAAGAGGATGAGTCGCTTCATAACAGATAGCGTTTCTAAATCTAACTCCATTTATCTCAAAATCTGTAGGATACTTTGCTCTTTTATAATCCTCTGCTCCGTTAAAAAAAACTTTGTTTACCAGTTTAGCTAAAGGTTTTGGTAAAGGCACAGCTTCTCCAAAAGGAACCAAAACTACTTTGTCTGCGATAATGTAATCTCCATTTGTAAAAATATAAGTTGAGTTGTAAGAGAGTCCCTCTTTTAGATGTAGAGCTCCGGCGACTATGGAGATTTTTTCGCTCATTTTCTTAAGGGTGTTCAAAATATTTTTTCTGGTATTTAGATATAGAGGAAAAGCGGTCTCTGGCAATACAACCAAGTCATATCTTTTTTTAATCGCTTCTTCTATGATTTTGAAATTTTCGTCGATTATCTTCGTTTGAAGTAGCGGGTCCCACTTCTTATCTTGGGGTATGGTAGTTTGAGAAAGATATATTTTAATTGGTGCCAATTTTGGTTCTGTTTGCATCTCTTTTTTTGCAAATATCAACAAACTAATAGCTGCCAAAACAAAGACTACTTTTTTTTTCATCTCAAAGCGGTTGTAGAGTGTTAAAAATGAAATTGATAGCAAAATTATTAAAAAGCTAGATTTGTTTGATTCTAAATAGCTGTTTAAAAAGATTAGCTCAGGAATAAACCAGTTAAATCCAAAAGGGTGAATATAGTTTAATATCGATAAAAATAGACTTTTTATAAAAGGCTGAAGATAGATTGAAAAAGAGGAAAAAATATTCGTTGTCAACTCGGTTAATTTTCCAATCAACCAAAAAATTATCCCGTAAACTACGCCTACAAATAAAATTACTATGGGGATCATCCAAAAAAGATTATAATATCTAAAACTAAGTCCTATCCAGTAAAACCACAAAATACCTATGAAAAAGCCTATCCAAAATAGCTCTTTTTTGTCGGCTTTGAGGATAAAGTAGATAGCTACAACACCAGTTAAGGTATTTAATAGTTCAGAACTTTTACCCAAAGCTTCAACGTATATAAAAAAACTAAAAGCCGCTGCAATTAAAAAGGCTTTTATTAGCAAATAGATGTTAAAATAGCGTGAAATTTTTTTAAAAAGGATGGATATGGAAGGACAAGCTGTAGGAGCTACAGGGATTTTGGGTTCACTTTTACCACTCATCATAATCTTTGCTATCTTTTATTTTTTGATCATCAGACCGCAACAGCAACAGGCTAAAAAGCACAAAGAGATGATAAACTCTTTGCAAAAAGGTGACAAAGTCGTCACTAACGGCGGTTTGATCGTTGAGGTTGTAAAACCTGAAGAGGATTTTATCAAAGCTAAGCTTAATGAGGAAGTAATAGTCAAAATTGACAAAAACTTTATAGCCAAAAAATTAGAGAGTTAAAATGAGGGTTTTAAACTATCGTTTAGTTATCTTCCTCATAGCTCTTATGGGGGGGATAGCACTTTCTATCCCCTCTTTTTTAAATCTCAAAGAGGGACCGAAGATAACGCTTGGTTTGGATTTGCAAGGTGGTCTTCATATGCTTTTGGGAGTAGATACGGATGCAGCTATCAAATCAAAAATCAAATCTATTGCCTCAAGCATAAAATATTTTGCCGAAGATAACGATATATTGCTCGAAGACTTAAAAATAGAAGATAAAGATATAAAATTTACTCTGCTTGATAAAGATGATGAGCCTAAAATGGATGAGATGTTAAAAAACATTTCCGGGTTGAAAGTAGAAAAACACTCTCTTCACTACGTTGTTACTTTAACGCCTCAGGAGATAGAGTCTGTAAAAGAGTACGCGATAAATCAGGCGGTAGATACCATAAGAAACAGGCTTGATCAGTTTGGATTAGCCGAACCAAATGTGGCAAAACAAGGAAAAGATAAGATTTTGGTAGAGCTTCCTGGGATAAAAACTCCTAAGCAAGAACAAAGGATCAGATCTCTTATAGCAAAAGCGGCGCATCTACAACTTATGGCCGTAGATGAGGACAGGGCGGCAAGAGTATATCAGATGAGTCCTGAAGAGGCCGCTGAGTATGGTGATGTGATATTAAGTGATGCTAAAAATCCGAAGATAAAGTATCTTTTAAAAGAGATCCCTATACTTGACGGTTCTATGATAATTGATGCGAAGGTTGCATTTGATCAAAACAATCAGCCCGTAATTAACTTCACTTTAAACAGTGAAGGTGCTAAGATTTTTGGTGATTTTACCGCTAAAAGTGTTGGAAAACATTTAGCGATCGTTTTAGATAACAAAGTATATTCAGCGCCGGTAATCAGAGAGAGAATAGGCGGCGGAAGCGGTCAGATAAGCGGAGGTTTTAGCGTTCAAGAGGCGCACGACGTAGCTATCGCCCTAAGAAGCGGCGCTTTACTAGCTCCCGTATTTTTACTAGAAAAAAGGAGTGTTGGACCAAGTCTAGGCGCCGATAGTATAAAAGCGAGTCTTATAGCGCTTATAAGCGGATTTGTGATCGTTGTTTTGTTTATGATTTTTTACTATGGAATTGCCGGGATTATAGCCGATATTGCTCTGGTTGCCAATCTATTTTTGATAATAGGTGTAATGGCTCTCTTTGGCGCTACGCTCACGCTTCCTGGGATGGCGGGTATTGTTTTAACTGTCGGTATGGCGGTGGATGCCAACGTTATTATAAGTGAGCGAATAAGGGAGCTTTTAAGAGAAGGTGTAAGTATAAAAAAAGCGATAGAGCAAGGATATAAGAACGCTATGAGCGCTATTTTGGACGCAAATATCACCACATTGATAGCGGCTGTTGTGCTTTACGCATACGGAACGGGACCTATTAAAGGTTTTGCTATTACCATAAGCATTGGTATTTTAGCTTCTATGCTTACCGCTATATTGGGAACGCACGGCATTTATGAGGCTCTTTTGCCAAAGATTGAAAAAAGCAAAAATCTATCTTTGTGGTTTGGTTTAAAAGTAAAGGGTAAATGATGGAGTTTTTTAAGACGGATAAAATATACGATTTTATGGGCAAAAGCAAACTATTTATATCTATATCTTTGTTTTTGATACTAGGTTCTTACATACTTCTTTTTACCAAAGGACTTAATTTCGGTATCGACTTTACCGGCGGAACAATCGTTCAGGTTAGGTACGATAAGCCTGTAAATATAAAAGAGATAAGAGAGGCTCTCAAAAAAAGTGAGATTTTTAAAGACGCCGCCGTTACAAAGTTTGGAAGTGATGAAGAGATTATTATCAGAGTTAAAACCTCAACCAAAAAGCTCGGTCAAGATATAGGAGATATAGCGAGAGAAGTTTTACAAGGGACGGGCAATTATGAGATAAGAAGAGTGGATATAGTAGGACCCAAAGTTGGAAGTGAGTTAAGAGAAAAGGGTATGATGGCTATGGTTATAGCCATTATTGGTATTTTGATATATGTTTCTATCAGATTTGAGTATCGATTCGCTTTAGCTTCCGTATTGGCTCTAGTTCACGACGTCTCGATAGCTTTAGGCGCCATAAGCCTTTTTAACGTTCCGGTTAACTTGGATATTTTAGCGGCTCTTTTGACGATTTTAGGTTATTCGCTAAACGATACCATCATAGTTTTTGATAGGATCAGAGAGGGTATAGTCGAGGCTAAAACAAACGATCTAAACAGAGTCATCAACGAGTCGATTACTAAAACTTTATCTAGAACCACTCTTACCTCTTTAACCACTTTTTTCGTTGTTTTAACGCTATTTTTGTTTGGAGGAGAGATTATTAAAGGGTTTAGTTTTACTTTGCTCGTAGGTGTAGTTGTAGGTACCTACAGCTCCATTTTCGTGGCTTCTCCGCTGTTGGGCTGGCTAGGTTTTAATCTGCAAAAATATAGGGCTAAATTAGCTGAGAAGAAAAAGAGAGCTCAGGAAAAAGAGAGAATGAGAGCGATGTATGAACAAGGAGTTGTGTAATAGTCATTAGTCAGTAGTCGTTAGCTAACAGATAATCTAAAGATTAACGACTGATGGCTAAAGACTAACGACTAAAAACTAACGACTAAAGGGAGATGATGGGTTACGAACCTAAAAGTATAGAAAAAAAGTGGCAAGAGTTTTGGAAAAAAGATAGATATTACGAACCAAAAAATGACTATACAAAGGAAAAAAGATATATTTTGAGTATGTTTCCTTATCCAAGCGGACGTATCCACATGGGGCATGTTAGAAACTACGCTATAGGTGATGCTATTGCTAGATACTACAGAAAAATCGGGAAAAACGTTCTTCATCCTATCGGCTGGGATGCGTTTGGGATGCCTGCAGAGAATGCGGCTATAAAAAAAGGTGTACACCCTAAAAAATGGACTTATGAAAATATAGACTATATGAGAAAGGAACTAGACTCTTTAGGTTTTAGTTTTTCTCAAGAGAGGGAGTTTGCCACTTGCGATGAGATATATACTAAGTTTGAACAAGAATTTACCGTTGATATGTTTGAAAAAGGGCTTCTGTATAGAAGCAGTGCTACCGTAAACTGGTGTCCTCACGATAAAACCGTTTTGGCAAACGAGCAGGTGATAGAGGGTAGATGTTGGAGATGTGATACGGAAGTAGTCCAAAAAGAGATGGACCAATACTTTTTAAAGATCACTGATTATGCGGAGGAGCTTTTAAGAGATCTTGAAAAACTGGAGGGTAAATGGCCAAAACAGGTCATTGCTATGCAAAGAAACTGGATAGGTAGAAGCGAAGGGTTAGAGTTTGAATTAAAGCTTGACGATGATAGCAAAAAGAGGTTAGGTGAAAAGTTTGAGGGTTTTAAAGTTTTTACTACAAGAGCCGATACTATCTATGGAGTTACCTATACGGCTTTGGCGCCAGAGCATGAGATAGTAAAATATCTTGTAAATAATACTCTTTTAGATAGCGAGTCGATCCAAAAGATTAAAAAGATGCAAAATACTCCGCCAAAACTTAGAGCCCAGGCAGAAAAAGAGGGGTTATTTCTAAATCTTTACGTAATCCATCCGCTAACAAAAGAGAAGATTCCGGTATGGGTGGCAAATTTTGTTTTGACTGAGTATGGAAGCGGCGCGGTGATGGCCGTACCTGCCCATGATGAGAGAGATTTTGAGTTTGCTAAAAAATACAATCTTTCTATCAGATATGTTATAAAGCCTAAAGATGGCAAAATCGATAGCGATAGAGCTGTTGTAGAGCCTGGAGTCCTCTTTGATAGCGAAGAGTTTAGTGGTTTAGAGAGCGAAAAAGCTAAAAAAGCGATAATTGACTATTTCGAAAAAGAGGGGTTAGGAAAAAAAACTATAAATTATAAACTTAAAGATTGGTTGGTTAGTAGACAAAGATACTGGGGGACGCCAATTCCTCTTGTTAAGTGTCCAAAATGTGGACTTGTGGCAGAGAAAAAAGAGAATCTCCCCGTAACTTTACCGGAAGATGTGCAGATTACCGGTGAAGGAAATCCTTTAGAGCTACATCCAACCTGGAAATATACAAAATGTCCAAATTGTGGCGAGGATGCTATAAGAGAGACGGATACTTTAGATACTTTTGTGGAGTCTAGTTGGTACTTTCTAAGATTTACCACTCAAAAAGAGTATTGGGATAAGCTGCCTTTCAAAAAAGAGGATACCGACTACTGGATGAGCGTTGATCAGTATATCGGCGGTATAGAGCATGCTATATTGCATCTTTTATATTCTAGGTTTTTTACAAAAGCTTTAAGAGATTTAGGATACGTAGATATTGACGAGCCTTTTGAGAGACTGCTTACCCAGGGTATGGTTTTAAAAGATGGAGCTAAGATGAGTAAGTCTAAAGGCAACGTGGTAGATCCGGACTCGATTGTGGAAAAATTCGGTGCCGATACCGCAAGACTCTTTATCCTTTTTGCGGCCCCTCCTTCAAAAGAGCTTGAGTGGAACGACAGTGCGGTTGAAGGGGCTTATAGATTTATAAAGAGATTTTTTGATAGATCTTTGGATGTAAAACCTTGCGAAAATTTACCTGCTATAGATCACTCAAAACTCTCAAAAGAGGAGAAACTTGCTAGAAAGAAAGTTTACGAGGCTTTGAAAAAATCGAAAGATGTTTATGAAAAAAACTACACTTTCAACACTCTAATAGCCGCTTCTATGGAAGCTTTAAATGCTTTAAACGCACAAAAAAATGAAGAGGTATGGAGCGAAGGATACTGGATACTATCAAATATATTAGAGCCTATTATTCCTCACGTATGCTGGGAGATATCTGATAGACTTTTTAATAGAAACAATTTTGAAAATATCGAGATAAAAGAGGAAGTTTTCCAAGAAGATAGCGTAACTTTGGCGGTAACTATAAACGGGAAAAGAAGAGCCGAGATAGAAGTGCCCGTAAATGCTTCCAAAGAGGAGATTTTACGAACAGCTAAAGAGAAAGCTAAAAAGTGGATAGAGGATAAAGAGATAGTTAAAGAGATTGTGGTTCCAAATAGACTTGTAAATATAGTGGTAAAAGGGTAGATTTGAGATTAGAGATGAGAGATTTTATTTCGGCATTTAGGAGAGTTTTTCTCCTTTTGCCTTCAGCCTTTATCCTTGTATATTTAATAACCGGTTGCGGATACAAACCAACTTCGGTATATACGAAAAAAGTTTTGGGCGAAAAGATCTACTCCCAGGTTGAGGTCTATCTAAGAGATCCTGAAAACGCAGTTTTGATAAAGGACGCCTTAAACGAAGCTATAGTAAGCAGATTTAAAGGCTCTTTGGTACCAAAACAGTATGCCGATAGTGAACTAATAGTTAGCTTAAGAGGAGTTAGTTTTAGGCCACTTCAATATGACAAAAACGGATATGTTATTTACTATAGAGCTATTACCTCTCTAAAAATAGTCTATAAAAGTAGAAAAGGAGAAACGAAAATATTGACGGTTTCCGGCAATTACGATTTTCCTATTGAGCCAAACAGTGTTATTTCGGATACTAAAAGATTTGAAGCTATAAGGGAGAGCTCTAAGAAAGCTTTGGATAAGTTTATTTCGCAAATCTCTATCATAGGATATCAAGAGAGTTAAGTTTTAATGACTATAAAAGATTTCCTAAACTCCAAGCCTCGTTATTATAAAAATATCGATTACACAAGAATGCCTAGAGCGTATGAGAGCGTAAAAGAGAAATTGTCTCTACCTAAAATTATCCATATCGTAGGAACTAACGGCAAAGGTAGCACCGGCAGATTTTTAGCTTATATGCTCTTTAAAAAAGGGTATAAAACCGGACACTATACTTCTCCCCATATCTTAAAATTTAACGAAAGAATCTGGATAAACGCAAAAGATATAGATGACGAATCCTTGGAGAATACTCATAAAAAGCTTTTAAATATATTGCCAAAAGAGTTTCAAGAGAGTCTTAGTTATTTTGAGTACACAACTCTTTTGGCCGCCGTATCTTTTGAAGGGCTGGATTTTGCTGTTATGGAGGCCGGTCTTGGAGGCGAGTTTGACGCTACGAACGTTTTTGATAAGGAGCTAAGTTTAATAACCGCGATAGATTTTGATCATCAAGCCTTTTTGGGAAACAGCATAGAAAAGATTGCGAAAACAAAGATAAGAAGTATCCGCAAAGAAGCGATTTTAGGATATCAAAAACATAAAAGTGTAGAAGAGATAGCAAAAGAGGTGGCAAAAGAGATAGGATGTAAACTTTATATGGTTGATGAGCTTTTGAGCAAAGAGGAAAAGAGTGATATAAAAGAGTTCATAAGCAAAAAAGCTTATCCGATATTTTTTAGTGAAAATCTATCATTGGCTTTTGCGGCTGGCAAAGTGTTGGGAGTGAGTCTTGAGATAGAAGATTGTTTTGATTTGCAGATTTTTGGTAGGTTCCAAAAAGTTGCCGATAATGTTGTTTTGGATGTGGGGCACAACCCTCTAGCAGCAAAAGCGATAGAGCGTGAACTTAGGCCAGATACGGTTTTGGTTTACAACGCTTATGAAGATAAGGATTTTAAAGAGGTTTTAAAGATATTAAAACCGAAAATTAAAAGAGTAGAGATTATAGATATAGAAGACGAAAGAGCGGTTGATAAAGAGGAGCTCATAAATGTTTTGAGAGAACTGGGTATAAAATATGGAGATTTTAAGAGGGTAGAGAAGGAAGAAGAGTATCTTGTTTTTGGTTCATTTAGAGTAGCTGAAGAGTTTTTAAAAGGAGGCTTTTCTGCAAGCTAAAGTTTTTGAGTTTTTAAAAAAAGAGATTCCCGATATTTTAGTAGTAACAGATGAAAAAGAGGCAAAAGAGGTATTGGACGTAGCTAAATATTTAGATATAGAAGCTGTAGTTTTGCCAGACTTTAGGGCAAGATTTGGCGATGATCTAAGAAGCTTCAAAGAGGAACTTGAAGAGCTACTAAGCGCTCTTGATATATACTACACAAAAAAGACTCTTTTGATCTCTGCGTATCAGACACTCTCAAACTATCTCCCCTCGCCAAAATATTTTAAAAGCTTTTCGCTCGAATTTGGAGATAGAGTTGATCTAGGCGAACTTAAAAATAGACTACTTTATTGGGGCTATGAGTTTGTAGATATTGTGGAAACGAAAGGCGAGGTCTCTTTTAGAGGAGATATTATAGATATATATCCTAAAGATTCAAAACCGGTTAGAATCAGTCTTTTTGATGATGAGATAGAGAGTATTAGATATTTTGACGAAACTACGCAAAAGAGTTTTAAGGATGAACTTGAGAGCATAAGAGTCACGCCCGCACTCTTTGGTCTTGATGAAAGCGAGTATGAGAAGCTTTTAAATAGGATCAAAGAGACTGAGAGCGACGTATTTGTTAAAGATATTGCCTCTTTGGGTTTTTGGTATCTTGATGAAAAGATAAATCTGTTGGATGGTAAAAGAGCCTTTTTAGTTAGCGGTATAAAAGATGAGATTGACTCTTTGTATGAAGAGAGTTTCGAGTTTGTTCCAAAAAGTTCTTTTGATTTGCCTATTATCGAGGAAGCTAGAGACTATAAAGATATTGAAGTTATAAACATAAACTCTCTTATAAAGTTCAGAAAAGATAAAAAGATAAAAGTTATCGCTAAAAACGAAACGGTAGTTAGAAGAAGCGCACTAGATAGTTTTGAAGGGTTAAAATTTATCTATAAAGATATAGTTTTAAATATCGAAAGCGATGAAGAACTGATAATATCTCTAAACAAAAGAGAAAAATTTAAAAGGGTGAAAAAAGCCAAAGTTTTACTTGATGAACTAAAACCCGGCGATTATGTAGTTCACGATAATCACGGTATCGCGATTTTTAGCGGTATCGAAGCGGTAACCGTTCTTGGGGCGACTAAAGATTTTTTGGTTCTTAAATACCAAGGTGATGATAGGCTTTTGGTTCCTGTTGAGAATATAGACTTGATAGATAGGTATATTGCTGATAGTGGAGCAATACCGGTTTTAGATAGACTTGGAAGCAGCTCTTTTGCAAAGCTAAAGAAAAAGGTAAAAGAGAAACTTTTTGAGATAGCAAACGAAATAGTAAGGCTTGCGGCAAAAAGAGAGCTTTTAAAAGGTGTAGTTTGCAATGTAGAAAATCCAGAAATTAAAATCTTCCAAAAAGAGGCCGGATTTGAGTATACGCCGGATCAAAAAGAGGCGATAGAGGAGATCTTTAAAGATCTATCTAGCGGTAAGGTTATGGACAGGCTTCTAAGCGGAGATGTGGGTTTTGGAAAAACAGAAGTTGCTATGAACGCCATTTTTGCCGTGGTAAAAAGCGGATATCAGGCTGCTTTTTTGGCTCCTACAACGCTACTTTCAAATCAACACTACAAAACTTTACAAGAGAGGTTTGAAAAGTTCGGTATAAAAGTAGCTAGGCTTGATAGATTTGTAAGTTCCAAAGAGAAAAAGATAGTTCTGCAAAAATTGAAAGAGGGAAGTATAGATGTGGTAGTGGGAACTCACTCCATTTTGGGAGTAGAGTTTGCAAAGCTAGCCCTGATAGTGATAGACGAAGAGCATAAATTTGGCGTAAAACAGAAAGAGAAGCTTAAAGCGATGAGCGAAAATGTTCACGTTCTTAGTATGAGTGCTACTCCGATTCCAAGAAGTCTTAATATGGCTTTAAGTCGTCTTAAAGAGTTTAGTGAACTAAGAACGCCCCCTCAAGGTAAAAAAGAGGTTAGAACCTATGTTAAAGAGTATAACGAAAAGCTCGTTAAAGAGGTAATTTTAAGGGAGCTTAGGCGAGGAGGACAGATATTTTACATCTTCAACTCCATAGCAAATATAGAGTCTAAAAAAGAGGAACTTTTAGAGATTTTGCCAAATCTTAAGA
Source organism: Nitrosophilus labii (assembly GCF_014466985.1). Lineage (NCBI taxonomy): Bacteria > Pseudomonadati > Campylobacterota > Epsilonproteobacteria > Nautiliales > Nitratiruptoraceae > Nitrosophilus > Nitrosophilus labii. The sequence continues at coordinate 282,498 of NZ_AP022826.1, forward strand.
TTTTGGTGCTTCACTCAAAGGTTAGCGCCTCCGTTACCGAAAAGGAGCTTTTGAACTTTTATCAAAAAAAATATGATCTGCTTCTATCCACATCTATAGTAGAATCTGGACTTCATATGCCAAACGTAAATACGATCATAGTAGATGGAGCCGATAGATTCGGAATGGCAGATCTTCATCAGCTAAGAGGCCGCGTTGGAAGAGGTAAAAAAGAGGGGTATTGCTACTTTATGGTGGAAAATAAAGAGAGATTAACTGATGAAGCTAAAAAGAGACTTGTGGCGCTTGAGTCCAACTCATATCTTGGAAGCGGACAGGTTTTGGCTATGCACGATTTGGAGATAAGAGGAGGAGGAAACATCATAGGGGCTCAGCAAAGCGGTCATATAAAAAATATCGGATATAGCTTGTATCTGAAAATGCTAGAAGAGGCTTTAAACTTACTAACAACTGGTAAGATGGAAGAAAAACCGAAAATCGAGATAAAGCTTGCCATAAACGCTTATATCTCAAAAGAGCTTGTTAGCGAAGATAGGCTGAGACTAGATCTTTATAGAAGATTAGGCCAGTGTGAAGAAGTGGATGAAGTTTATGATATAGAAGAGGAGATTGCCGATAGATTTGGCAAACTTGACAATGTTACAAAACAGTTTTTGGATGTTGTTATTATGAAGATATTGGGACTTAAAAAAGGTATTAAAACTATCTCTAACTATAATGAAAATATAACTATCGAGTATAATGACGGGAAAAAAGAGTTTTTAAAAGCTAGAAGCAAAGATGAAGATGATCTTATAGATACCGTACTTAGAAAACTTAGGGGAAGTTGATGAAGATAGGTTTTATTGGAGATATCATAGGAAAACCCGGCAGAAAGATGGTAGCAAGACACCTAAAAGAGATAAGAGAGAAAGAAGGACTTGATTTTGTTATTGCAAATTATGAAAATGCAAGTCACGGTTTTGGTCTGACTGAGAAAAACGCCAAAGAGCTTTTTAGGTGCGGTATCGATTTGATGACAGGAGGAAATCATACCTGGGATAAAAAGGATATTTTTGCTCTTTTAGATAGCTATCCCATACTTAGGCCCGTTAATTACCCTGAAGGGGTTCCCGGACGCGGGATGGAAGTTGTAGAGGTAAAAGAAGAAAAACTTGCGATTGTAAATCTTATGGGATACTACTCCATGCCGATGGTTGATAATCCTTTTATAACAATAAAGAGAGTTGTTGAAAAGCTTCATGAAGATGGGGTAAAAAACATATTTATTGATATGCACGCAGAAGCAACCAGCGAAAAAAGAGCTCTTTTAATGATGCTAAAAAATAGTGTCAGTGCCATAGCCGGGACACATACCCATGTGGGAAGCGATGATTTGCAAATTTTTCATGATGTTGGTTATATTACTGATGTGGGACTTACGGGCTGTAGAGACAATGTGATAGGGATGGAGAAGAGTGTGCCTATAAAGAGGTTTTTAACAGGACTTCCAGGACGATTCGATGTGCCTGATAAGTGCAAAAAGATATTTCAGATGGTGATTTTTGAGATAGAAGATGGAAAATGCAAGGATGCTTATAAAGTGAAAGCCTACGATGAAGAGGAGTATTTTGTTTCGCAAAGGGCGTTTAAAGAAGAGTAATAAAGTGATGAAGTGAAAAAGTGAGGAGTTAAAATATAGTTATTGTTTAGTGACTTTGAAACTTGCTACCTTGTTACAAAAGGATGCTAATGATAGAAAACAGTTTTGAACTGTTAAAAAGATTAAAAGAGCTTGGATTTTTAAAAGATGAAAGAGATCCTTACTGGTGGCCTAACAGTGGAACGTTTGAGGTTGTGGTAGGGGCTATTTTGACTCAAAATACAAGATGGGAAAAAGTTGAAGAGGCTCTTTTAAATCTAAAAAATTATATGAACGATATAGAGCTTGAAAAGCTAGCCCAGATTGATCAAAAACTGCTCTCTACTCTTATAAAACCGGCCGGTTTTTACAATACAAAAGCTTTTAGACTAAAAAAACTATCACAAAATATTTTGAATGAGTTTGGAAGTTTTGAAATTTTTCAAAAGAGGGTCAGCAGATACTGGCTTTTAAATCAAAAGGGAATAGGCAAAGAGACAGCCGATTCTATACTCAATTATGCCTGTTATAAAGATTTTATGGTGGTTGACAGCTATACTGCCAGGATACTCGGTATTACAGGATATGAGTTTAGCGAGTATGATGATATTGCTGATTTCTTAACGGAAGGGGTTTTTCAAAATTTAGACGAAATCTATGAGCTTTACAATAAAGAGATACCCTTAAATCAAATATATGCAAGATTTCATGGCAAAATTGTAGATTTTTGCAAAGAGTATTTTAAGGGAAAACAAAGGGAAGATAAAGTTAAAAAACTACTTTTTACCTAAATCTTTTAAAAATTTCATCAAAAGATATATTTATCTGATAGATATCTATATCAAACGTAAATATTTCTTTATCAAATTCTCCTAGTTTAACCCGGATTTTGCAATAGAATTTGTTTCAATAGTACTTTTGCTTGAGATTTAGAGGCTTTTTAAAAATTTTGAAGCCCTATCTAAATTTTGAAGCCCTATCTATAGGATGATAAGTAAAAAAAATTTTTAATTGCCTATAAACGGGGTGTTAGTGCTGGTAGTGTACAATAAAGTTCGCAATTTTACTTGAAGACTCTTTTTGAGATTTTGAAATCTTCAAAAGAGTTGGATGGACTTCTCAGTAAGGAATAAAGCAAGTATGAGGAAACCAATCTAAAAGAAATAATAGCAAAAAAATAGATGAGACAAAAATATTTAAAGAGATAATGATGCAGCTTGTGGGAGAGGTGGTTCCACTTTTATCAATGATGAAATGGATGACGGAGCAATTGATGAGGATAGAGTCTGAGATAAAAGTTGGAAAATATACACGCTAAGGTTTTAAGGGCTTTAGGTGGTTTACACAGTTTATTTTACAGTCCCCATAAATCAACTTCCTGAATTGTGCGGAAAGACACCCAAAAATTAGGTATTGAATATAGCGGAGTAAATTAGAGATTGATAATTGTTAAAATTAAAAAGTTTAATAGAGTCTTTGGTTTCAATGGCTTTCATATTTTTTATAAGTTCAATTATAAGTTTTTTAGAAAAAGTAAATTGCATATTATGAAGTTTTAACCTTCTTTCAAATTCTTTATAGATTGCATAAGCTACAAAGGCTACGAGGATATGGGCTTTGATTCTATGTTCTAATCTATGATGAATCGGTCTGATTTTTAGGTCAGTTTTAGATGAGACCGTTCATAATTTTGTGTCACCGATAGTTCATAGGATTATATCATAGCTCGAGAGCTTTCTCGAGTCTTCCTTCAAAAAATATAGCCAATTGGGAGAGAGTAAGACTCCAGTTTCTAATTGGCATTGTCCACTTTTTTTGAGCATTCTGAATACCAAGATAGAGCAGCTTTAAAAGGCTGTTTTCATTGGGAAACGCTCCTTTTGTTTTAGTAAGTTTTCGAAACTGTCGATGGACAGATTCTATGATATTTGTAGTATAGACGATACGACGGATATCTTCAGGATATTTGAAATAATAGGAGAGATTTTCCCATTTATTTCTCCACGAGTTGATAACAATGGGGTATTTTTTGCCCCATTTCTCTTCAAGCCGATCCAATTCCGTTTCGGCAGCCTCTTTGGATATTGCCTGATACACTTTTTTAAGGTCTTTCATGAACTCTTTGGAGTCTTTAGAAGCTACATATTTAAGGGAATTTCTTATTGTCCTCGGCTTCGCCTGCGGGGTTGTCGCTTCGCTCGGACGATGAATAATGCAAAGTTGCACTTCGGTCTTAGGAAATATTGCATTGATAGCCTCTGAAAACCCTTTGAGTCCATCCACTGATAATAAGTATATCTTCGACTCCTCTATTGTTTAAATCTGTTAAAATAGATAGCCAGAAATTGGCACCTTCAGACTCTGATAGATAAAGTCCCAATATCTCTTTTTTGCCTTCCAAATTTACTCCAAGAATAGTATAAACAGCTTTATTAACATATTTACCATTATCTTTGATTTTATAGTGTATTGCATCAAGCCAAATGAAAGGATATACTGCCTCTAATGGTCTTTGCTGCCACTCTTTTAACATTGGAATAATCTTATCTGTAACAGCACTAATAGTGGCTTTGGAAAATTCAATACCATAAAGTTCTTTAATATGCTGGGCTATCTGGCTATAGGAGTTTCCAAGAGCATAGAGTAATAGTATTTTCTGCTCTATTTGATCGCTCATATAAGTTTGATACTTTTTAACGATTTGAGGTTCGAATGTCCCTTTTCTATCTCTTGGAACCACTAGTTCAAACTCGCCAACTGAACTCTTCATTGTTTTTGAAGATTTGCCATTTTTGCGGTTTTTTATCTCTTTAGCTAGATGTGATTCAAGTTCTGCTTCTAAAGCAGCCTCTGTGAGTTGTTTAATAAGTGGTGCAAGTACTCCATCTTTGCCATCTATTTTTGCTCCAGCCTTGATAGCCTCAAGAGCTTCATTCAAATCGAAGTTTTCCATATTGTGTCTCTCCTTTAGATTATTTTATTCTATCGGATTGACACAAAATTTCTAACGCTCCCAAATTAATTGATTCTTTCCAAACTTCTAAATCTTTGTTATTTTTCATAAATATTCCTTTTTGCTTTTCCCTGTTTAAATTCATCATTTTTTACAATTACTACTTACCAATTACTTGTCACCGATTACTCATCACTCATAATCAATCCGGCATTATCCTTTTATCTTTTCTTCTCTTTTCTAAAGCTTTTTTTCTCTTCTCTTCCATCATAATGGCATCTTTTAGTTCTTCTTCTCCATCAAATCTAGCGACGTCCAAAAACTTAGATGTGTCGTCGAACTGTCCTGTTCTTAGTCCCCACAACAAAGCCGCCAATCCTAAAGCACCAAGAAGCGTCGAAACACCCAACATCATAGCTATTATACCGGCACTCATTTTTTTCCTTTTAGTATTTAGTGATCAGTAACGGGTAATCGATAAACTCATCACTCGTCACTTATTACTCAACTTAATTCTAAACGAATTACCAACAACCAACAATGAACTTAAAGACATGGAAATAGCGGCTACCAAAGGATTTACAAACCCCATCACCGCTACTGGAACCGCAAAAGTGTTATATATCAAAGAGAGTGCGAGATTCTCTTTAACAGCTTTAAAGGTTCTTCTACTTATCTTATAAGCCTCATATATACTTTTTGGCTTTTCATCAAGTAAAACTATATCGCTAACGCTTATGGCCACATCCGCCCCACTACCCATCGCGATAGCTATATCGCTGCAAGCAAGGGCTATAGAGTCGTTTATACCGTCTCCGGCCATTACGATGATGTGTCCCCCTTTATGAAACTTATCTATGTAGGCACTTTTGTCTTGTGGCAAAAGTTTTGCGTAAAACTCTTCTATCCCAAGCGTATCGGCTACTTTTTTGGCTACCTTTTCATTATCGCCGGTTAACATTACAACTCTTATACCCATTTCTTTTATTTTCGCAATTGCTTCTGCAGCTCCCTCTTTTATCTTATCGCTAAGTTCAAAAATAGCTACAAGCTCGTTTTCTATCGCAACCAAAAATATACTATTTTCACTCTCTATTTCTATATCTATCCCAAACTCTTTTAAAAGCTCAATATTTCCTCCCAAAACTCTTTTACCATCAATTTTAGCAATCATCCCTTTTGCTTTTATCTCTTTAAACTCTTCGACCTTCAATATTGAAGTGTGTGTGTGAGTGTGAGTGTGGGTACAAAAATATTCATCTTCACTCCTTCCCTCCTTCACCCCTTGCCACCTTACCACCTTCTCTACTATAAACCTCTCCACTCCTTTACTAATAGGATGATTCGAGTTTTTTACTAGTTCTAAAACGATACTCTCATCAAAATCTTTTAACTTCTCATAGGTAATAACCGTTGGCTTTCCTTCCGTTATCGTTCCAGTTTTATCCAAAACAAGCATGTCGCTTTTTGCCATAGTTTCCAAAAACGCTGCCTCTTTAAAAAGAAGTCCTCTCTTAGCGGCTATACCTATGCCTACCAAAGTAGCCATCGGAGTAGCAAGCCCCAAAGCGCAAGGACAGGCTATAACTACCACAGAAATAGCTACTATCAAAGCCTTTTCAAACTCTCCCGCATAAAAATACCACCCTAAAAAAGTTAAAAAAGCGATAGAAAGAATCGTAACGCTAAAATATCCCGAGATCTGATTTACTAGTCTCTCTATTTTAGGCTTTTTAGTTATGGAGTCTTCAAGTAGTGAAACGATATTTGATAAAAGTGATGTGGAAAAATCTTTTTTCGCTCTATATCTGACTACCCCGTCTAAACAGATGGAACCGCTTAATACCTCATCACCCTCTTTTTTAAATACCGGCTCGCTCTCTCCGGTTAAAGAGCTTTCGTCAAAGGAAGCGCTTCCGTTTACTATAATCCCGTCAATAACAACTTTTTCGCCAGGTTTTATCTCTATGATATCTCCGGGCTCCACATTTTCCACCATCACTAGAGCTTTTTCGTTCTCCTTTACAACCGTAACTTCGGTAGGAATAGTACCCAAGATAGAGTCTAGAGTATCAACCGCCTGTTTTTTACTTAAAACTTCAAGATATTTTCCAACCAAGATAAATGTTACTATCATAGTTACAGAATCAAAGTAAACCTCTCCAGTTCGGGTAACCATGGCATAAATGGAATAGATATAAGCTAGCGTAGCTCCTGTTGCTACGAGCAGATCCATATTGACAAAGCGATGCTTCAAGCCATAATAGGCACTTCTGTAATATACCCATCCGCTATAAAAAAGAGTAGGAGTAGCCAAAACGAACTCGGCAAAATTCAATATATCTTTGATATCTCGTCTCATTCCGGTAAAAAGTCCTACATACTGAGCTATAGCTATCCACATAATATTCATTGTTGCAAAAACAGCTACTAGTATGCGAGCATAGTAGTCTCTCCTTTGTTTTACTGCTCTCTCTTCTTGAAGTTTTGGATCGTAAGGATAAGCGTTATACCCTATGGAGCGGATCGTTTCTATAATCTTAGAGAGTTTTATCTCTTCTGGAACCCAAACAATTTTTGCTTTATTGTTGGTATAGTTGATAGTAGCCTCTATGACTCCGGGAGTTTGGTGAAGAACCTTTTCGTTAAGCCATACGCAAGCTGCACAGTGAATCCCCTCCATTATGAGATTTATCTCGTGCAACCCGTCATCTCTAACTTTTACATACTTTTTGATAAAACCTTCTAGATCAAACTTTTTTAGATCATCCTCTTTCTTAACCGCAGGCTGAAGCTTCGTGCTCCCTAGTTTATCGTAAAAACTATCAAGACCTTCCTCTTTTAAAAGATGATAAACTCCCCGACACCCTTTACAACAAAAATACTTCTTTTCTCCATCAATCTCATCTTCTATCATAACCTTTTCGTCAAATTCGAGATTGCAGTGATCGCAGCTTATTTTCGACAAAAAACTCCCCTCTCTCTATCTTTTATAATTTTATTATAAGGAAGAACCAAAGAGTGCATAGCTATAAAAACCCCATGCTCATAATCCAAAAGAAGTTTTGCTAAAGCCAAAGTAAAATTTGCCGTCGCTTCGACCGGATTTATGGAAAAAGGCTCCATAGCACCGGTAAATACGACACATTTTTCTTCAATATTTTTTGCTATGAAGGCCGCACTCTTTTGCATAGTATCCGTTCCGTGAACTATTAAAACCTTTTTAGTTTGAGCATTTTTTATCTCGTTTAGCAGACTCTCTCTATCTTTATCGTCCATTTCAAGACTATCTTTAAATATCATCCCTTTTAGTACATAATCTAAGTTTGTATGATAACTTTTTAAAATATTCTCTATAGCTAAGTTATCTTTGGGAACTATCAACTCTCCCTTTATGGGATCATATCTTTTATTGAAGGTCCCTCCGGTATTGATAATCGCTATCTCCAACTCTACCTCTTTAGTTAATATTCAACCATATTTTATTCATTTTTGATTAAAATAGCGAAAAGTTTTTATATTAGTAGGAGTTATGGAAGATAAAGCTTTATATCTAATCGTTTTAATAATTTTTGAGCTATACGAGGCATCTTGGCAAAAAGCGGACAGTTTTAAAGGTATAATCGACAATATTTTTAAAAAGTATGAAAATGGCCAAATCTACTTTTTCTTATCTCATCCTAGCTACTGGTTTGTTTTATATATAGCTATAAAATCTGGAATATCAAATATATGGATGATTAGTATCTTGCTTTTAAAAACTTCCGATATAGCCTTTAAACTATGGCTCATTCAATCTAAAATAAAAGGCAAAGATATAGATGAGATTTTAGGTATCCCTCAAGATTTTCAGATGTCTTCTAGTATGATATACTTAAATACAGTCGTTTATACTGTATTGTTTTATTTTGCACTCTTTTGATAAAGAACTAATAACTTACACATAAACAGCTTTTTTATCTTTTTCTTTTTTGAACTATAATAATTCAAAAACGAAAAAATAGCAAGATTATATCTTAACACGATAAATCTTGCTCCAAGGAGATATAACTATTGGCTCAAACAGATCTTTATCATAGTTGTCAAAAACAAACATCTGGATATATAAAGAGTTTAACATCTCATCATCGACTATCAAAAAAGATTGATAACTTGACAAAGAGATCACGCTTAAAGGAGCGTTTTTGCGCAGACTCTGTTTTTGTTTAACAACTTTTCCATCTTTTGTAAACCCTACCGTAAAAAAATCTTTTATAGGGACTTTCTGTTTACCGATAAGTAAAACTCCACTTTTTTTATCAAGCGCCACTCCTCTTTCAAATATGAGGAGATCTTTTGTATCTTTAAATCTTTCACTATAGAACATAAAAGGTGAGGAAGTTTTTTTGCCGGTTTTTAGATCTATACTGCTAAAAAGTTTTACGGTTGAAAAAATCTCCATCATTCTAAGAGGCAGATAGATATATATCTCTCTCGTCTTTTTTGGAAGTTTTACGTCACCATATTTTAGCTCTTCTAAAAAGTCGTTTGGATCTATCTGGCTCTTTTTACCGTTTTGAAAGATTACATCTGCAACCGGAAAACCCGGATTTGCTACAAAAGATTTCCTCCCTTTTTTTTGAAATATAAACTCTTCTGGAATTTCAGATAAATCAAGTCCTTCTTCTTTATATCTTTTATACCACTCTACCTGTTTGACGTAAGTCTCAACGGAGATCCTAGCTAGTCTAGCGGCTTGTAGTTGTGAATTGGTTGAGAGAATTGTTGAAACTATAAAATTGTCATGATTGTGTTTTCCACCGTCTATTAACGTACATTTATCCGCATAGTACCAGATGGGATAGCCGTAATCCCACCAGGTTAGCACAAAATCTTTAGATGAACCTATATTTTTAAGTCTATTAAGGTCTGCAACCTCTTTTTTCGTAAAAACGGTAGGGACTTTATAATCCACAACGTGGAGGATATTAGGTAGTAGCGTAAAAAAAGTCAAGACACCAACAAGTAGATATCTAAAAATATTTTTTTCTATTTTATAGAACATGAACCAAAAAAGATATACCAAAGAAAAAGCCAAAAATGGTACGGCGTAAATGGTAAATCTAAGTCCCCCCGTTATAGCAAAAAGTCCAAGTCCTACCAAAACCAAGCTTATCCAAAAACTTCTCTCTTTAAATAAAAGTACGATATATCCTACCATTGCAAGCAAAAAGGTGGCTACATGGCCGCTTATCCTGTTTGCGAGAGTCTCAAATGGTATCGAGGAGGCTTCTCTGACGGTTTGCATAACCTTAAAAAAGTGTAAACCCTGATTTTCCGTTCCGTGTTTGAAAAAATATGCGTCAATCTTTTGCCAGATCCTTAAAAGCGCATCACTCCAAAGGAAAAATATAGCAATAACTCCAAAAGCTATATACTTCTCATACTGTTTTGAGATAAACTCTTTTTTCAACACTATAAATGAAACTATTACCAATATGAGTTTAAAAATAAAAAATAGAGGAAAAAGCGAAATATAAAGTACAATTAGCGACGGATAGAAAAAGGAGTCTCTTCTATGAAAAATTGCCAAATAGATAGTATATGCTATGATAAGTCCGTATAAAACGTTCTGTCCAGGAATATAAAAAAAAGGATATATAGCACTAACAACAGCAGCCCAAAAGGTATCATAATAGTTTTTTCTCTTTATAGAAGCAACTAAAAAGTAAAACACGAACATCAAAATCGATACGCTAAACATATCCGTATCGTAGTAGCCTATCATGGTCCTGTTGTAATAACTCCAAACTATAGAGCCTAAAAGTGCAGCAAAAAAACCGATCCAACTATTACCGTAAAGCCGTCCCAATAAAACAAGAGGAATTACTATAAAACTAGAAAAAAAAGCGGATATAAAAAGGATTATCGTATCTAGAGAAAAGGGTAAAACCTTAGCTAAAATAGTGGTTATAAAAACAAGCCCCCTATCCCAAAAGCCTGGGACTAACGGATTAAACTGATGCATCCCAAATAGCTCTTTTTGAGCGCCGCTAGCAAAAAAGTAACCGTCATTGGTATTTATCATAATCTGATTGTTCCAGTAAAACCCATCTATTCCCGATGCCCAATAGTACCAATAAAAACGAACGGTTATAGAGAAAATAAAAGCTAAAACTATAAAAACAATAATCTCTTTTTTTGATATATTCTCTTCCTTGTTACTAAACACTTATTCACCTTTAAAGTAAATTTTTATAATATTAACATTATTGTTTATCAATATACTTTAAAAACAAAAAACTATTTTTTATCAACTTTTTTTATAATGATTGGGCTGAAACTCTTTAACTATCTCTTTTAACTTTGCAACTATACCGTTTTCATCGGTTTTTAAAAGTTCTTCTATATTTTTTTCAAGCACATCAATATCATAAATGGTCGGTCTTGTCACATAGATAGATTCATACTTTGTTTTTTGCTCCCTCTCATCTAGCAATAGTTCTTCAAAAAGTTTTTCTCCGGGTCTAAGACCGGTAAATACTATCTCTATCTCTTTCTCTTTTCCGTAAAGCTTTAGCATTTTTTTAGCTAAATCTACTATCTTCACAGGTTCTCCCATATCTAGTATAAAAATCTCTCCTCCCTTAGCGATTGCAGCTGCTTGAAGAACCAACTGGCAAGCCTCGGGAATAAGCATAAAGTATCTTGTAACTTTAGGATGCGTTACGGTTATAGGGCCGCCTTTTTTTATCTGCTCTTTGAACTTAGGTATGACACTTCCACTACTTCCTAGTACGTTGCCAAATCTAACAGCGACAATCTCGGTATCTTTAGCATCCACATTTTGTGCGTATAGTTCACAAACTCTTTTTGTCGCACCCATTACGTTCGTAGGTCTAACAGCTTTGTCTGTTGAAATAAGTACAAATTTCTTTACTCCGTACTTAATAGAAGCGTCAATTACATTTTTTGTTCCTAGTATATTGTTTATTACTGCCTCTTTAGGATTAAACTCAACTAGAGGAACGTGTTTATACGCTGCCGCGTGAACTATGATATCCGGTCTATATTTTTTTATAGTTTTGTTGATAGCTTCTCTATCCACAACCGTTTGCAATAAAGAAACTATATCGTAATGTAAGAGCTCTTCTGTTATAGTGTATAGATTATATTCGCTATTGTCTAAAAGAATCAGTTTTTTTGCTCCAAATCTACTACACTGTCTTGCTATCTCGCTTCCTATACTACCGCCTGCACCTGTTATCAAAACAGTTTTATTTTCTATAAAATCTTTGATAACTTTAATATCTAAATCTTTTGGTTTTCTAGCTAAGAGATCCTCTATGGATATATCATTTAACTCTTCGACTCTATCTCCCAAAAGCTTTACCAATTTAATATCTTCTATACCTAAATCTTTAAGCTTTTCAAAAATTTTATCTAACTCTTTCGTATCATAATCTTTTGCGATAATAACGGAACTTATATTTAATTTCTCTATAAGTCTTTCTAAATTTCGCAAATCATATACTTTTATATTTGCAAGATAAGTATTTATCATCGAACTATTATCATCAACTATAGCAACAGGCCAATAATCTACTTTTTCCGTTACAAAATGTCTTATAAGAGAAACCGCCTTTGGAGTAGCCCCTATAATCATAGTCGGTTTAACTTCACCTTTTTTTGAAAACTCTAAAAATAGTCTTTTTAAAAAACGAAAACCGCCTATAAAAAATATAGATAAGAAAAAGTCTATTAAAATAACGCTTCTTGGCATAGGTATAAAAAACTCTTTGAAAAATAAAAATAGAATCGTAAAACCAAAATAAGCTGCAATATGAGCAAAAAGTAGTTTTTTAGCTTCATTTAAAGAAAAAAATCTCCAAGCAAAAAAGTAGATCTTAAAAGCAAAGAAAAATAAAATCTTTAAAGATACCAATACAACGAATACTTTTGGAAAATTGTGTAGATGATCAGCCGGTATGTGAAAATTAAATCTTAAAAGATATGACAAATATAGCGTGAAAAGAGAGATTAAAAGATCAAATATCAAAAAAAATATCGCCCTATTTGCAACTGTTGGTTTAAAAATATTCATCAAAAGGCCTTTTTTGTATCTATAAACTTTGTCAAAAAGTATAAAGCGACAATATATATTAAAAAGAAGTAAAAAATCTCTTTTGTCCCTTTTAAAACGTATAAAATAGAAAAAGCGACTAAATTAATAATCATTGCGACAATAATGGTCTGCTTATGCGTAAACCCGGCTTGTACGACTCTTTGATAGGCATGTTTTTTATGAGGTTTCGTAAAAGGTTCTCCGTTTTTTATCCTTCTTACAAGGGTTAAAGTAGCATCAAACCAAAACAGGGCAAGTAAAATAAGCCAATAGATTATGGAGACTTCCTTATGTATATAATAGACTATAAACACCGCAAATACAAAACCCAAAAAAGCGCTGCCCACGTCACCCATGAAAATCTTGGCTTTTGGCCAGTTAAAGGGTAAAAAACCGCTAACCGACACCGCCAAAAGCAAAAAGATCTCATTTTGAAACAGAATGTACGCTCCAATAGATACGAAAATCGCTTCCGTAGCCGCATACGCGTCTATACCATCTATAAAATTGTAAAGATTAATAAGCCAAACCATACCCAAAAGTATCAAAAGATTAATCCATTCTCCTTCGATTTTAAACAGAACGAAATCTAGCTTATCGACTCCCCCTAACAAGTAAAGAGCCAAAGCGGCACTTGCCGTCTGAACAATAAATCTTACTTTAGAACTCACCGTTACGATATCGTCAACTAAACTAACTATAACGATGGGTAATGAGCATATTAAAGCAAAAAAAAGCTCACTAGAAATTTTACCATTAAGATAAAAAATCACAAGACCGATATAAAAAGAGATCACTATCGCCAAACCGCCGCCTCTTGGCGTAGGAACACTATGAGAGCTTCTTTCGTTTGGAACGTCGATAATTTTTTTTCTAAGAGCATACTCTCTTACGAGAAATGTTAATATCAACGATAAAATTATAATCGATATATAAAAAGTCATTTGATCCTCGTTTCTAAAAATCCTAAAAACTTTTCAACTTCTCGCCATCAATCATAAACTTAATTCCCTCTTGAGTCGTATAGGGATTTTTGAGTCCTAATCTCTTCATAGTCTCTTTATTATCTACTACTAGATTCCCGTAAAGCCTTTTATAATAATCTCTCTTTAAAGTTTTCAACAAAAAGGAAAACATCGGAATTTTAACCAAATTTACTTTTTGCCCTAAACTTTGAGCTATTAGTTCAATCAATCTAGTAGTACTTATAGCCTCATCGTCGCTCGCCAAAAAAATACCGTTTTTTTCCTGTTTTACAATCTCATCTATCAAATGAGACAAATTTCCAACATATACCATACTTCTTCTGTTGTTAATATCCGCAAAAGGCAGTATAGGAAACCTTTTTACCAAAGTTACAAGACTTCTCATATTTGCCTTAACGCCGTATCCGTAAACGATAGGTGCTCTTACTATAGATACTTTAAAATCGATATCTTCTATTTTTTTTAATTCCAATTCTGCTTTCAATTTACTTTTTCCATAATAATCTTCAGGCTTGCATATAGATTTTTCAGTATATACCTCATCACTCTCTTCGCCGTAAACTTTTACACTGCTCATAAAAACAAACTGCTTTACGTCGCTCTCTTTTGCTTTTCTTGCCAAATCAAGAGTTTGCTTTACGTTGATCTTTTCATAATCTCTAATATCTCCACATCTCATCTGATGCACCAAAGCAGATAGATGTATAACTACGTCAACATCTTTTAAATCCAGTTCGCTAAAATTATCTTTTAAAAAGGAAAATGTTTTTATATGGTAAGTTTGTCTATGTTTTTTTATAAAGTATCTTCCTATAAAACCACTTGCTCCTGTAAGTAAAACTTTTTTTTTCTTCATAATGCATATACTTCTTGTGCTAATTTTTTCATAATATTTTTCCTGCTAAATTTTTTTACAAATTCTCTTCTATCAATCTTAACTTCTACAATCTTATTAAATTTACTCTTAAAATCGTTTATATCACAGGGTGTAAACACCATTGAAGCAGTAACATTTTTTTCTATAAACTCCTTTGCATAACCATCTACTCCGGCAATAATAAACTTATTTGTAGCTGCATATTCAAAAATTTTAGAAGGAAGTACTTTTTTAAAAGCCTCATAACTGTTTAAATGCAAAAAAAGGAAATCACTATTTGCATATTCTTTCAATAATCGACTTCTTTCCATAGGAGGAATTATTTTTACATTTTCTAATCCTTTAACGGCATTTGCCAACTTTATTTTTGTTCCACCATCACCTATAATTTTGATTTCATATTCACTACCCAAAAATTTGGCCATATTGGGAATTATCTTTTCTAAACCCTGACCCTCTCCAATATTTCCTGCATAAGTAATCACCTTTTTTTTATCTTCTCTTTTTTTTTCAAATGAAGTATTTATAAAGATTTCATCTACTCCATTGGGATAAAAACTGTATTTAATATTTGGGTTTATATTTTGAAAATATTCTGAAAATCCCTCAGAAACTAAATTAATACAATCAGCAGAGTTTATAGTATATTTTTCTACTATTTTAAATAGGGGAATTATATGTTTTACTTTGCTTTTTTCAAATATAGAATTTAGTGTGTCTGTAAAAATATCTCTTATATCCAAATATAACTTAGCCTGTGTATGTCTTTTTACCAAGCTACCTAAAAATGCGGTCATCAAACGAGAAGAAGTCGCAAAAACAATATCATATTTTTTTTTTGTTCTTAAAATTTTAAATACTGCAATTGCATACTGAAGAAATAGATATGACTGATCTATAAAACCGCTTTTATGTTTTGATAATTCTACTCTATATATAGTTATATTGTTATACTTCTCTATTTTTTTTGCGTTTTTATTAAAAGTGTTATATCTGTTTGGTAAAGTCGTTATAATATCGATTTGATCATTATCAGAAACTATTTTTTTTAATTCCTCAACAAAAGCGGTCATTCTAAACGAACCAGCAGATAAATCGGGCTTGTAATAAAAAGTTAATATCAATATTTTTTTACTCATATGACAAAATAATTTTCAAAAGTAATAATATTTTTGTGAATTTTAACAAACTCATCTATTTTTCTTATAGAAAAACGGCTTTGTGCTTTAGGATGTCCAATAATGACTAAATTGTTATAATTTTTGTTTTTTTCATATAACTCATAAGCTTTTTCTAAAAGAATGCTTCTATATCCATCGCATGATACGACATTGTACGATGGAAAAGCTAACAGTTTTAAAATATCTTTTTTTGAAAAACCTATAGGGTTTCCGTCTCCAAAAACTTTATGAGTAGTACTCTTAACTTTTTTTGCTATTATAAGTTTCCAAAAAAATTGCGGATATATTTTAATATAGCCAATAGGAATTTCAGTAAATGTGCCATTTGGCTGCTCTATAAGAGGATCATCTTCAAATTTCCATAAGGTTTTTTTTGGAGCATTTCTAAAATCAAAATAGTGTGTTTTTGATAGATTATTTCCTCCATAATAAATAGTGCTATCTAACCAAATATTATTCTTTT
The DNA here is from genome assembly GCF_014466985.1 of Nitrosophilus labii. NCBI lineage: Bacteria > Pseudomonadati > Campylobacterota > Epsilonproteobacteria > Nautiliales > Nitratiruptoraceae > Nitrosophilus > Nitrosophilus labii. Next base: position 298,683 of record NZ_AP022826.1, read on the forward strand.
TTAATGCTTCTTTTATTTTCTTAAAAGGCTGTATACACCATCCACCTGCTCTATAAGCAAATATGTTATCACTAAAATTTTCTAAAACTTTTTTATATCTTTTAACTATATCTTCTATTTCATATTTAGTAAAACTATGAAGCCTATATCTTTTTAAATCAAAAACCCATTTTTTACCATCATAAAAACTATCTTCCCAATGAGAATGAATATGTAATTGAATCTCATGTCCTTTTTTTGACAACTCTTCTAACTGAGAAAATACTAAATCATATTCTTTTTTTATATAACTATATTTTTTTTTATATTCTTGTAATCTTAATAAATATCCACTATCCACAAAAAATATATATTTCACTCCATAAACATCAGCAATTTTAATAAGTTCATTAGTTGGTTCAATAATAGATTTTAGAGCTGTTCCACTTTTTCTACCAAAAAATAATTCATAATCAAATGTAAAAAAAATATTCATTTACATTTCCTAATACTATCAATGGGTTCTTCATATTTTAGTCCTTTTAATCCCAAATATGTTTTTACAACTATATTAAAAAGTTTAAATTTTAATGGATTTATTACTATTCTAAACGTATATCCCTTTTTTAACTCGGCTCCAAATCTGCTTTTAAATTTTTGAATTCCTTCAAATTTTGAGCCTTTATTTACACAAAGTCTTGCCCCTACAAAATCATAAAACCTAACCCCTTTATCTCTTAAAATCTTCATCGCTTCATATTGTAATAAATTTATACTACCTATATAAGGCTTTTGAATACTTCCTCCATACATATAATAGCCCTTCTCATTGTCATAAATTATGATAGCGCTTCCTTGAATAACATTATTTTTTTTTGCAATCAACAAAAGCAAATTATCACTAATATTTGCCTTTAAACATTCAATATATGATAAAGATGGAAAATATGGCGATTTTTGTCTTAATAAAGTTTCTTTTATATTTTTAAATATTAATTTAGTATCATTTGTAACTTCAATCTTAACTCCATCTTTAATAGCTTTTCTAATAACATTTCTATGTTTTGAATGAAATGATTTTAATAGTTCTTCATTATTTTTGTCTATATCGGTTATATATGTCCCCCATTCAATACAATCACTATTTTTAGGACAATAATTAAAATATACATTAGATTGAGGTTTTGCAATAAAATCGCAAATTTTTAATTTCTTTACAAAATCAACTAACTCATCTAAAAACTCTTTTTCATCATTCAAACCAAACTCCCCTTTAGGTATCAAAGCCATTGTAAATACCATTCTTTTAAAAACTAATCTTTTATCTATAAAAAAAGGTAAAACAAAATTTTCATTCTCAAACCAACCATATTCACTACTTTTACATTTTAAATAATTCTCCGTCGCTAATACTGGCAAATTTATTTTTATTTCATTATAATCTTTTACTATTTTCATCTAATACCTTTATAAATTCGGCTATATCATCAAAATAATCTTGATATCTTAAAATATCTTTTATATTCATATCCCACCATTTTAATTCTAATAATTTTTCAATAATATCTTCGCTAAATCTATATCTTATAACTTTTGCTGGGTTACCTGCGACTATTGCATATGGTGGAACATCTTTGGTCACAACTGATCCGGTACCAATTACGGCACCATTTCCCACTTTAACTCCCGCTAAAATAATAGCATTTGCGCCTATCAATACATCATTTCCTATTTCTGTATATCCTTTATCTTCAAACTCATTATATAACTGTTTCTTAACATATCCCCTATAAGGTTCATAAAAAACTGGACTTGTAGAAAAGAAATGCAAAGGATGAGGTCCCAGACCTATTTTTACTCCGTGAGAGATAGAACAAAACTTTCCTATTTTTTTTGTGTTGGTATCAATTTGAGTATTTTCGTTGACAAATGTATAATCTCCTATTTCTACGTCTTTTTGAATTTTACAACCTTCTCTAATAATTACATATTTTCCTATTTTCACCCCTGGCATTATAAAATTGGTATAGATTTTTGCTGTTGGATATTTAAAAAATTTAATGAAAAAAAAATAGACGTAATACATTTTTTTTAAAATAGTTTTCATATTTTTATTTCCTCAATATTTTTTATAAAAATAAATTTTTCAGGATATTTGCAATTATAATATTTCATTATATTTCCGTCTAATATATCCAAAATATATGTTTTTTTATGAAAATGTACTGCATCAAAATGACAAGATGAATATATAGAAATATGCGCAATACTACTATAAATATATTGTTCAGTTAAAAACTTTTTTGAGTTTAAAATCTTAATATATTTATTATCAATTTTAAACTCAAAATTTTCCGTAGGATGAGGTAAATAAAGCAAATAAATATCTTTTTTTTTTAAAAAGTTTATTGAGTCTTTCAGAAAAAGCACTATCTCTTTTTGTTTAATGCCTTGTCCGGTAAATACAATAAATGGTTTATCATAGATTTGAATATCCTTTACTAATTTATATTGATATTTAGGATAAATTCTGATTTGTTTTTCATCATAATATCCAGCATTTAATATCTCACTTTTCCAAAATTCATCGTAAACTAGTATTTTATTTGGAGTAGGTAAAAGAGGAGATTTTACTTTATAATTGTATCCTCTATGCATTTCTCCTATAATTCCATGTTGTAATTCTATAATTTCTATTCCCTTTTCTTTTAAAACTGCTATTATTTCTGTATTTGAATATGCAGAAACAATATAAGCTTTTTTTATCTTAAAAAACTCAAATACTATTTTATATATCCAATATCCCACTATAAATTTAGCATATATATATCGTATCTGCTCATCAAATATTTCGAAATTATTTTTTTTTAAATATTTTTTTATATCTCGAATATCTAATTTAATAAATTTTTTAAGAATTTTAGCAAAAATGTTTCTCAATGGAGAAAACAGAAAACTATGAACAATTACTCTATGATTTTTAAAATATTCTTTATGAAGATACATTCTATCTATTAAATCTGCACTTGCAAAATATAAAATATCATCTTTTATTAAATCTTTTGGATAATAAATATCTATAACTTTTCCATCTATTTTTAAAATACCGGAACTTGCTCCAACAAATAAAACAACTTCCCTTTTTGATAAAATTAAATTTTTCAAACTATTTATTACGAAAAAAAACAATTTTTTAAATTCAAATTTATATTTATTTTCTATAAAAAATCCAATATTCAAACTCTGAGCATATATATAATTTTTTATATTTATCCATACGGTAGATTTTTTATATTTAAACTTTTCGATAATATTAAAGTTTTTTTCTATTTCGAATAAAACTTCAACATTTTTTGGTAAACTATTACTCATATTATCTAATAATCCTATTATGATTTTTGAAGTGTGCTCATTATTGATATAAAAATTTTTTCAGAAATATTATTTAATAACATAATTTATATTTTCATTTTAAGAAGTAAACTTTTAAATTTTAAGTTAAGAATTAGTTTAAAATAGGTTATAATAATCATACTACTAAAAAGTAGTTTTAATATAATTGAATCTATAAAATTATTAATGAAAAATAGTATTAAAATATATAAAATATAAATTGCGTTGTTAAATCTAAAATCGGTATATTTTTTTACAAGAAAAATAAAATATAATATACTTACTAATAAACCTAATAAGGAACCTATAGCAACACCTATAGCTCCTAAATATTTTATAAGCAACAAACTAAAAATAATATTGACAACTATTCCATATATTATTCCAAAAACTTTTTTTCTATTTAACAAAGCTGAAATAGAAAGTGCATTGGTGTTTATAAAATAAACAATCCCAAAAATATAATATAAAATAAATATAGGAACGATGTTTTTTGCTTCAATATATGAACTATTTATGATATTAAACAATAAAGGATAAAAAAATAATAATAAAACTTCAACTATCCCGGCTATAAAAACAAGTTTATTTATAATAGAATAGATTTCTTTAAATTCTAATCTATTTTTATTTTTTTCATAAAGTTTAAAGAAAATCGGAACATATGCACTGTTTATTGCCAGCATTATTATTTGTGCTATACTGCCAATTTGCAAACCTAGATAATATACACCTACAACTCCACCTCCAATGATATTCAATAATAAAAATCTATCAATAGAACTATTTATAATATTAACTACTCTAAGAGGTATTATAGAAATAGAGTAATTAAAAATAAGTTTTATAATCTTTTTATTGATAGTTAGATTTATTTTCTTATTTAATTTATATAGCGCAATTACTGCAAACAATATATTTGAATATAACATTCCATTTAAATATAATAAATCTTTTTTAAAATTAAAAAAAATTACGAAATATAAAACAAAAGAAGTTTGCGACAAAAAATAAAAATTATAAAATATTGCAAATTCTTTTATATTTTGAACAACTTTCAAAAAAGAAATGTATAATATATTAATCATTTTAAAAGATACAATAAGTATCGCAATGAAAATATAAGGGTAAAAACTGAGATTAGAAAAGATTATTTTAAAGAAAAAAGGACCAACAATTGATAACACAGTAATCCAAAAAACTATGGAGAAAATTGATATTAATATTACGGTACCTAAAAAATCTTTTTTAAGTTTTTCATTTTTGAGTCTTACGTAATATCTCATTATCGTTGACTCTAAAGAAAAAGCGAATATAATTTGAAAAAAAGCTATAAAGATAAAGATAATTGATATATTTCCATATTCTTCAGGAGTTATGTAATAAGTTAATAATGGAGTTATGAAAAAAAACAAACCTTTTTGAAAACCTTCTATTGCGGAATAAGAAAATGCAAGTTTTAATATTTTTTTCATATATCAATATTTCTCGCTCTCTTCTATATGTATATCTAATAATTTATCATACTCTTGATTTTCAATTATTATTAAAATAAGTTTTATTTTAAGTAACTGTTCGACAAGCAAATTATACCTTCCGTAATTAAATACTTTTTTAACATCTTCTGAATCAAAAAATTCATCAAACGTTTTACATTCATAATTTTGAATTTTTTTGACAAACGTTTTCACTTTTTTATTCTTCCACCAATCATTATAATTTATTACTAAGCCTCTAATAATAAAGTTCAATAAACTTATAATTTTATATAAAAAATTATAATATTTATTTATAGGTTTATTTTTAAATGTAAGCGGTAGTTCAAAAGTTTGTAAAGGTATAGATGCTATATTTTTATCTTTCCATAACAAAAACTCTTCCATTATTTTTCTTTTTTTTAAAAAATTCTTATCCCATTCTTTAGATAACTCATAAATGTAGGGATAATAAATAGAATATGATTTTACTTGACCGTGCAAACTTTCAAAAGCCCCTCGAATAGTATGCCTACTTAGATGCAAATTCATTATTAATGTTAAGTTATTTCCTGCAATATTCTCAAAAAATTTTTCATACTCTTTAATTATTTTTACTCTTATTTCTGAAGGAATCAAAAAATTACTTTTTTTAAAATTATCTAATTTTTCGTGTAAATTAGCTCTTATTTTAGATAGTCCAAAAAAGGATAAAATTTTATATAAACTTTTTTTAATAAAAATCGATTGTGCCTTGCCAGTTTCCAATTGTTCTAAATCAGAGATAGATGAATAAAATAAAAATAATTTATTTATCAATTCTTTTCTTTCTTTAGAACTTAATAATTCATCATTTAATATTCTACCACCTATCATGCCCCCATATGCTCCTGTAATTAAAATATTAAATTTTTCATTTTCGTCAAAATATCTTTTTTTATCAATCGCTTTTAAAATATTACTTGGACCTATAGGATTTCTTGATATATCTATCATAGCTTTTTTATAAAAATCAATACTAAAAGGATTAATTAATTTTAATCTTAATCCAAAATACTTGGCAATTTTTTTAGCACTTTTAAAATCCAAGGCATCCAAAAATTTTTTATTTATACCAATCAAATAAGCTATTTTTTTAGAAAATCTTTCTAAATAAAAAAGAGGAAAACGAGAATCTAATCCTCCACTTATAGTTACCGCAATAAAAGGATCGTTGTTTTTTGAAAAAATTTTATCAGTTGTCTTTTCAAATGCTTTATCTATCTTATTAAATAGTTCCTCTTTGCTATTATATTTTTTAGAAATCCTATACTCTATAGGCTTATAAGTTTTTATACTAAATTTACGTTTTTTTTTCGAATAAACTAATATACTGCCTTTTGGAACCACTTTTATCCGTTTAAAAAATGTTTTGTTATTAAGAGGAAAATACATAACTAAAGTTTCATATAAAGCTAAGACATCCAAATCTTTAGTAGTTAAACCTTTTTCTTTTACTAAATACCATAAATTATTGCTTACTAAAAAACTATTCTCATCATAAAAATAAAACCATTTTATGCTGCCCAATTCATCGTTAATAATATAAACATTTTCTTTATCTTCAAACAAATAAGAGAACTCTCCTAAAAAGTCTTTAATATTTTCGGATTTAATTCTTTTATAAATCTCCTTTATATCAATGTCAGGTTCAAAAATTTCTCCGGCATTATAAAAATAAAAACTATCTTTCTCTTTTAAATTTATACGTTTAACATTTTCTTTTTCAATTTGCAACACAAACATTTAAACTCTTTTTTTTATATATTTTCAATAATTTTTTTATAATGTTTTATTACTTTTTCTCTTTCGTCCTCTAATGTTTTTATTTCACACTCATCAATATCACTAATAACTTTATTCAACGCAAATTGTAAAATATATTCAGGCGTTCTTTTCGCACCTTCCCCAATATTAACTATAACCAAATCTCCATCCTTTATTAAATTTTTCCTTACAGCCTTAAATAAACCTTCAATTGCAATACCCGCAGCAGGTCCAATTTTTACCGTTTCAAGCACAGCTATTAATTTAGTAGTTAATTTTGTAAACTCTTCATCAACGCCTATAATATCTCCTTCACTATCTTTTACTATTTTTGCGACATATGGATATAAAGTGGGATTTCCCGTAGCAATCGTAGTTATTTTAGTATCAGGATTATTATAAATAGGATATTCTAAAAACCAATTACCTTTAAAGTCATTTTTTTTAGCATTTTGGTAAGCATCTGCCATAGGTGCGCATTTATTACTTTGAATCAATATCAATTTAGGTAGTTTTGATAGCAAATTGTTACTCATCAACTCTTTTGAACCCTTATATACTCCTATAGGACCGGTTCCACCGCTTAATGCTTGAATATAAACGTCAGGCTCTCTTTTTAATTGTCTTAATATCTCATATATCATAATTTTTTTTGCTTCAATTCTTGTAGGATCTATTCCAGTTGCGGCAAGTAAAAAGTTGTGTTTTTTAGCAAATTTTTTAGCTAGTATTTTTGCTTTATGATAATCCCCATCAACTTTATATACAACTCCTCCATTGCTTCTAATTTCAGCTTCTTGCATAGAAGATGAGTCTTTTGGCAAAAATGCATACAAGTTTATATCGTTTATTGCTAAATATCTTGAAAATACCGCGGCTATATTTCCCGTTGATGCAACTACATAATTTTTAATATTGTTTTCTTTTAATACAGATGAAACCATAGTTCCTGCTAAATCTTTAAATGTTCCAGTTCCTGGATTATTATCATTTCTAATTACTCTGATTTCACACTCTATATTGAAAATATCTTTAACTATATTTTCAACTCTTTGCCATCTATCTATAGGTAAAACACCTTCTCCTAAAGTAGTAATATTTTCTTTTCTTTCCAATGGTAAAATATCAAAATAATGCCACATACTTTGTACACATTCTCTAGTTAATAAACTAACAAAATCAACATTTTCATAATCATATATAGCTTTAACATAAATTTCTCCACATTTAAGACATTTTTGCCCTATTTCAAACCACTCTACAAAAGAATTTACAATATGGCCACACTTCGTACATTCAAATTTATACTTCATTTTTATCCTTTAATATAACTTCAGCTAATTTAAAATCAACTTCGTCATCAATATCAACTGAATTTTTTCTATCCATTATATAAGCATAAATATTGTTTTTAATAAAGAAAGAATTTTCCTTTAATAATCTTTCAACTTTATAAATATAAATAGCACCATTAATTTTATAAAATTTTGGTAAATCTTGACTTCTTTTATTTTTGATTTCATCTTTCAAAAAATTATTCATACTTAAGTCATCTGGAAGAGTATTGCTCCATAGGGGAGAATGTTCTGCTTCGCAAACTGAAATAATAGCGTCTGCTTTTTTTTGTTCTAATAATTCAATCGCTTCATCTATATGTTTTTCATTTCTTAAAGGACTTGTAGGTTGTAATAAAACTAAATAATCATATTTTTCATTTACATTTTCAATAGCATGTTTAATTACATCTATCGACTTAGCAGTATCACTTGCAAGATAATCAGGCCTTTTTATAGTTACAACATCATAATTCCTTGCAATTTCTAATATTTTATTGCTATCGCTTGAAACTACGGTTGTATCAATATATTTTGATTTTTTAGCAGCTTCTATACTCCAAACTATAAGAGGCTTTCCTGCTAAATTTAAAATATTCTTATTTGGAAGCCTTTTACTACCTCCTCTTGCAGGAATTATTGCTAAAAATGTTTTGTTTTTGTACATTAAAAAATCCTCTTATATTCTTCATTCGCTCTTTCATACTCTTCTATTCTTCCAATATCAAGCCAATATTCTCTAATAGGAAAAGATATTGTCTTTTGTTTTTGTGCAATTAATCTCTCAAAAAGATTTGGCATATCAAAATATTCATTTTTTGGAATAAGTTCTATAGTTTCCGGATTTAACATATAAATACCTGCACTTACAAAAAAATTATATTTAGGTTTTTCCTCAATTGAAATTATTTTATTACCATCTAAATTCACAACTCCAAAAGGTACTTGATATTCATATTCTCTTACACACATTGTAGCAATTGCATCATTTTGCAAATGATATTCAAGTAGATGCTCAAAATTTATGTTTGTAAGCAAATCTCCATTCATTACAAAAAAAGGCTCTTTTGGTTTTTCATTTAATAAACTAAGTGCTCCTGCCGTTCCCATCCTTTTACTTTCTAAAACATATTCAATATTAACTCCAAACTTGCTTCCATCACCAAAATAATCTTGAATAATATTTGATTTATAATTTACACACATTATTATATTTATAAATCCATAGCTTGCAAATTTTTCTACTATTGTTTGTAAAATTGGCTTTCCACCTACATGAAGCATAGGTTTTGGAGTATTTTCAGTTAATGGTCTAAGCCTAGTTCCAAGCCCCCCTACCATTAAAATTACTCTATTTGGATACTCTTTTGGTTTTAAAAGTTCATCTAATAAAGCAATTTTTATAACTTTTCCTTCCTTATCTACAACAGGTACTTGATAAATTTTTTTTGAAGCACATAAATTAATAATATTTTCTCTATTTTCATCAATAGAAACAGTTATAGGATTTTTAAAATACACATCTTCTATATTATCATCTAAACTTTTCCCATTAAGTATAGCTCTTCTTATATCTCCATCTGTAATAGTACCAAGTAAAACATTATTTTTATCAACTACTAATGCAATTTTAATAGCACCACTATCAATTATTTGAAGGGCTTCCTTTATCGTAGATTTAGGTGATAATTTTATTTTTTCCAAGTTTTTCATTTGATACCTTTTATGTCATAAAATTCTTTTTTTAATAAATTTTTCAAATCAAAAGATTTAATAGTCTTAACAATTTTCTTACTTGGCAATTCATTTTGTTCATAAGGATTTTTTACACTCTTTAATCTTTCTTGAAAGTCCGTGGAGTAAAGCTTTTCAAATGCTTTTCTTATATCCTCTTTTTTAGGTTTACAATCAATAACACTTTTAGCTTTTGTTCTACCTTTTTGTCTATCTCCTATATTTATAGTCCCAATTTTAAAAGATGGTGCCTCTAATAAACCACTTGAACTATTCCCTACAACTGCATCTACAAACTGCAATGCACTTAAATATCTAAGCTGTCCCATAGAAGTAAATGCTACTGCTTTATCACTGTTTTTAACCACATAATAATCAATCATTTGGTTGATGATTCTACCATCAGTATCACTATTGGCTTTTGTAAAAATAATATTTGTTTCTGATAATTCATCGATAGCACTTAATAGCTCTTGAAATTGTTCTTTAGCAGTTGAGTTTTCAAGAGTTACTGGATGAAAAGTTACTAATATATTTTTTTTATTAAGTTTAAAACCTATAGACTTTTCAAACTCCTCTTTTGAAAGAAGTTTTAGGCGTTTAATATTTTCTATACCCATTCCACCGACATTAAAAACTCTTTCAGGACTCTCTCCAAGTTGTATAACTCTTTTTTTATAACTCTCAGTAGCTGTAAAGTGCAAATGACTCATCTTTGTGATAGAGTGTCTTATGGATTCATCAAATGCACCTTCAGTAGTTTCCCCACCATGCAAATGTGCAATAGGTATACGGGCTATCATCGCTGCACTCGCAGCTGAAAATATCTCATATCTATCTCCCAACACAACAACAATATCTGGTTTTAATTCATTATAAGCCTCAGCAAAAGAAATTTGCGCTAAACCCATTGATTTTGAGATACCTATAGGTGTATCAGACGATAATAGCATCTCAATTTTTTTATCTATTTTAAATTCTTTTTCTATTTCTTTGTAAGTTAAGCCAAATTCAGGACTTAAATGCATACCGGTAGCAATAATTTGTAACTCTAAGTCTTTATCTGCTTCAATCTCTTTCATAAGCCAATAAAGTAATCCATACTCTGCTCTTGTACCAGTAACAACACAAACTTTGCGTTTACTCATATTAAATCATCCTTGTCATAATCTCTTTGTGCCACTTTACCAATTATCTCATTCCATCTCATTGGAGATATTCCACTACCTGGTCTTTTAACGGTTAAATTTTCCTCACTAAATATTTCACCTTTTTTTATATTTCTTCTTGCAACAATACTTTTTCTCGCAATTTCTTTGTTTTTACTCTCACTCTTGCTTGGTTTTTTAATACTATTTCCAAGTGCTTTTTCAATATTTCTAATGGCCGCTACCATAGCCTTTAGCTCATCAGGTTCTAAGCTTGCCTTATGGTCAGGTCCAGGCAAATTTTTATCAAGTGTAAAATGTTTTTCTATCACTTCTCCACCCATTGCAACGGCTGCGATTGGCACTTCTATTCCTAAGGTATGGTCACTATACCCAACTTTTACATCAAAAGCACAAGCAATCGTTTGCATTGCTTTTAAATTCACATCCTCTATAGGAGTTGGATACTCAGTATTTGCATGTAAAATGGTTATATTGTCTTTTTTTGTTCCTGCGTCTATTAACACATCCAAAGCATCCTCAATCTCACCCAAATCAGCCATTCCAGTTGAAAGAATAACTTTTTTGTTTAATCTTCCAATAGCTCTTAGATAAGGCAGATTTGTTATCTCTCCGCTTGGTATTTTAAAAATTTCAAGTCCTAAATCATTTAAAAATTCAATACTTTCTAAATCAAAAGGAGTAGATAAAAAAGTAATGCCTTTTTCATCACAATATTTTTTTAATTCTGCAAACTCATCAAAACTTAACTCTAACTTTTTAATCATTTCAAGTTGAGATTCATCTTTATTAGTAGTTTTCTTTTGATAATCTGCTTTTTGAGCATTTTTACTAACTAAATTTTTCGCTTTAAATGTTTGAAACTTAACTGCATCGACCCCTGCTTCTTTCGCCTTATCTACTAGTTTTTTAGCAAGTTCCAAATTGCCATTATGATTTACTCCTGCTTCAGCTATTATAAACACACTCATTTAACTAAACTCCTAGCTTTTATAAAAGAGTTTTCTTCTATTTTTATATATTCTTTTGCAATGGCACCACTTCCAAAAAAACTGTTTTTACCTAAAACCACACCGCCATTTACAGTAGCACCTGTTGAAATATGACAATTATCTTCTATAACCACATCATGTTCAATCAGTGCTTTTGAATTAATTATGCAGTTTTTTCCTACTTTTGCATTCGCATTGATTAATACATCATGCATAACAACTGTTCCTTCATCAATAAAAGAGTGTTTTGAAACATAAGCCCGTGGAGAAATAATGACAGGTAAATTATAATTTAAATTTTTGAGTAAGCTAAATAATTTTATTCTAATTTCTGCTGACTTAATTTGTCCAATTGTAACTAATGCATAATCATATTTTTTTCTTAATTTTTCTAATTCATCATCACATCCTATTACTTCATAACCTAAAATCTTATCACCAATTTCTAAATTATTATCAACAATTCCTGCAATTTTAAATTTTCCTTCCATTTCTATAACATCTATAACACTCCTGCAATGTCCACCTCCACCTATTAAAATAATTTCTTTCAAAGTAGAACTCCACTTGGAATATTTACAACTCTCTCTTCTAAATAATCAGCATTTTTAAGACTATCTCTTTGGCAACTTTTATACATAGGCAATTTATTCATAAGTCTCCAAATAGGTCTTGTCATTACATCATTATTATTTGAGTACTCTAAAAATTCATCTCTCTCTTCTTTGTTGTCAAACATTATTGCATTTAGCCAAAAGTTACTTTTAGCATATTGTGGTTCATTTACAAATTTTATACCTAAACTTTCAAAAAACTCTTTATATTTAAAAGCCAGATCTCTTTTTATTTTTAAAAATTTATCCAAATTTTCAAGCTGGGCTAAAAGAAGAGCCGCATTTATATTCGGCATCCTGTAGTTATATCCTATCTCATCGTGAAAATATTCCCATTTGTGAGACACTTTTGCAGTAGTTGTCAAATGTTTGGCTCTTTTAGCCAACTCTTCATCATCTGTTACTATTATCCCTCCACCACCACTAGTTACAATTTTATTGCCGTTAAAACTAAACACACCAATTTTTCCAAAAGTTCCTGTATGTTTGTTTTTATAAAAACTTCCAAGAGATTCTGCCGCATCCTCTATTAAAACAATATTCCATTCATCGCAAATCTCTTTTATTTCAACAATTTTGCAAGGATGTCCAAATGTATGCATAGGCACACAAGCTTTGATGATTTTTCCAGTTTTTTTATTTATACACTGGTTATTTTTTATTTCACAATTTTGCTCTAAAAAAAGTTTTAATGAATCTGGACTAAGACCTAAAGTATCCAAATCTACATCAATAAAAACTGGTTTTGCCCCTGTATAATTTATTGCATTTACAGTTGCAACAAACGTTAAAGGTTGAGTTATCACTTCACTATTTTCATCAACTCCAACTAAAATTAAAGCAATATGCAAAGCGCTTGTTCCATTTACAGTTGCTATTGCGTATTTAGCTCCTGTGAAATCACCTATCCACTCTTCAACTCTATTTACATATTCACCTACACTTGATACGAAAGTAGATTCAATTGTATCACACACATACTTTTTTTCATTACCTATAAAAACTGGCTCATGAAGAGGGATTATAGGATTTAGAGGTTTGGATTTGGGATTTGGTGTATAGATAGATTTAATAAAATTAATAATTTTTTTAAAATTTTTATTTTTCTTCATATTTCCTCACTTTCACAATTATTACTCTTACTAAATCCCACATCCTATATCCTAACTCCTATTTTACATTTTATCATCTAAATATTTTCCTCGCTCTAGATGCGAAAATTCAGGTAACATATATTCAAAAAGTTCCACTATCTCTTTTTTACTCCACTTAAGAGAGTTTTTCATCCTTTCTATCTCTTTCATAAAAAAGTTTAGCTTATCTTCTTCAAAAATTGGTTCATTTTTTATAACCCCAATTCCTTCAAATCTATCCCAATCAATGATATTTTCATCTGTATAAAACTCTTCAAAATCTTTCTCTCCTGTAGTATCACTAATGGTAAAAAGGCAAGGCCAATATTTGGATTTAGGATTTAGGGTTTTGGATTTGGAGTTAAAAAATTCTCTTGCTTCTTCTTCACTCTCACAAATATAAGGCTCATATCCTTTAATTTTTAAATATTTAACTGCAATATCAGCAAATGTTATTAAGTGCAATTTTTCACTAAGTTTTGGGAAAAATATATCCCTATTTTCTCCAAAAATTGCACTCATCAAACAAAGCTCTCCACTCTCTTTTGGTGTAACAAAATATCTCTTGATATCTTTTGGAGCAACAATTGGCTGATTTTTTTCAAGTCGTCTGTTAAATGAATATAAAAGACTCCCATCTGAGAAAGCCACATTTGCAAATCTAGCAGTAGATACAGGAATTTCTAAGCTTCTTCTCATTAAAAACAGTTCCATTATTCTTTTACTTGCACCCATCATATTTACTGGATTTGTTGCTTTATCAGTAGATACACAAAAATATTTTTTTGTTTTATTTGCAATAGATTGCATAAGTGTTTTTTCAGTATTCAAAATATTAACTTCTATCATTCTCATCAAAGTAAATGGGTCTTTTTCACTTCTAACATGCTTTAAGGCTGAAAAATTCAATACATAATTATATTTCCCATCCTTTTTTATAAAAGTATCATACTCAAAACTCCCAGCATCCAATGCAAATGTTTTAAACTCTCCATCAATATATCCTAAACTGCTTCTAATGTCTCTTACAAGTTCTACTAAATTATTCTCACTTATATCTACAACATGAAGTTTCTTTGGATTTCTTTTAAATATCTCTTTTACTGTTGCACTACCTATGCTTCCAGCACCACCAATTACTAAAAATGAAGAATTATTGATTATTTTACTAAGCTCTTTTTCATGTTTTTTTATATCTTCTTCAAAAAGCTCGCTATTTCTTCCTAGCAATTTTAATATTTCTTTATCCATTAAACACTCCGCAAAAATCTAACACTTTTTTATTTCCACTAATTCTTAGATTCTTAAATTCTTTATGTGCCACTAAAAATACAATAATATTTGCTTCATAAATAGCTTTTTCATAATTTACAATTTTAAATTCATTAAACTCTTCAATATTAGGTTCTACTGCTAAAATATTATAATTTTCTTTTATTAATCTTCTAGTAATATAAAGTGCGGGAGATTCTCTTAAATCATCTATATCTGGTTTAAATGAAAGACCCATACAAGCAATTTTTGGTTTTCTTTTATTCTCAAGTTCATATTTTAATATTTCATTTTTAATCTTTTCTATAACCCATTCTGTTTTAAAAGTATTTACCATTCTTGCTGTTCTTATCAGTTTTGCCTCATCCTTAGCATCTGCTACAATAAACCAAGGATCAACTGCAATACAATGTCCGCCTACTCCAACTCCGGGGTAAAGAATATTTACCCTTGGATGTCTGTTTGCAAGTTCTCGTAATTCCCATACATCTATTCCAAATTTATCACAAATTATTGATAATTCATTTGCAAACGCAATATTTACATCTCTAAAAGAGTTCTCCACCAATTTACAAAGTTCAGCCGTTTTTGCATCTGTTTTTAAAACTTCTCCTGTTACAAACGTTTTATAAAACTCTGCAACTTTTTCTGTAGCTTCAGTAGTAATACCTCCAACTATTCTGTCATTTTCTACAAGCTCTTGCATAATTCTACCCGGTAAAACTCTTTCTGGACAATGAGCGATATAGATCTTTGATGTATCAATACCCTCATTTTTTAATGTCTCTTCAATCTTCTCTGTTGTACCAACAGGCGAAGTTGACTCTAAAATAACAATATTTCCATCTTTTATATAAGGAACAATTGACTTTGTTGCATCTATTACATAATCAATATTTGGAATATGGTTATCTTTAAATGGTGTTGGAACTGCAATTATAAAAATATCTGCTTCTGACGGCTTAATATCTGCTATGAGTTTACAACTGTTAACTGCTGCTTTAACAAAAGTATCTAGTTCAGGTTCAACTATATGTATCTCTCCTTTATTTATTGTGTCTACAACATCTTCAACTATATCAACACCATGAACATTATATCCTCTATTTGCCAAAAGAGCAGCTGTTGGCAAACCAATATATCCAAGCCCTAACATACATATTTTTTTATTTATTTCCATCTCAAAAACTCCACAATTCTTTTGCTTGCTTTACCATCTCCATAAGGATTATGAGCCTTACTCATTTTTTCATACTCTTTTTTATTTTTTAGAAGTTTTTCTATCTCTTTTACAATTTTTTCTTTATCTGTTCCTACAAGTTTCACTGTACCTGCTTCTACTGCTTCAGGCCTTTCTGTTGTTTCTCTCATAACTAATACTGGTTTTCCAAGTGATGGGGCCTCTTCTTGAACCCCACCGCTATCTGTAAGAATAATATAACTTTTACTCATTAAATAAATAAACTCATGGTATTCAAGCGGTTCAATTAAGTAAATATTTTTTATATTCTGTAATATTTTGTTTACAGGTTCTCTCACATTCGGATTTAAGTGAACAGGATAAACGATATTGATTTCGGGATTTTTAATAGCTATTTCTTTTAAAGCATAACAAATATTTAAAAAACCTTCTCCAAAATTTTCTCTCCTATGCCCTGTAACCAATATAAACTTTGAGTTTAAAGTTTTAAAAGATATAGCTTTAGTCAATTTTACTATAATTTCTTCTTTTAAATTTAAATCATTTTCGATTTTATCAAGTACCATAAATAAAGCATCTATAACAGTATTTCCCGTAACAATTATGTTTTTATCTTCTATATTTTCCTTTAAAAGATTCTCTTTTGCTTTTTGTACGGGTGCAAAATGATATTTTGCCAATACTCCTGTTAATGTTCTATTTGCTTCTTCTGGCCATGGGGAATACAAATTACCAGTTCTAAGTCCAGCTTCAATATGTCCTACATCTATTTTTTGATAAAAACATGCTAAACTTGTTGCAAAAGTTGTCGTTGTATCACCATGTACTAAAACAAAATCGGGTTTAAAATCATTTAAAACCTCCCTCATACCGCCTAAGATATTTGATGTTATATCAAATAAATCTTGATTTTCTTTCATAATATTTAAATCATAATCTGCTTTAATTTCAAAAAGATTTAATACTTGATCAAGCATTTGACGATGTTGAGCAGTAACACAAACTTTCAATATAAATCTATCCCCATTTCGTTCAAATTCTTTTACCAATGGAGCCATTTTTATTGCTTCTGGACGTGTACCAAAAACTATTAATATTTTTTTCATTTGTATCCTACTAGAAATTATAGTTGCATTTATCATGTTTATTATGCATGCTCTCTTCTTTGCTGGAAATAGTTTTATAATATTTTTGATTTTTATCTAATTTCTCCATTCTTTAACCCCTTCATTTTTTCACTCTTTATGTATTATACACTGTGCAGTTGGCCAGGGGACAGTATACTAGAGCAGTCTGATAAACCTCTTTTAAAAGATCTTTGAATTCTTCTAAGATTTTATCAAAATCTATCTCTTTTCTCTATTCAATAGTCTTTGCTATTTTTTCTCTATTAATATATCTAATTGGGCAAACACTTTCTTTTTCTTACTTAACTCAACTTTCGCACATAAGTTATATTAGTTTTTTAACCCGGATTTTGCAATAGAATTTGTTTCAATAGTACTTTTACTTGAGATTTAGAGGCTTTTTAAAAATTTTGAAGCCCTATCTATAAGATGATAAGTAAAAAAAATTTTTAATTGCCTATAAACGGGGTGTTAAGTGCTAATGTGATAAAGTCTATTGTAAAATCCAGGTTTATTTAGGGTCAAGACCCGTTTAGAGGTTCTTTTCTAAAGTTTTTTATAAGAATTTTAATAAATCATTATGACGATTATTAAATCTAAACTCACACTCTTTTAAGTGTAAATTGAATTTGTCTTTAGAGAGTCTTCTAAATTTATATAATCTCATTTTAGCATAACTCCAAAATGATTCTATGTCATTAATGTGATTCTTTCCATTTGCAAATTCATTGTCACCATGATTTACTCTAAAATGCTTGTCATAACCAATATCAAAAGTTAGTTATAACCTCTCAATTTGTCAGAATAAATTACACTCTCTATCGAAATTTTCCCTCTAATTATTGCCTGTAATGTGTCTTTTTGAACATCTGAAACTATCTCTGTATAAACTTTACCATTTCTTTTTAAAATACCAAATACGATAGTTTTTCCTTTTGCTCCTCTGCCTCTTTTACCTTTTACTCTTTTTGCTCCAAAATAACTCTCATTAACTTCAATTTCTCCCTGAAATGGAGAATCAATTTGACAAAGTCTCACTATTCTCTCTCTGAATTTATTAAAATATCTATTGATTGTATTTCGATTAATTTTTGTTATTTCAGATGTCTGTTTTGCTGTTAAATCTAAGCAAAAACATTTCAGAATCTCTTTAAATTTTCTCTCTGAAATATGCGCATTTTTTTTATATATCTATTTTTGCCCTTCATATCGATATAGTTTAGCATATTTTTATTGCTAAACTAGTCTTGACCCTTTAAAATTTATACAATTCTAAAATGAAATGTTATAGACTTATACACACTATTCACTTAATTTTAAATCTCCGGTAAAATACCTTCTTGAAAATCATAATGAGTGCCATATGTATTGGACTTATACATAAACTTGACAATAATAGTGGGTTAGTATAAAATAACGACACATATTTACTTAAAAACGCTCTTTTTATCTTTCATAAAATCTGCTGCAAACAAAATCACAAGAGGAAATCAATGAACGAAAATACAAATCAAAGCGAAACGACGACAAATTCAAACCAAAACGGACAATCTGCTCCAAAATCAAAAACAAGAACACATATACCGGTAGAGGGCTACACTATAGAAGAACTTAGAACAAAAACGCTTGACGAACTTATAGCGATTGCTACTCAACTTGGTATCGAAAACCCGCAAGAGTATAAAAGACAAGATTTGATGTTTGAGATACTAAAGTCTCAAGTGAGCAAAGGCGGGTATATACTTTTTACGGGTATATTGGAAATAACTCCTGAGGGTTACGGATTTTTAAGAGGTATAAACGAAAACTTTTCAAATACTGCAAACGACGCTTATGTAAGCGCCACCCAGATCAGAAGATTTGCACTTAGAAACGGAGATGTTGTAACTGGACAAGTTAGACCTCCAAAAGATCAAGAGAGATACTACGCACTTTTAAAGATAGAAGCTATAAATTATCTTCCACCTGAAGAGAGTAAAAAAAGACCTCTTTTTGACAACTTAACCCCACTCTATCCAACTCAAAAAATAAAACTAGAATACGACCCAATGAAACTAACAGGAAGGGTTTTAGATCTCTTCACTCCTATAGGAAAAGGTCAAAGAGCTCTTATAGTTGCACCTCCTAGAAGCGGTAAGACTGAGCTTATGAAAGAGTTGGCTCACGGGATAGCAAAAAATCACCCAGAAATTGAACTTATCGTGTTGCTAGTTGATGAGAGGCCTGAAGAAGTTACTGATATGGAAAGAAGCGTAAAAGGAGAGGTTTACAGCTCAACTTTCGATATGCCAGCACGCAACCACGTTAGAGTAGCCGAACTGGTTATAGAAAAAGCAAAAAGAAGAGTTGAGATGGGCAAAGATGTGGTAATCTTGCTTGACTCTATAACTAGACTAGCAAGAGCCTATAACACGGTGACTCCATCAAGCGGTAAAGTTTTAAGCGGCGGTGTTGACGCAAATGCTCTTCATAAACCAAAAAGATTTTTTGGTGCGGCCAGGAACATAGAAGAAGGCGGTAGCCTCACTATCATCTCTACTGCTCTTATCGATACTGGCTCAAGAATGGACGAAGTCATCTTTGAAGAGTTCAAAGGAACGGGTAACTGCGAAATAGTTCTTGATAGGAAGATAGCCGATAGGAGAATATATCCGGCCATAGACATACTGAAATCTGGTACAAGAAAAGAGGAACTTCTCCTTGATCCTAACACTTTACCTAAAGTTTGGGCTCTAAGAAACGCTATGCAGCAAATGGACGAAGTTGAAGCATTGAAGTTTTTATACTCTAAGATGCTAAAAACGAAAAACAATGAAGAGTTTTTAAGTATTATGAATGAAGGAGCATGAGTAGACATTAGTATTTAGTCGACAGTCGTTAGAAAAAGGGAATCGTTTTGAAATGTGAAAATCTTGATGTATGGAAACGTTCTTCCAATTTATGTGTAGATATTTACAAATATTTTAAAAGTTTAAAAGATTACTCATTCAAAGATCAAATAACTAGATCTTCTCTTTTGATTCCAAGCAATATTGCAGAAGGATTTGAAAGAATATCAGATAAAGAGACAATAAGATTTATAGATATTTCAAAAGGCTCTATTGCAGAATTGAAAACTCAAATATTTATAGGTATAAAAATTGGTTATATTTCAAAAAATGTCGGTTTGTCTTGGATAGATGAACTAAATGAGATTTCAAAAATGTTATCTTCTTTGATAAAAAAAACCAAATTCTAAAGACTAATGACTAAAGACTAAAATATGAAAGTGGCAGTATTTGATAGCGGCATAGGTGGACTCACCGTTGTAAAGAGTCTTCTTGAACACAAACTTTTCGAAGAGATTATCTACTTTGGAGATACCGCAAGGGTCCCATACGGGATAAAAGACAAAAACACAATTATTCGCTACTCTTTGGAAGCTTTGGAGTTTTTTAAAAACTTTGAGGTAGATATCTTGATAACAGCCTGCAACTCGGTAAGCGCCTATGCTATCCCAGAACTTAAGCAAAACGCTCCTTTCCCGGTTGTAGGGGTTATAGAACCCGGAGTTTTGGCTCTAGAGAGAAAGATAAATGATAAAGAGGCGAATATCCTCATAATTGGAACTAACGCTACTATTAAAAGTCAAAAATACCAAAAACTTCTAAATCAAAAAGGTTTTTTCAACCTTGTTTCAAAACCTACCGGACTTTTTGTTCCTATCGTGGAAGAAGGTATATTTGAGGGAGAGGTTTTGGAAGCGGCTATGAGGCACTACTTTAAAGATATCAATAAACCTGACGCCATTATACTTGGCTGCACACACTTTCCTTTGATAGCCAAAAATATAAAAAATTACTTCCAAAACGATACAACTCTCATTCACTCCGGAGAAGCGATAGTAGAGCATTTAGAAAAAGATTTCTCTCTTAAAAAGAGATTTTCAAAAACATCGTTGAAACTTTTCGCCTCCGAAAATCCCGAAAAATTAAAAGTTATCGCAAAAGTCTGGTTAAAACCTTCTATTGTATAATATAAAAAAACATACTTGGAAAAAAGATGAATAAAAATAGAGTTTTAAAAATAATAAAAGATAATAAAAAAGAGCTATCAAAATTTGGTGTAATAAAAATTGGTATTTTTGGAAGTTTTGCAAAAGGAACTTTTACAACAAATAGCGATATTGACATTTTAGTGGAAATTGAAAAATCAAAAAAAACTTTACACAACTTTTTAGAAATAAAACGTTTCTTAGAAAAAAAACTTCAAAAAAAAATAGATCTTACAACTCCTGAAGCTTTAAAAAAATATATAAAAAAAGAGATATTAGAAACGGTTTTGTATGTCTAGGGATCAAGTATTGTATCTTCTTGATATAAAAGAAAGCTGTGAAGCTATTTTTGAATATCTAAAAGATATAGAATCTGCTCAAGATTTAGTTAAAGATAGAAAAACATATCAGGCAACTATAAGAGAATTTGAAATAATAGGAGAGGCGGTTTCTCATATATCGAAAGATATTAAGGAAAAATTTTCCGATATTGAATGGAGAGATATTAAAGATTTTAGAAATCTTTTAATTCATGAATATTTTGGCGTTGATTATGAGATAGTATATAAAACTGCTAAAAATGATTTAGAAATTTTATATATAACTGTTAATAAAATCTTAAAGGATTATGGTGTCTAAAACTCTTGCGCTTAAATATCGTCCTAAACGTTTTGAAGATTTGATAGGTCAAGACTCAATTGCTCAAACATTGTCTTTAGCTCTAGATTCAAAACACCTTTCTCATGCTTATCTTTTTAGCGGTCTTAGAGGAAGTGGAAAAACAAGCACCGCTAGGATCTTCTCAAAAGCTATGATCTGCGATGAAGGACCTACAAGCAAACCATGTGAGTCTTGTGAAAACTGTATCGCAGCAAATGAAAACCGCCATATAGATATCATAGAAATGGACGCTGCTAGCAGCAGAAAGATAGACGACATCAGAGATCTTATAGAACAGACCAAATACAAACCCGCAAGCGCAAGATTTAAGATATTTATCATAGACGAGGTTCATATGCTAACACGCGAGGCTTTCAACGCCCTTTTAAAAACTTTGGAGGAACCTCCCGAATATGTTAAGTTTATACTTGCAACTACCGATCCTTTAAAGCTGCCGGCAACTATTTTGAGTAGAACACAGCATTTTAGATTTAAAAAAATAAGCGAAAAAGAGATTGTGTCTCATTTAGCGCATATTTTAAATCTTGAAAATGTAGAGTATGAAGAGGAGGCTTTGCAGATATTAGCTAGAAGCGGTTCCGGGTCACTTAGAGACACTCTAACTCTTCTTGATCAAGCCATAATCTACTCCAAAAACTTCGTCAATACCCAAACTGTTACAGAAATGTTGGGTTTAGTGGACCCTAAAGTTTTAGAAAAGATTTTCGAAGCTATCTTAAGCGGCGATAAGAAAAAAGTAAAAGAGATTGTGGAAAATCTAAGAGATTATGAAGCTGAAATGGTGATAGATGAGATGATCATCTATCTAAAAGAGAGACTTTTTGAGGGTGATATAAGATTTTCCACGTTGATTCTGGATAGGTTTTTTAGAATTTTGAGCGAAGCCAAAAATCTTCTTTTTATAAATGCAGACGAAGATTTTGTTTTGACTCTATCTTTTTTAAAAATGATGGAGGCTCTAAAAATCAAAGAGATAGACGAACTGATAGAATCTTTAAACAATGAAACAGATATAGAGCCTACTCAACGACCAACTCAACCTAAACCGATAGAGACAAAACCAAAAGAGCCTCTACAGCAAAAACCGAAAGATTATAAAGTGGAGTTTAAAAAACTTATCAAAAAACTTTATGACAGAAATTATGAACTAGGAAAATGTTTTGAAAAGAGCATTAAATTTGTCTCTTTTGAAAACAAAGTTTTAACATGGCAAAGCGATCCCGATGAGGAGTGCAAAAAAACTTTAAAAATCTCTTACGGAATCATAAGACACTTTGTTCAAGAGATCTTCGGTATAGATACAAAGATAAAAAAGATAGTTCCACCGAAAAACGAAATCAAAGAGATGGAGCTACACGCAAACGAAGATAGCTCTTCTATGATAGAAGATATAGAGTCACAAAGCAGCTGTATAAGCGCTCAAGCGGGATTATCCGCTAAAGAGTTTGAAACTAAAGATATTTTAAACGAGCCTATGGTGCAAAAAGCAAAAGAGCTATTTGACGCAAAAAGGATTATCGTAAAGCCTAAAGTTTGAGTAAACTCAAGTGAAATAGACGAAAAAATATTGTCAGAGAAGATGTAAGCATTGTTTGCAATGACTGCAATCCAACCTTCACAATAAAATTATCAAAAATCACATCTGAAGTTGTTGAATTTTACAATTATAGATAAAATTGTACATTTGACTAAACGATAATGTCAAGAAAAATTCGCAATTTTCCTGATACTGTCAAGTTTTGTTCGCAATTTTACTTCCCAGCAAGTTGTATTTCATTGGATATCAAGCAGCTTTAAGCTGCGCTTCATAGATTTCCATCACCTCTTGAAGCTTTTGTGGATGAATATAGCTTCTCTCAATCTCCCAGTCTTCAGTGTACTCCATCAAGTATGTGGTAATGAGTCTAATATAGGACTCTCTTGATGGAAAAACAGATACTACTTTAGAGCGTCTTCTAATCTCCTTGTTGATTCTTTCTAACACATTTGTCGAACTTATCCTCCTTTTATCAATTTGCGGGAAGTGATAAAACTGCAAAGAGTCTTCCAATCCATTTTGAAGCACTTGGGTAGCTTCAGGGAATTTTTTGCCATATTCATCGATAATAGCTTGGGCTATAAGATAAGCTTCCTTTTTGCTGTTTTGCAGCCAGATTTGTTTGAGTTTTGCTGCAAATTTCTCTTTTGCTTTAGGTGGAACATGAGCCAGGATATTACGCATAAAATGGACTTTACACCGTTGCCATGATGCGCCAATAAAACTCTCTTTGAAAGCCTTTTGAATCCCTAAATGTACATCACTGATAAGCAATGCTATTTTTTTGTAATCCTCTTTCTTTGAGTCTCTCAAAGAAATTTCTCCAAGTTTCATAAGACTCATTGATAAATGGCTCTATGGCTAATACTTCTCTTTTGCCTTCTAGTGTTACACCATAAGCTATCATAATAGCGGTAGATACCACTCTTCCTTCATAGTCTCTCACTTTCTCATACAAAGCATCAACCCTTGCGTTGGGATACTCTTTTTGCAGCGGTCTGTTTCGAAACTCTTCTACTTGTTCATCTAGCCCTTTATTGATTTGAGATACTTGCGAAGCACTAATATTTTCTATCCCCAACTCTTTGGCCAAACGCTCTATCTTTCTTGTGGATACTCCATTCACATCAAATCCTGTAAAATATCAAGACACCCTGACCCCTCTCTTCTAAACCTCTCTAAACCTATTTTTATGGGACTTCTGCTCCCTCTCTTTAAAAAGTGAGAATATCAGGAAAAAATTAGAAAAATGATAATTAGATTGATTGAATATAATAAAAACAAAATTCATTAATAACTATACTAACTTTTTACTGATCACTGCTTACTGTTTGCTGATTACTAACTTATTTCTATTTATCCAAAAGATACCTAAGCAAGGCTAAGAGGATAGGTTGGGCAAATCAGACCGCTATTTGAGGAGTTGCGGGATTTTTCAATATGTCTTGCAAATTTGTTATAAACTTAAAACTATTTTTCGGGCAAAATGCCCGAAAAATCTTAAGTAAATTTAGAATTTAGAGATATATTCTGATACAGCTTCGATGTCAGCATCGCTGTAAGAAGCAACTTGACCTTTCATAAGGCCGCCCATTCCGTAAACGTTTCTTGTACCCGCTTTATATCCTTTAAGAGACTCAACTAGCTTATCTTTACTCCAACCTTTAATTGGCTTAGATTTTCCAAGTGCGTGTTTTTCACCATGAGCGCCGTGGCATCCCGCACATTTTTTATATAGAGCCGCTCCGTCAGCCGCCATTAGGCTCATAGTTCCAGCGGCGATAAGTCCTATTATTGCCAATTTTTTCATTTATGCTCCTTTATAGATTTTGCACAATAGGTGCAAATTTGATTAAGTCGTACATATTATAAATTATGAAATCTTTAATAAAGATAAAGAGTTGTAGAATTGCATTAAAATATTGTTTGTGATAAGAAAAGAAACAAAATAGTTTTAAATATCGACAATGAAGGAAGGTTCAGTATGAATAAAGCTATTTTTTTAGATAGAGACGGAGTTATAAATATAGATAAATCTTATGTTTACAAAATTGATGACTTTGAATTTGTTGAAGGATTGATTAAAGCGCTAAAACATTTTCAAGGTTTAGGGTATTTGCTTATAGTCGTAACTAATCAGTCCGGAATAGGTAGAGGATATTATACTATTGATGATTTTAAAAAACTTACCGAGTGGATGTTGAGAGAGTTGAAAAAAGAGGAGATAGACATAAAAAAAGTATTTTTTTGTCCTCATTCTCCAGATGAAGGGTGTGAATGTAGAAAACCTAATCCTGGAATGATAAAAGAGGCAGTCAAAGAATTTAATGTAGATCTAATAAACTCTTGGATGATAGGAGATAAAGAGAGAGATATAGAAGCGGCTTTGAGTGCCGGTATAAAAAATACGATATTGATAGGAGATATGGAAACGAAAGCGAAATTTAAAGTTAAATCGATTTTAGATACAATTTCTATAATTAAAAAGTAGAACGTAGCCGGTAAGTTACAAGGAGAAAAGATGAGATATTGCGATATAGACTTTAATAATAAAACCGTTTTGATAACAGGAGGAGCCGGTTTTATAGGGAGCAATCTGGCTTTCTATTTTCAAGAAAATTTTCCCGAGTGCAAAGTGGTTGTTTTTGACAAATTTAGAACCGAAGAGAAGTTTTCAAACGGTAATTTGACTAGTTTTGGCCATTTTAAAAACCTTATAGGTTTTAAAGGTGAAATAATAAGCGGAGATATCACAAATAAAGAGGATCTTGAGAGATTAAACGATTTTAAGTTTGACTATATTTTTCATCAAGCCGCTATTAGCGATACTACGGTTCAAGATCAAAAGATAATGGTAGATACAAACGTAAATGCTTTTAAAGACCTTTTAGATATGGCGGTTATGATGAAAGCGGGGATGATTTACGCTTCTAGCGGGGCGGTTTACGGAAAACTACCGGCTCCTCATAGCGTCGGCAAAGAGGCTCCCGCAAATATATATGGATTTAGCAAACTTATGATGGATAATTTAGCTTATGAATATATAAAAAAAAGTGACATTCCTATCGTAGGACTTAGATATTTTAATGTTTACGGTCCTAGAGAATACTACAAAAACAAAACCGCATCTATGATACTTCAGTTTGGTTTACAGATACTTAGAGGACAAAACCCTAGACTTTTTG
Organism: Nitrosophilus labii; assembly: GCF_014466985.1. NCBI lineage: Bacteria > Pseudomonadati > Campylobacterota > Epsilonproteobacteria > Nautiliales > Nitratiruptoraceae > Nitrosophilus > Nitrosophilus labii. The sequence goes on from NZ_AP022826.1 coordinate 325,348, forward strand.
TAGGAAGCGACAAGATAAAAAGGGACTTTGTGTATGTGGAAGATATTATACAAGCCAACATCAAAGCCTGTGATCCGAAAAAAAGCGGAGTTTATAACGCCGCTACTGGGATTGCTAGAAGTTTTCAAGATATAGTCGATATTTTACAAAAAGAGTTAAACACTGAACTTCCTTGTGAATATATTCCAAACCCTTACGAAAAACAGTATCAGTTTTTTACTCAAGCCGATATCGAACCAACCAAAAAGTTTTTAGATTATGAACCTAGATTTTCTTTAGAAGAGGGTATAAAAGCAGATATACCTTATATTAAAAAGATTTATGATGAGGAAGTAAGGTAGAAGGGAATAAAATGAGAAATAATCAATATAGAGATTTAATTGTTTGGCAAAAAGCAATGAAACTAGTTGAATTAGTTTATGAGAAATTGCTATATTTTCCGAAAGAAGAAATATATGGTTTGGCATCTCAGATAAAAAGATCAGTGATATCTATTCCAACTAACATTACAGAAGGTAAAGGAAGAAAAACAGATAAAGAGTTTATACAGTTTTTACATATTGCTTTAGGCTCTTTATATGAACTTCAAACTCAAATTGAACTTGCCAAAAGATTAAATATGATAGAAAATATTGATGAAATAGAAAATAGAAGTTTAGAAATAGAAAAAATGTTAAATGCATTGATAAATTCTAAAAAGGAATATAAATGATATCTTCATCCTTCAACCTTCATCCTTCAACCTATATTCCTAAAATCCTGGTAGTGGGTGATCTTATGATAGATCACTACCTTTGGGGAGAGTGTGAGAGGATATCCCCTGAAGCGCCAGTTCAGGTAGTCGATGTCAAAGAGGAGAGCTTTGTTCTTGGTGGAGCGGGAAATGTTTTAAACAATCTAAAAGCTTTTGGAGCTGAGGTAAGCGTAGTTAGTGTTGTGGGAGATGACGAAAACGGAGAGTGGCTAGAGAGAAGATTAGAAAAAAGAGGCATAAAAAAACTAGTTCTCATAAAAGAGAAGGGAAGAAAAACCAGCAAAAAAAGTAGAGTTATCGCTTCTCATCAACAGATAGTAAGGTTTGATAAAGAGAGTAAAGATGATATCTCTAAAAGAAGCGAAGAAGAGATTTTGAATGTTTTAAAGAAAAATTTCTCGGATTTTGATCTAATTTTGCTTTCCGATTACGGTAAAGGGGTTTTAACTCTTTCGTTGACTCAGGAGATAGTTTCTTTAGCAAACGGAAAGATTCCGATCTTTGTTGATCCAAAAGGAAAAGATTATAGCAAATACAAAGGAGCCGATCTAATAACGCCTAACAAAAAAGAGGCGTCAATCGCTACTGGTATCGAGATAAAAGATGAAAAGAGTTTAAAAGAGGCCGGATTTTATTTGAAAAATGAGTATGATTTAAAAAATGTGATAATAACTTTGTCAGAAGAGGGAATGGCAATATTTGAAGATAAGATGGTTAAAATCCCTACCGTAGCTAAAGAGGTTTATGACGTTACGGGAGCTGGCGATACGGTATTGGCGGCTTTGGGTTTTGCGGTTGCAAGCGGAAAGAGTTTAAAAGAAGCCGCGCGGTTTGCCAATCTTGCGGCCGGAGTAGTTGTAGGAAAAGTTGGTTGCGCTACTGCTACTTTAGAAGAGATAGAAGAGTATGAAAGCTCTTTGCATAAAAGTAGTTCCGAGGAGCAAATAAAAAGCTTTGAAGAGATCAAAAAAGTCGTTGAATATCTAAAAAGTAAAAATAAAAAGATTGTCTTTACCAACGGCTGTTTTGATATTTTACATATAGGGCATGTGAAATATCTTGAAAAAGCTAAAAAATTGGGCGATGTTTTGATAGTAGGCGTTAACGCCGATGAAAGCGTTAGAAGATTAAAAGGTGATGATAGACCCGTAAATCCTGAGTATGACAGAGCTTATTTGCTAGCAGCTTTGGAAGTGGTGGATTTTGTTGTGATTTTTAAAGAGGATACTCCTTATGAGCTTATAAAGATAATTCAGCCTGATATTTTGGTAAAAGGAGCCGATTATAAAGGTAAAGAGATAGTCGGTAGCGATATAGCAAAAGAGGTAAAACTTATAGAATTTGTTGAAGGTAAGAGTACGAGTAAGATTATTGAGAAAGTGAGAAATAAGTCGAATTAGTATACTAGTATATTTGTATATTGGTATATTATTTCTCAATATTCTAATACATTAAATATACTAAACTTTTACGAATAAAGGAAAAAAATGTTGGAAATAATAGAAAAAGATTTTGAGTCTCATTTAAAAACTTTTGAAAAGGTTGTTGAAGAGTTAAAGTTTCATATATATACCGCTTCGATAATCTGTGTTGAGGCACTAAAAAATCAAAAAAAGATTTTACTTTTTGGAAACGGAGGAAGTGCGGCTGACGCTCAACATCTTGCGGCTGAGCTTGTGGGGAGATTTAAAAAAGAGAGACGCTCTTTGCCGGCTATTGCCCTAACAACAGATACTTCCGCTTTAACGGCTATAGGAAACGATTACGGCTTTGAGGAAGTTTTTGCAAGGCAGTTAGATGGCTTAGCGAACGAAGGGGATGTAGCTATAGGTATAAGTACTAGCGGAAATAGCGAAAATGTTTTGAGAGCTTTGGAAATTGCAAAAACAAAAGGGTGCAAAACTATAGGGTTAAGCGGTAGAGATGGTGGGAAAATGGCTGCTTTATGTGATGCAAATATTGTTGTTCCATCAAATGAAACACCTCGTATCCAAGAGATGCATATTATGATAGGTCATATTATATGCAATGTTATTGATGAGAATTTTTAATGAGATTGACAGAATTTGAGATAGAAGCTATTAGAAAATGTGCTAAAGATATTATCAAAGAGGGTAGAGTTTATCTTTTTGGTAGTAGAGTTGATGATACAAAAAAGGGTGGAGATATCGATTTGTATATTGAACTTCCAAAAAAACCTGATTTCATGATGAAAATAGATTTTTTGGTATGTTTAAAAAAAATAATAGGTGAACAAAAAATAGATATAGTTTTACATTATCCTGAGAAAAAAAGAAAGTTAATAGATGATATTGCTAAAAAAGAGGGAATATTGCTATGGAGCAATTAAAAGAGAAAATTTTTATGCTTGAACAACTTTTTAAAAAAACTGATTTTGACTTTGACGAGTTAACAAAAATGGATTTAAATGAAAAAATATATGAAAATATTGAAAAAGAAAGGATTGTAAATAGTTTTTTATTTAGGTATGCAAAAATACAAGACAGTATGGGAGCAAAGCTTTTTAAAGAGATTTTATATGCTTTGAAAGAGATAGATAACTATTCTATTCCTATGAAAGATGTGTTAAATAAAATGGAAAAATTGGGGATTATAAAAGATGCTACAACTTGGGATAGATTAAGAGAAATTAGAAATGATATATCGCACGAATATCCGTTAGATTATGAAGAGAGATTGGAAAATCTTAAAAAAGCTATGTGGGGTTATGCAAATCTAAAATCAATATTTAATGATATAAAAATTTATTTAAAAAGAGAAAGTCTTTTAGATTAACTCGTTTGCAGCTTTTATAACCATATTTGGAGTTAAATCTTTCATACATTTATGATGTTTTAGCGGACAGACTCTTTTCATACAGGGTGAGCAGTCCAAGTTTAGAGTGACTATTTTACTTTTTGGGTTTTCCCATTGGGAAGTGGAAGTATAGTCGGTAGGGCCAAAAATAGCAACAGTTGGTATCTTAAAAGCTGCCGCTATGTGCATAGGTCCGCTATCGTTTGTTATAAAAAGATCCAGTTTTGAGATTGCTGCCATCAACTCTTCTATAGTAGTTTTTCCGGCTAAATTTATATAGTTTTTAATACCCAATATTTTGAGTTCTTTTTCTATATCTTTTGCTATCTCTTTTTCGTTTGGGCCTCCAAAAATTACTATATTAAATCTATCCGAGAAGGTAGCCGCTACTTTTGCAAACTTTTGAGGATACCATCTTTTTGCACTTCCGTATGTTGCGCCTGGATTTATACCTAATAGAGGAGAAGGCGGTAAGGTGATAAGGTGGTAAGGATTAAGATAGAGTTTTAAGTCGCTGGGCGGTAGATCTGTTTTAAAAACGGAGTTTATGAAGTAGTTGTACTTTTCTACTTGATGCAAAGAGGTTGAAGGTTGAAGGTTGAAGGTTGAAGGAGAATAAAAAAATCTTTTTTTTGAATCTGTTAAAAAGAGTAGAAGTTTAGAAAAAAAGTGGCTTCTAAAAGATACTGCGATATCATGAGAACCGATTTTTTTAGCTAGTTTGTATGTTGAAAAGAGGCGATTTTTACTCTTTTTGGTTTCGTCGATGAAAACTTTATTTATTTTTGGATGGTGTTTTAACGCTTCGGTAGATACGTAACTTCCTACTATAGTTATCTCTTTAGGATTTAGAGTTTGTATGAGATTTTCGATAGCCGGTGTTGCCATAACAGTGTCACCAAGCCATGTGGGAAGTTCGATAAGTAAGTTTGAAGTTTGAAGTTTGAAGTTTGAAGGGTTAGACAAGTTCATAGATAACCTCTAACGTTTTTTGGACATTTTTTTCTATGGTAAAGTTTTTTGAAATTTCTCTCATCTTTTTTTGCGTTTTATTGAGTTTTTCTTCATCTTTTAAGAACAAATCTATCTTTTTAGCAACCGAAAAATCTTTTGGTTTTTTTAAAATAAACTCTTTAGGTAATATCTCGGAAGCGCCATTTTGGGCCGTAGTAAACGTTACATTTTCAAAACTCATAGCCTCCAAAACAACGTTGGAAAAGGGCTCGTAGTGAGTTGGAAATAAAAATATATCGGAAGCCGCGTAAAAATAGTCGATATCCTTTCTTGGACCCGTAAAGGTAACTTTTGCATCAATTCCCAAATCTTTTGCCATTTTTTTATATTTTGATATATTTTTCTCTTTACCAAGAACAAAAGCGTGAAAATCACTTTCAAGCAATGCCAAAGTCTGTAAAAACTCCACAACTCCTTTTCTTTTAAAACCGCTTCCGGCATATAGGATAATTTTGATATCTTTATCTATTCCAAACTCTTTAGAAAGAAGGACTCTAGACTCAATCTTATCAAACTCTTTTATCTCTATACCGTTGTAGATGACAACTATTTTTTCAGGAGGAACATTGTAATTTTTGAGGATTTGATCTTTTATCATATTAGAGTTTGCTATGATCTTTTTTGCGTTTAGAAAAGCTTTTTTCTCAAGATAGAGATATGTTAGATGAAGTGGATTTAAAGATATACCTTTAGTTTTTAAAAACTCTTTGTGGACCCCGTCTCCTGCTCTGTATATATCGGGGCAGGCGATACGATCTAGAGAAAAGTAAAACTTTTTATTTTTTTTGCTGCAAATTTGTCTATTAAAAAGTAAAGCTTTTATCCAAGAAGGAAGCCAATTTGGAAAATTTGCATGTATGATCTCAAAATCGATATCTTTTTCTTTTAAAACTTTTGTAAGTCTCTCAAGATATCTTTCCGCTCCTCCGTAGGGAGTATATTTTTGACGGATGAAACTAATCATAAAAGGATATTGTCTTTATTTTTATTTTCTATATAATTCAATGTACTAGCCCAAATAAGAGACAACAGCATAGCATTTTCATGATGAAAAGTAGTGTTAGCTAAAGAGATTATCATATTTGCAACCCATATTAATATAGATACTTGTACAATGTCCAAATTTTTATGCTTAATAAATTTATAAAATATTGTAAAACAAAATATTAGATATGAAATGAGAGCTAACACTCCTCTTTCAACAAGAAAATTTGTAAAGGTGTTATGTGCATGAGAATTTCGTTCAAATGGAGAGTATGGAAAATAGTCGTGAATATTAATATTGATAAAATTACCTGGTCCTATGCCAAATAGTAAATCTCCATCTAGCCACTTTAAAATAGCAGTTTTAAAAAGAACATCTCTGTAGCTTGGCCAAAGTCCTTGTTGAATTTTCATAAATAGTCTTGAATCTTGTAGTAAAAAATAAAAAATCGCTAGTAAAATCAAAGACAAAAAAATAAAAAACAATATGTTTTTTAAATTCATTTTTTTATCAATTATTAGATATAAAAAATAGATTATAGGAAAAGTGAAAATTGCTGCTCTACTTCCAGTGTTTAATATGCCAAAAATCGCAATAAAGGTAGAGAAAAAAAACAAAACTTTAAGTCTAATATCATTTATTTTTAAAAAAAAGACTAAAGAGAGTGAAAACATAAAGATTATATAAATTGCAGAATGGTTAACATGTCCTACGGAATGAATATTCATATATTGATTTAATACAAATTTATCATAAAATCCCCAAAAAGAAGCGATTATAAAAGATAATAATAAAGGAAAAA